>JBEKTX010000001.1:0-46899 GCA_049515615.1 Spirochaetia bacterium
ACGTCAAGACGGGGCAGGACTCAGAAAGGCCATAACCGACGGAGACATCCACTCCCCTCTTGAGCGCGGCAATCGCCACCGACTTCGGGAGCGCCGCGCCGCCGATGAGGACCCTCCAACCGGAAAGATTCACATTCGCGGCTGCCGGGCTGCTCACGAGCATGTTCAGAATGGTCGGGACGCAGTGGGAGAAGGTGACCTTTTCCTCCGTGATGAGTCTCAGCAGCATTTCCGGAACGTACTTGCCGGGGTAGACCTGTTTGACCCCGAGCATGGTCGCCACGTAGGGGATGCCCCAGGCGTGAACATGGAACATCGGCGTCAGCGGCATGTACACGTCTTCCCTGTGGAAACGGCCTTGCGTGACGGCGGAAGCGAGCGTGGCAATGGTCCCGAGAGTATGCAGGACGAGCTGCCGGTGGCTGAAGTACACTCCCTTCGGCATCCCCGTGGTCCCGGTTGAATAGAACGTTGTGGCGCGAGTGTTCTCGTCCAGCTCGGGGAACTCAGCAATGGGATCCGCGGCGGCCAGCAGGGCTTCATATTCTCCGTCGAGCGTCACCGCGGGAGCCGCACCGGTTTCGTTTATGAGGATGAGCTTCTTCACCGTGTCCATGCGCCCCTTGATCTGGTCCAGCATGGGAAGAAACTCCGAGTTCACGATAATGACCGTGTCCTCGGCGTGAGAGATGGTGTAGACGAGCTGCTCCGTGGAGAGACGCGTGTTGACGGTGTGCAGGACGGCGCCGATCATGGGCACGGCGAAGAAGCACTCGAGATAGCGGTGGCTGTCCCAGTCCATGACCGCAACGGTATCGCCGGGTCTGACGCCGATCTTTCCGAGTGCCGAGGCGAGTCGGCGGACCCTCTCATGGAACTGCCGGTAAGTGAAGCGAACCGCCCCCCGATAAACGATTTCCTGATCGGGATTGTCCACGACGGGAGCGAACAGCAGATTCTTGATCAGGAGAGGGTAGCCGTAGGCTGATTCGGTTTGAAAGATAAGATTGCTCATTTTGTGTCCTCCCACGTAACGGAATAATCCAGCGGCCGATCCAGTACGAGGATCCTGAGAACGGGAATCCGGAACACCACGCCGCCGCCGCTTATCGTCCCGCCTGATTGCGAGATGATTTCTCCCGGCGGCTGGATCGTCATGGTGATGAACGATTTCTTGAGGAGCCCTGGCGCGTCCTCGCCCATCGAGAAGCGTATCATGGCAAGGTAGTCATCGTCGGTCACCTGCCCGCTGCCCTGGGGACCGAGCTGCGCAACAAGAGGATCCCGCAGGGATGGAAAAAGACCGGCAAGCTGGCTCCACGTGGCGCGGTCCAGGTGCAGCCTCAGGGTGCTCCTGTCTCCCGCATCGACAAGGGCAAGGGCGCCGGTGTCCTTCAAGGCATCCTGGCTGCGCAGCAGGTCCTGCAGGGAATTGAACCCGAGCTCCAGATCGAGGACGCTCGATGTCGGCGTTGAAACCTTCCTCACGAAGATTCCCGGCCGTGACTGGAAGTCCTTCCTGATCGCTGCTGCATCGAAAACCCTGCCCTCCTTCAGGGGACTCGCATTTCCGGAAAGCTCCGCGAGGCTCGCCAGGTAATCGCGAAGGAGAGGGGAGACCTCCGCGTGCATCACGAACGTCCCGCTCCCGTCGTTGGCGATGGCGATAGTCTGGTTCGCCGTGCAGGAGGCGAGGGCGAGCGCGCCAAGAAGGCACGATCCCCGGAGAACGAGACGGAGACTCCACGGCATGTTCCAGACGTTAGCGCGCCGTTCCCGGACCGTCAAGTTTGCGGAGCCGGAACACGCCCGCCCCTTGTCCGGCTGATAGCAAACACTTAGTATCCCTCCCAATGCCCACGATCACCGTTCTGCCCGTGAGAAAAATCCTCGCTGTCGAGCGGGGCACGCTCCTGCGCGAGGCCCTCCAGAGCGCGCGGATCATGCTCGACTACCCCTGCAGTGGACGCGGAAGCTGCCGCCAGTGCCGGGTGAGTGTGGATCCGCCGCCTGCGGCCGGAAAGGAAGGCTTGAAAGAGAGCGACAGCGCCGCGGGACTGCGGCTTGCCTGTCGGCTTCCGATCTCGGAAGACTGCACGGTGACGATCCCGGGCTCACGCTCTTCCGTGCAGGCGTGGCAGCAGGGACTGCGCGACAAGGACATCGAGGTGGGGATTGAAAGCCCGTCGGTGCGGCGCGTGGAAGTCACCCTGGCAGAGCCGCATCTGGAGGATCAGCGCGCTGACTGGGAGAGACTTGCGGCGGCTCTCGCCGAGCTCGGGATTTCCGCGGGTGCTCCTGACATCTCATCCCTTGAGCGGCTCTCGCGCATCCTCCGGGAATCAGGCTGGAAGGTCGATGCGCTTTGTGAGGAGAACGAGCTGCTCACGTTGGATTCAAAGGCGGCGGGCGACATAAGCGGAGTCCCTGCGGGCCGAAGCAATGAATCCGTCCCTGCGGGCCGAAGCAATGAATCCGTCCCTGCGGGCCGAAGCAATGAATCCGTCCCTGCGGGCCGAAGCAATGAATCCGTCCCTGTGGGCCGAAGCTTTGGGTTCGCAGTGGATCTCGGCACCACGACTGTCGACCTCGCACTGGTGGACCTGGAATCAGGCGAGCGGATCGCGCGGAGCGCCTTTCTCAACGGTCAGGTCTCGTTCGGGGCGGACGTCATATCGCGCGCGCAGAGTTTCCACACGGACCGCGTGCCGGTGCGGGAAGCGGCTCTCCGAACGATCGACGAAGGTGCGCGCCGGATGCTCGAGAAAGCGGGGATCCCGCCTGGGCGTGTCGTGAAAACCGTCGTGGTGGGCAACCCCATCATGATCCACATATTCAACGGCATCGACCCCTTGCAGCTCACGCGCGTGCCGTATGTCCCGCTGATCGCCGGGTCAGTGCGCAGCGCGCCACGGGATTTCGGCTGGGCGTTCCAGGAGTGCGGGTATGTGGAGACGCTTCCGCTCGTCTCGGCGTACGTCGGGGCGGACACAATCGGGATGATCGTCGCCCTGGACCTCGAGAAGGAAAGAACGACCTCACTCTCCATCGACATAGGGACAAACGGCGAAATGGTGCTGGCGCAGGCAGGGAAGCTGCTGGCCACCTCGACGGCGGCCGGACCGGCATTCGAGGGTGCGGAGATTTCCTGCGGCATGAGGGCTCTCGACGGGGCGATCTATAACGTGACAATCTCGAGCAGCGGCGGGCTGCAGCTCCGGGTTGTCGGGGGCGGCGCGCCCCGTGGACTCTGCGGCACGGGCCTGATTTCCGGCATCGCCGCGTTGTTGAATCTCGGGCTCCTCGATACGACGGGAAGGATCGTAGACTCCGTCGATGCGGATCCACCTGCGCTCAAAGAGAGAGTCTTTTCTCTCTCTGGGGAGCCGGCATTCTCCCTGTCCGAGGACCGCGAAGTCTACATATCCCAGAACGACATCAGGAAGCTCCAGCTGGCCAAGGGTGCCGTGCGCACGGGCATCGAGACGCTCCTCGAGGTAAGCGGCCTGAACGCGGACAGGCTAGATGTGCTTCGCCTGGCCGGCAACTTCGGCGCGGGTCTCGATGCCGGGGCGGCGATGCGCATCGGGCTTATTCCCCCGATGGATCTCGAGCGGGTGCAGGTGGTGGGCAATGCGGCGCTGCGCGGGGCGATCATGGTTCTCCTCTCGCGTGACTGCCGGCGAAAAGCGCAGAGCGCGGCGCGCAACACGAGCTTCGTCGAGCTTGGAGGCAAGCCCGAGTTCCAGGCCAGGTTCATGGATTCGATGATGTTCTAAGCCCGGCGGCCCGCAGGGACGCATTTGTCGCGGCGGCAACTCACCTGCCGGAGAGGACGCCCTGCAGGAAGCCGCCGCGCGGCGGGCATGTAAACCATCGGCCGCTGATCTTTCGCGCCTTTTCCTCCAGCGTGCGGTCGATGAACGCGGCATATTCCTCCGGATCGATCGCGCCGCGTTGGAAGCCGTTTGCGATGATCGCTGCGCTTCCCGGCGATGCCAGCAGCGCCGAGGCCAGACCTCGGAAAGATTCACGGGCCGCGCTTTCCACGGGACCTGTCGCGGGACCCCCGCTGACGAAGCTCACTACTCCGGCTCCGCGTTCCAAGAAAGAGCCCAGCAGCTCCCGTGCGAGAAACACCGGGCCCTTCGCGTCGTCGAATGCCCGTTCGATGTCCGCGCTCGCGGCCTCGCTCAGCGTCGCTGCCACAGGGAACGGCGGCTCGAGGATCAGCGCCTCGTCGAGAGTCTCGAACGCGTTGAGCACGGAAAGCACCACCGCGCGCGCGGAGACGGGCGACCGTCGGTTCCACGCCAGGGCGAGCAGGTTCCTTACCGCGCCGCCCGCGGTAGCGGCACGGTTCGAAGCGCCGCGATCCGAAACAGAGGCCACCGAATAGCCCCGGGTGACGAACAGCCGCACAAGCGCGGCGCCGAGCGGAGAGTCGGCTTCCGTGACAAGAATCGTTCGCGGCATCGGCACATACTAACGGGCCGCGTGTGCTCGGTCAACGCGGGCCGCGCCGACAAATGCGCCCCTTCGGGTCGCCGACAAATGCGCCCCTTCGGGTCGCCGACAAATGCGCCCCTTCGGGTCGCCGGGCATTGTCACTTGTGTCGGTTCCCTGTTAGATTCGATCAGAGGAGGCATGCCGGATGAAGGTCGCCTGCGGGCAGATCAATCCAACAATAGGCGATTTCTCGGGCAATTGCGCGAAAGTCATCTCCTTCGCGGAGCAGGCTCGGGCGGCAGGGTGCTCCCTGGTTGTGTTTCCAGAGCTGTGCCTCTGCGGGTATCCGCCGATGGACCTGCTGGAATACGACCGCTTCGTGGAAGAGAACCTGAAATCGCTCCGCAGCCTTCAGGCGGGCGCACCAGGCGGAATCGGCCTCATCGTGGGATACGTGGACAGAAATCGGTCGCGTCCGGGCAAAGGGCTCCTCAATGTCGCTTCTCTCATTTCCGACGGAAAAATCATCCATTCCCAGGCCAAGACGCTCCTTCCGACGTATGACGTCTTCGATGAAGCGCGGTGGTTCGAGAGCGCCGATACCCGCACAGTCGTATCGTTCGGCGGAGAGCGCCTGGGCATCGCGATCTGCGAAGACATCTGGTGGGAAGGTGAGACTGCACCCGGGCTGCGCTACCCCGTCGACCCCGTCGCCGAGCTCCTCGACGCAGGGGCGACTCTCATCGTGTCCCCCTCCGCGTCGCCGTTCTACGCGGACAAGCCCGCGGTTCGGCTTGACCTCCTCTCGCGCATCGGCACAACCGCGGGAGTGCCGGTCGTGTACGTCAATACTGTCGGGGCAAACGACAACATCATTTTCGACGGCCAGAGCATGGTCACCTCTGCGGAAGGGAAGCTCCTCTTCCTCGGAAAGCCATTTGAGGAGGAGCTCGGCGTCGTGGAGACAGGCGCCCTCGGTCCCGAGATGCCGCTTCCGCAGGATCCGCTCGCACAAATCGAGGGGGCGCTCGTTCTGGGGATCCGGGACTACGTTCGCAAATGCGGCTTCACCCGGGTGCACCTCGGTCTCTCCGGCGGCATCGATTCCGCGCTCGTGGCGGTGCTCGCCGTCGAGGCGCTGGGCGCGGACAGGGTGGTTGTGTGTGGTCTGCCCTCCCGCTACTCCTCGGAGGGAAGCGTCGCGGATGCGCGCGCGCTGGCGGATGCGCTCGGCATCTCTTTGGAGATGATCTCGATCGAGGACATCTTCGGCGCATTCTTGAATGCTCTCCAGCCGACATTCGCGGGAACGAAGCCGGATATCACGGAGGAGAACATCCAGGCGCGCATCCGCGGGACGCTCCTCATGGCATACTCGAACAAGTTCAATTCGCTGCTGCTCACGACGGGAAACAAGTCGGAGCTGGCCACGGGATACTGCACCCTCTACGGCGACATGAGCGGAGGGCTGGCGGTGATTGGCGACCTGCTGAAGATGCAGGTGTATGCCGTTGCCCGCTCGATCAATGCGCGCTCGCCCCTTATTCCGGAGGCAATCCTCACAAAACCTCCTTCGGCCGAGCTGCGGCCGGACCAGAAGGACCAGGATTCCCTGCCGCCGTACGAGACCCTGGACGCCATTCTGGATAAGCACCTCGTGCAGAACCTGTCAGTGGAGGACATTGCGGCGTTCGGGTTCGACAAGGGTCTCGTCCGCTCCGTCATCGCAATGGTGGAAAAAGCGGAATACAAACGCCGCCAGGCGCCGCCCGTGCTGAAGGTGTCTCCCAAGGCGTTCGGCACGGGCCGGCGGATCCCCATCGCGCGCAAGATGTTCTAGCCGGAGAACCTCGGCAGGGTCGGAAACTCCACCCCGAGGCGCAGGCCCGCGAGGACTTCCGTGGCCACCCTTCTCGAATCGACGGGACCTGCTCTGGGGGCCGGGCTCTGCTTGCCCGCCGGGCCCTGCTTGCCCGCCGGGCCCTGCTTGCCCGCCGGGCCCTGCTTGCCCGCGGGACCCTGCTTGCTGCCGTTCGCGTTGACCCCTGCCGCGTCCCCGCGCGTAGGCTGAATGAAAGCCGTGCCAATCGGGACGCATCTGGCCGAAGCAAGGCAGTCCTGGGCCAGCCTTGCCAGGAGGTGTCTCTCCGTTTCACCGGGAGACAGCGCTCTCAATTGGAGCAGGAGCAGCGCCGTCTCGTGCCCGGCGCACAGAAGTCTCTGTCGTGCAAAAGAGTCCAGGAGGTATCCCGACTGGGGAAACGCAGGCTTTTCGTCAGGCGGCTCGTCGTGCACACGAATCCATGGCGACAGCAGGGACGCAAACAAGCGTGCGCTGTCTGCCGCGTGGGCGCGCGCCGCGGCCGTACTGCTGACAGAGGGCTCGACAGGCTTGTAACCCAGGCCGCGCATCTCCACGTACAGCCTCGCCGCAAGCAGGGCGCCCGCGGCATCGGAGCCCCTGCCTTCGCGGGAGGCCGGAGGCTGGAACGGGTCCCACGCGATGCTCGAAAAACGACGGACAAGCACGTCGAGAGCTTTCCTGTACCGATCATGGCCGGTTCGCGCGAACACGCGGGACAAGGGAAAGAAGACTTCCAGCCCGGCAAGACCAGGAGAGGAATCGGGGATGACGGTGCTGGATGAAGGCGAATGAAGGCCGCCCGGCGCGATCATCTTTCCCTTCGCGTCCAGGAAGAAATCAACGAATCGCAGGCCGGCGAGAAAATACTTCTCATGCGGCCGTCCTTTTTCGGCCAACTCGTCCGACAGTGCGAGAAGGAGCTCCGCGACTCGCGCCGATTGGCCGACCGAGAGAATGTCACTGCCCGCCTTGCCGCGCACTCCGCGCCATCGTCCGGAAGGGATATGGAAGCTTTCGTAAAAAAAACCCCAGGGAACCTGGCCCTTGAGGGCGAAATCCGCCAGCCGAAGCGCGAGCTCGCCGATGCGCGCATCCTCGGGACAAAGCCTCCGCAGGGCGAGGGCGCACCCCAGCCCTGCCGACGCGGATATCCACGGGCTGTCGGGGAGCTCTCTCAGCCCGGCAACTCCGCCGTTCTGGTAGTGGTGTACCTTGAGAGTGCCCTGGAGCGCATCGGCCAGGGCGCCCGTGTCGACCTCCTTGAGGGCAGCCGGCGCATCCGGCGCATGCGTAATCCGCTCGAGCACTGCTGCTCCGCCGCGCACCGCAATCTCCTCGCGCGAAGCGAAGGCAAGGCAGAGCTCGTGCGATCTCTCGAGGGTCCCCGGGGATTCAATGAGCGCATCCTCGGGGGGCACCAGGTCACCTGGTTTCGGCCCAATGCGCCCCGCGGGTTCTTCAATTCCGGGAAAGCGCAGCTCCACCTTCAGCCGCGCCGGCTCGTCTTCCCCTTCCGCTTCCGTGCGGGAGATGCCGATGCTGCCAGGAGTACCCTCGCAGGACGCGGACGGGGAAAAGATCAGGACGCCCTTCCTGCCGAGGGAGAGGAAAAGGCTCAAGGGAAAGGCCGTTTTCTCTCCGAAGAACGAGAGAGCTGACGCGGGAAGACCACGGGCCGCATGGAGGCCGGGAAAGAGGCAGGAGAGGTCCGCGGGGGGATCGAACTGCACGTCGATACTGAGGTGGACGGTCCCCGGAGTCTTCATCGACCATGTCCGGGACAGTGAGATCCCCGCGGCATCCTCGCTGATCCGGTCCCGTATCTCGCCGAACAGGAAGAAAGCACGTACTTCGTGGATGCCGATCGGCGCCTGCGGCGCCTTCCTTCCCTTCCGGCCTTTCTCCTTTTCCTCGGCGGGGGACGTGAGCACGATGCTCTCCGCCGGGCGATCATGCCCGTTCCAGTAGAAGCGGTAGGGAACGGACAAGCTCAGGCCGGTGTCCGAGACGATGGTGATGCTGCGCGAGTCGGGCTGAATGACGTTCATGAACGGTGTCCGATGGATGGACTATAGTATGGAGAGCGATCGCTGCCTACCGAACGTTGCAGACCTTCGATTGACACCCCGAAAGACGGCACCTATCCTCGGAGCGAGGATCCCGATGTCGAAGTCGAAAACCATTTTCGAGTGCTCGAGCTGCGGTCACCAGGAGCCCCGATGGCTCGGTCGATGCCCGGAATGCGGCACGTGGAACGGCTTCACTGAAGTCCCGGCGGCAGACGCGCCCGGGCGCGCGGCCGCTGGTGCACACTCCCGGGAGAAGAAGGGAGCGCAGCCGATTCCGCTGTCGTCGATCGAGACACGAGACGGCATGCGCCTGGACACCGGCATCGCGGAGATGAATCGGGTGCTCGGCGGCGGCCTCATGCGCGGCTCCTCGGTCCTGGTGGGCGGAGAGCCCGGCATCGGAAAGTCCACGCTCATGCTCCAACTCGCCGCGCGCATCGTCACGCCGGGACGGAGCCTCTACGTCTCGGGGGAGGAATCGCCGGGGCAGCTGCGCCTGAGGGCCGAAAGGCTATCGGTATCCTCCCCGCGCATCGAGGTGCTCGCGGAAACGGAGCTCACCGCCATCATGCAGGTCATCGAGCAGGTGAAACCCGTGCTCATCATCGTGGATTCGCTCCAGACCCTGTACACGCGGGAGGTGAACGCGCTGCCGGGCTCCGTGAACCAGATCAAGGTCTGCACCCAGGAGCTGGTGGAGTGGGCGCGGACGCGCGGGTGCGGGCTCCTCCTCGTGGCCCACGTCACGAAGGAGGGGGCAATCGCCGGACCGAAGCTGGTCGAGCACCTCGTGGACACGGTGCTCGATTTCGAGCAGGCAAGCGCCGAAGTGCGCACGCTGCAGGCGGTGAAGAACAGGTTCGGCTCGGTCGATGAGATCGGTTTTTTCCGAATGACGGAGAACGGCCTTGCGGAGGTGACGGATGCATCGAGCCTCTTTCTCACGCGTCGCGAAGGGGAGATCCCCGCCGGTGTCGCCGTGGCTCCGGTTTTCGAGGGTTCCCGGGCCCTGCTCATCGAGATCCAGGCGCTCACAGTTCCGGCCAAGAGCGGCATCAGCAGGATCTACTCGGACCGGATCGACTCCGGGCGGGTGGCGCGGATGGCGGCGGTTCTCGAGAAGCACCTCGGCTTGCACCTTGCCGACCACGACCTCTACGTGAACGTGGCCGGAGGCATCCGCATCGCGGAAGTGGGAGTGGAGCTGCCCATCGCCCTCGCCCTGTATTCTGCCCGGGTGACGATGCCGCTGCCGGCCCGCACTGCCGTGATCGGAGAGGTGAGCCTGACCGGCGAGGTGCGTCCCGTGACGGGCCTGGAAAAGAGATCGCGCGCCTGCCGCGAGCTTGGATTCGAATCTCTCATCGGCCCGAGAGGGACGGAGGCACCTCCGCCCGACGGCGCGTCGTACACGGGCGTCGAACTCTTGCAGGAGGCTGTCCGCGCGGTATTCGGCGCCTCAGGAGCGAAGCGAACAGGCTGAGCCGGCTTCGCGGGTGCGCTGTCCTGTCAGTTGGCATTGGATTACATTGTTGAAGGTACAGCCACATGCACGACGAATCGATTCGCGGAGAGGACCTCGCCCGGCGGCAGTGCGTTCCCTGCAAGGGTGGTGTGCCGCCGCTCGCCGCAGAACGAGTGCAGAGCCTGCGACGACAGGTATCCCCTGACTGGACGCTTGTAGGCGGCCACCACCTTCAGCGCGAGTTCAAGGTGAAAGACTTCCGACAGGCACTTGCGCTGGCCAACCGGTTCGGTGAGATCGCGGAAAGCCAGCGCCACCATCCCGACCTGCTCGTGAGCTGGGGAAAGCTCCGTGTTACCCTGTTCACACACGCAATCGACGGCCTTCACGAGAATGACTTCATCATTGCTGCCCGGATCGACGCCCTGCTCCGCTCCGAACACCCCGGCGATTCCGATTGACCGCCCGCCGGGACGGAACTAAGTTCTTGAGGAGGCTCAAAATGGATAAACCCGTTCTCCTGGCAACCAGCGCCAAGGCTGAAACCTTCGGCGGCATCACCTATCACCTCGACGGAGAGCTCGTACCCGTTCTCACCGTCGAGCTCACCGGCAGCGCATCCGTGTATTTCGAGCACCACATCCTTCTCTGGAAGCATCCCGGCATCAGTATCAGCATCAAGGCGATGAAGGGAGCGATGAAGCGCATGATGGCCGGAATCCAGATCTTCGTCACCGAGGCAAAGGGCCAGGGCATGATTGCGTTCAGCAGGGACGGCGCCGGCCACATCGCGGCGATTCATCTGAAAAAGGGAGAAGAGCTGCACGTGCGCGAGCACCAGTTCCTCGCGGCGACAGGCGCGATCGACTACACTTTCGAGCGGGTGAAGGGCGTGGCGAACATGCTTTTCGGCGGAACGGGCTTCTTCATCGACAAGTTCCGCGCCCCGGATTCCGAAGGCATCCTGTGGCTGCACGGTTACGGCAACGTGTTCGAGAAGGTGCTCGGCGCCGGAGAGCAGATCGACATCGAGCCGGGCGGCTGGCTGTACAAGGACCCCGGCGTGAAGATGGAAACGACGATGCAGCGACTCTCCGCCGGTATGCTCGCGGGAATGAACCTGGTCATGAACAGGTTCACGGGGCCCGGCAAGGTCGGCCTGCAGTCAATGTATCTGCACATGCCCAGCGGCGAATAGACGCCGGAATCAACACCGTCTCGGTCCGGGCGTCCTTACCTGAGCCCGAGACGGCACATGACGATCGAATACGCGCCCACGTCCAGGGCCGAAAGGCTGGGACCAAGCTCCCCCTCCGTCATCACGACGTTCGGCGGCTTCCCCGGCACGTTTGCCGCCATGGGATCAGGACCCGTGATCGTCCACTTCGTCCCCTTCCCCGCGATGCTCGCGTTGCCGAGATCCAGCACGAGACGACCGCTTCTCCCTGTCGGGTTCACGGCTGCAATGGTGACGGCCGTGCGATCGTCGGTCAGTGCGGCCGAGACATCGAGATTTCCCGTTTGCCCCGAGACGGCAACCGGTATGCTCCCGAAGTGGCTGCGATAGAGCTTCAGGACCAGGCCCGTCGTGTCCAGGACCGCGGCCGTCCGTGAGGTCTTGATCGCCCCGATCACATTGACCGTCTGCGCGTAGTTCGCCATGAAGTACATGTCGCTGTTCCTGAAAAACGCGTGCAGGCCCCTCGCAACTCCCAGGGCATCCTTGAGATGGTACTGGACGCCCAGCTCGCCGTAGACGTAGGGACCATACCAGTAGTTCCACTCATCCATCGCGATCCGTACGTCCCGCCCCGCCAGACCGGGGATCGATTTCCGGTAGTCTCGATGGGCGTGAGCAATGCGGTCGATGTCCGCGGCAAGCTGACGCGAATGGGCCTCCACGTCCTTGATTTCCTTGCGGTAGATGTGCTCGCTGATCAGGTCAAGGTGGGAAGCGCTTCCCCTGAGGATCGTCTCATCCCATCTCCCGATGGACCCGACCCCGACCACGCGGGCATTCGGATCGATCGCCCGTATTGCGTCGACGACGCTGTTGTGCTTCTTGACGTACTCTTCGATCGGCATGTGGCCGAGCTGCCATTCGCCGTACATCTCGTTTCCGACCGCCCACCAGGAAACGCGGAAAGCATCGGGATGTCCGTTCGATGCGCGGATCTTCCCCATCGGGGAATCTGCCGCGCCCACGCAATATTCGACCTCTCCGGCGACGTTGTCCACGGTCCCGAGCCCGGTGTTGAGCGCGACGTAGGGCTCTGCGCCGATCATTCCCATGAGGTTCATGAACTCATGGATCCCGACGTCGTTCGACTCCACACCTTTCCATGCCGGGTTCTGCCTCGGCGGACGGGTATCGCGGTCCCCGATCCCGTCCCGCCAGTCGTAGCCGCTCACGAAGTTCCCGCCCGGCCAGCGGTAGATGGGAGAATCGAGCTCCTTCAAGAGCGCGACGACATCGGGTCTCCAGCCATCCAGGTTGAGAGCGGGCATGAGGGAGACTGCGCCGATGCGGTAGATTCCTTTCCCCGTCCCCGTGACCTCGATCCGTGCATTCTCACTCGAAGCTGACGCGCGAAAGCTCAAGGGATAAGTCCGATACTCGTCACCGAGGGAGCCCACGGATTGCTCAAGGGCTTCTCCGCTGTCCTGGACGAGACGGACGCTGACCGTCACCCCTGGGTCTCCCGAGAGGATGATCCTTCCTGAATATGCCCTGCCACTCACGAGCGCGAGCCGGTCCTGGGAGATGCCGGCAGCACTCCCGTCCCCCGGAACGCTCACCGAGGGTGAATGGATCCCGGTGAACGGCCTGGACACGTCCATGGAGACGGTGCCGGGCGGCCCGATGACTTTCCAGGGAGATGCGCGCAGGTAGTCATACGGCCCCGAACCCCAATAGGGATCCGTGGCGGTCCCCCACGGGGCGTACCGGTCGCTGACGACGAAGTAAAACTTGCGGTCCTCCAGCATCTCGGCCCAGAGCCCGCCGTAGATGCTCCTTCCCAGGTGTTCAATGAACTGCCCATAGATGTACCGGGAGATCGGGACCCCTTCTCTCGTCGTATCGACCTTGATCCGCTGCTGCGCCTGCGAATTGAAAAGCATCCCGACAAGGAAGAGAGACATGAGGAACATTTTCATGGTTTCCCTCGACCCCCGAAGATCGTGTCTTCCTAGACTCCCGAAGCCTGGTGCCAGTACGCGGCGTTCCAGCGCAGCTCCTTGCGGAACTGGGTGAGATCTGTTTTCCCGTCGATCAGGAGGCATTCGATTCCGGCAATGTCGGCGAAATCCTCGAGGTGCCGCGCGTTCACGGCGTAGCTGAAGACCGAGTGGTGCGCTCCTCCCGCGTGGATCCAGGCCGCGGCGGCGACTTTCAGGTCGGGACGCGGCACCCAGAGGGCCCGGGCGACGGGCAGCTTCGGCAGCGGCGCATCCGGGGCCACGACATCCACTTCGTTCACCACCATGCGGAACCTGGTTCCCATGTCAATGATCGTGGCGTTGAGCGCGGCTCCCTTGGCCGCGGAGAAAACCAGGCGCGCAGGGTCGTCCTTGCCCCCGATGCCCAGGGGATGCATCTCCAGGCTCGGCTTCCCGTCCGCCAGCGACGGGCAGACTTCGAGCATGTGGGCGCCGAGCACCTTCTGGCCCTTGGGGTCCAGGTGGTAGGTGTAATCTTCCATGAAAGAGGTGCCGCCTTTCATGCCGGATCCCATGACCTTCATTGCCCGCACGAGCGCCGCGGTCTTCCAGTCCCCCTCCGCGCCGAAGCCGTACCCCTCCGCCATCAGCCGCTGCACCGCGAGCCCGGGGAGCTGAGCCAAGCCGTGCAGGTCTTCGAAAGAGGTGGTGAAGGCGTGAAAGCCACCGGACTCTAGGAAATGGCGCATCCCCACCTCGATGCGCGCGGCTTCTTTCAGCGCCTGCCGTTTCGAGCCGCCCGCGCGCAGGTCTTTCGCCACCTCGTACTGGGCGTCATAGTCGGAAACCATGCGGTCAATCTCGGAATCGGTCGCTTCCTTCAACCGGGAAACCAGGTCCCCGACGCCGAAGCCGTTCACCGCGTAGCCGAAGCGGATCTGCGCTTCCACCTTGTCGCCTTCGGTCACGGCGACCTCGCGCATGTTGTCGCCGAATCGGGCCACGCGAAGGGTCTGCCAGTCGTGCCAGGCGCAGGCGGCGCGCATCCACACGGCAAGCTCGTCTTGCACGTCCTTCTCACGCCAGTGGCCGACGATGACCGCGCGCTCCCGGCGAAGGCGCGTCCCGATGAACCCGAACTCCCGGTCCCCGTGAGCGGACTGGTTGAGATTCATGAAGTCCATGTCGATCGCCGACCAGGGGATGTCGCGGTTGTACTGGGTGTGCAGGTGCGCGAAAGGCTTCTTCAGCGCCGTAAGGCCCGCGATCCACATCTTCGCCGGGGAGAAGGTGTGCATCCAGGCGACCAGGCCGATGCAGTTTTTCGCGGAGTCCGCTTCGCGGCATACCTCGAGGATCGCCTCCGGCGTGGTCACGACCGGCTTGAACACGACGGTCACCGGAATCGCCAATGAGGCGGAAAGCTCCCGCGCGATTTCCCGCGAATGTTCCGCGACCTTGTCCAGGGTTTCCTTTCCGTACAGGCTCTGGCTTCCGGTGACAAACCATGCCTCTCGCTCTTTCAGGTCGATCATGATGTGCTCTCCCCTTCCTTGAAGACGGCCTTGAGGGCCTGCAGCGATTCCACGAGCATGCGCTCAAGGTTCCTGTCCGAGTATTCCCGGCCGAGCTTCGGCCCGACGATCTCAAGATAACCTGTAAGCTCCCCGCACGGGAAGCGGTCGGCGTTAGCATCGATCAGCCCCTTCAGCCGGGGGAGGTCGATAATGCCTCTCGCCCGTTCCCCCGGGCCGAAGCCGAACGTTGAATTGAAGGATGCATCCGTGTTCTTGATATGGAACTCCCTCATCCACGGGATCTCCATCTCGAAAAGGCTCCAGTTGTCGTGAACGACTCGTCCCTCGGAATCCGCAACCCCGTGGGAGATGTCCCCGCAGAGCTGAAGGGGCACGGTGGCCTCGGCGTGAGAGTCGTGCCACGCGGCCAGCTCCTCGCAGATGCTGCGCACCTCTTCAGGCGTGGACGGCGCCTCGTAGAGGCTCGACATGGGCTCCAGGGTCAGGGCCTTCAATCCCGCTTCCCGGGCCGCCGCCAGGAGGGCCCTCATGTTTTCAACGAATGTCCGCAGGCCCGGCTCCCGGGTCTCGGGCTGATCGCGCAGGACAATGCTGGCATTGGATCCGACGGAATCTGCCCCGACCAGCGCGGCAACGTGGATCAGCCGCTCCCATCCCCGCCGGACCGCGTCGTGAAGGAGCGGGTCGGCATGCGCGAAGCTGAGCTCCCTGTGAGAGGTGAACATGCTCGTGATCCTCATGCCTTTGGCTTCCGCCGAACGCCTCAGTCCCCTGAAATGCTCGTCGGCGGCGAAAAAGACCGGAAATGACGAGCCCATCTGCAGACGGTGCACTCCACACCCCGTCATGATGTCGAAGAGCCAGTCGAAGCTGTACCGGGATTCGATCGGGTCGCTCTTCACCCCGAGGTGCAGGGTCATGGAATGAACACCACCTTGTTGAAGAACTCCTTCCGAGCAAGCATGCGTCGGAAGATGTCCACCCCCTCGGACAGGCGCGGCGTGTGGCTCACCAGGCGGGCAATCTCAAGGCGGCTGCCCATGTGGGAGAGCACGGTCGTCCACTCGTTGCGGGACTCCGGAACGATGCGGGAGTTCCACGTGCCCCGGATCGTCAATTCGCGCCTCAATAGGGAAGAGAAGTCCTTCTCGCCGATCTGGAAGCTGCCCCTGATATTTCCCAGGAACACCACCTCAGCAAACCGGGCGCCGGCCTGGACGGCCTGGAGAAACGTCAGGGGAAGCCCGATGGCCTCCACGATCCGGTCCGCACCCGCGCCCCCGGTCTTCTCCCGGATCTGCTCGACAGGGTCCGCGGCGCGGGAGTCGATCGGGACAAATCCCATCTCGGAAGCG
Organism: Spirochaetia bacterium; assembly: GCA_049515615.1. Classification (GTDB taxonomy): domain Bacteria; phylum Spirochaetota; class Spirochaetia; order SZUA-6; family Fen-1364; genus Fen-1364. The sequence goes on from JBEKTX010000001.1 coordinate 15,904, forward strand.
AGGGCAAGCTTGCGCTCGTCGATATCCACGATGAAGACCAGTTGGCAGCCCCGAAGGCGCATCCACTGGGCGGCCATGTTTCCGATCGGCCCTCCCCCGAAGACGGCCCCGATATCGCCCGCCTGGATGCTGAGCTTCGCGGTGCCGTGCAGCGCGACGGCGCAGGGCTCAGTGAGGGAGGCGTCCTGGAGGCTCACCCCTTCAGGGACCGCGAACAGGTTCGAATCGGGCGCCCAGACGAGCTCGGCAAACGCGCCGTCGCGCCGCGAACCGAGGTAGTCGTAGTCGGTGCATTGCGCGTAGTCTCCGGTCTGGCAGGGGATGCAACGGCCGCAGGGAATGAGCGGAAAGACGAGGACCCGCGCGCCGCGTGGGAATCGGCCGCCCGCGGCAGGCTCTTCGACGAGACCGGAAAACTCGTGCCCCATGATGAGGGGATAGTGGTAGGCGGCCCCTTCGAAGCCGCGGTGGAGATCGGAGTTGCAGATCCCGGAATACTCCACCTTCACGAGAGCCCAGCCGGGCGCGGGGCGCACCGGTTCCGGCACGTCGCGGTATTCGACGACGGCGTCCCGCGTCAGGACGAGGGCTTTCATGCGCCCCACCGTACCTGCTTCCCCGAGGACGATCAAGTGACTATACTGGCGCCTCCCAGGGAGAGACGGATGAAAGCAGCCGTGCTGGAAGCGCTGAACTCGATCTCGGTGAAGAACGTCCCCGACCCCGCCTGCGGCGATGACGAGGCCGTCCTGGAAGTAAATGCATGCGCCGTGTGCGGCTCCGACATCCGGATCTTCCATTTCGGGAACGACCGGGTGAAAATGCCGGCCGTCATCGGCCACGAGATCGCCGGCCGGATCGTCGGAACGGGCCGCGCCGTCACCCGCGTAAAGACCGGAGATCGGATCGCCCTCGGGGCTGATGTGCCCTGCGGCACCTGCCGCTGGTGCACGAGCGACATGGGCACCAACTGCGAGATCAACTATGCGATCGGCTACCAGTTCCCCGGCGGATTCCAGGAGCGCATGGTCCTCAACGCAACGACGCTGGGCTACGGGCCGGTAACCCCGATCCCTGACGGTCTCAGCTTTGCCGAGGCCTCCATTGCGGAGCCCCTCGCCTGCGCGCTGAATGGTCTGGAGCTGGCGCGGTTCGGAATCGGCAAGAGTATCTGCATCATCGGCCTCGGGCCCATCGGGTGCATGATGCTGGAGCTCTCCCTCGTCTTCGGCGCCTCCCGCGTGTTCGCGGCGCAGAGGTCCCGGGCCCGCCTGGACATGGCCCATAAGTTCCTCCCCGAAGCGCGGTTCATCGCCACCGAGGAGGAAAACCTCGTCGACACCGTCATGAAGGAAACTGGCGGGCAGGGCGTGGACCTCGCCATCACCACGGCGGGGAGCGTGCAGGCGCACGAGGACGCTATCCGGATGGTCGCCCACCGGGGATACGTGAATCTCTTCGGCGGCCTGAAAAACCAGCCGAAGCTCGCGATCGACTCGAATCTCATCCATTACAAGGAGTGCTTCGTGATGGGAAGCCACGGCTCCCTGCCGCGTCATCACCGTCTTGCCGTGGAGCTGATCGCAAAGGGCGCGGTGCGCGCGAAAAACTACATCTCCGCCCTGTTCCCGCTGGAGAAGACCGCGGAGGCTTTTGCCTGGCACGAATCCCGGGCCGGCCTGAAGGTCCTCATCGCGCCGCACGGAGAAAAGGCGGCGTGGACATGAGCGGATTGCGCATCGCCCCCTCGATGATGTGCGCGGACTTCCTCCATCTCGCCGACGACCTGGAAGCCCTCCAGGCGGGAGGCGCGGATTACCTCCACGTGGACATCATGGACGGCCGATACGTACCCAACTTCACCCTCGGTCCGGATTTCTGCAAGTCACTGGCGCGCGGATCCCGGATTCCGCTGGACATCCACCTCATGGTGGAGAACCCCGAGCAGCACGTCCCGTCTTTCGGGGTTGCTTCGGGGAGCATCATATCGATTCATCCCGAGACCACGCGCCATCCCCTCCGCACGCTGGATCTCATCCGGAGCCTGGGCGCGCGCGCCGGCATCGCCATTGACCCGGCCATGCCGGTCGCATCGGTGGCGGAGATGCTGCCCTACGTGAGCCTCGCCTGCGTCATGACGGTGAATCCCGGCTACGCGGGACAGAAGCTCGTTCCCACCGCCCTCGCAAAGGTGAGGGAGCTCGCCGAGCTCGCGAGAACGCGCGGCCTGGATGTGGAAATCGAGGTGGACGGGAACGTGAGCTGGGAGAACATCCCGAGCATGGTCCAGGCCGGCGCGCAGGTTCTGGTTGCGGGAAGCTCCTCTCTTTTCGACGGCGCGGGAAGCCTGCGTGACAATCTCCGGCGCATCAGGGACCTCGTCGGCCGCGGATAGAAAAGGCGGAACGAAGGGCGGAACGACAAGTCTTGCGGGGACACGATCCCGGGTGTATGCTCGGCCGGGGGTCGACCCCGTCCCCCGAAGGAAGCGCCATGGCCAGAAAGCCCCTGCGGGAAAGCCCCCGCCCTGTAAACCGTCATAACAGGATCTTCAGGGACTCAGCGGTCTCAATCTGGGAGGGTGACATCTCCGCCCTCCGCGCTCTGATCGAGAAATGGAAAGCATCTGGCATCAGCGACCTTCGCGCGCATCTCGTCGGTCACCCGCGTCTCCTGAAACAAGCGATCAGCGCGATCACGATCATCGACGTGAATCCGCAAACGCTCCGTTTGTACGAAGCCAGGAAGAAGAGCGACCTCATCGGCCCGCTGACCCGGCTCCTGGAAGCGAAATCCGTATCGGCCTTCACGGACCTCATCATGGCCGTCGCGGAAGGCCGCGGGGAGCTGCAGGTCGAAGGGTTCGGGCGCGCGCTCTCGGGGCATCGCCTCGGGCTGCTTGCCAGAATCTGCATTCCGCCGGAAAACGAGCCCTCCGCGACCATGCTGGCCAGCGTCATCGAGATGAGCGGAATTCGAATGGCGCGGGACGGCACGGGGCGCGAGACACCGGAGAAGAATGTCGAGGACGAGCGGCAAGGCCTTCAGACGCTGATCGACCTTCTCCCGGATGCCATTTTCCTCAAGGACCGAGAGGGTCGGTTCACTCTCGCCAACAAGGCTGTGGCCGACATCATGTCCGCAGGGAGTCCGGCGGATCTCATCGGAAAGACTGACCGCGAGTTTTATCCACGGGAAATGTCGGAGGAGTTCCAGGCGGACGAGCGCGTCGTGTTGGACGAGGGCAAGGCGCTCATCAACAAGGTAGAGCCCAAGCCCGTGCGCGGCGTGCTCCGCTGGATCATCACGAGAAAGGTTCCTCTGCGCGATCATGAAGGGAGAATCACGGGCCTGGTGGGGATCAGCCGCGATGTCACCGACCAGAGGCAGGCGGAGGCGGCCCTCTCGCGCGAGCGCACATATCTGGCCACCCTGATGGACACGCTTCCCGATTACATCTACTTCAAGGATACCAAAAGCAGGTTCCTCCTCACGAACAGGGCTCATGCAAGCGCCTTTCGACTTCGAGATCCCGCGGAGGCCATAGGGAAGTCCGATTTCGATTTCTTCACAATCGAGCACGCGCAGGCGGCGTTCAATGACGAGCAGCGCATCATTCAGACCGGCGATCCAATCATTGATCTGGAAGAGAAGGAAACATGGCCCGACCGCCCGGACACGTGGGTCTCCACGACCAAGCTGCCGCTTCGGGACGAGGAGGGCAAGGTCATCGGCACCCTCGGCCTTTCAAGGGACATCACGAAGCGCCGGCAGATCGAGGAGAAAAATGTTCGGCTGGCCTCGATGGTCGAGTATTCGAAAGACGCAATCATCGGCGTGGACCTGGAGGACCTGGTGACGAGCTGGAACCGCGGCGCCGAAAAGGTGTTCGGATTTGACTCCGCGGAAATGATCGGCAAACCCATCACCACGCTCATCACGCCCGAGACCGAGGCGAAGCTGCCCACCATGAAGGAAGCCCTTATCCAGCGGGGCCGCGTCCAGCAGTTCGAGAGCATGGTGACGAGAAAGGACGGCAGACAGATCTTCGTCTCCTCGACACTGTCGCTCATCAACGACGCGCAGAATAGAATCATCGGGACGACCCTCATCTCCCGGGACGTAACGGAGCAGAAGGCGCTGCAGGCCCAGGTGATCCGCGCCCAGAGGCTTGAAAGCCTCGGGACGCTCGCGGCGGGCATCGCGCACCAGTTCAACAACATCAATGCCGCCATCAAGGGTTACCTCGACGTCCTCATGCAGGAAGAAGACCTGTCGCCATCGGTCATCTCGTACACGCGCGAAGCCCTGAAGGGCGTTCAGCGCTCCGTGGAGATCACCGACCGCCTGCAGAGCTTCACCAGCGCCTCTCAGGCCGGTGCCGAGCTCCTCCAGCTCGACGAGCTGGTGCCGACCATCATCCCGCTCCTCGAGAAGCAGGCCGCGGAGACCGGCGCGAGCATCCGCCTGGAGCTCAAGGACCGCGCACGCGTGCGGGCCAGCCGCGCCACGGTCAGCTTCGTGATCACAAGCCTGCTGAGCAATTCCCTGCACGCCCTGCTGGACCGCCCTGTCCGGGAGATCACGATTCGGACGCTTACCGCCTCGGGATTTGCATCCCTTGAGGTGAAGGATACCGGATGCGGCATTTCCGCTGAAAACCTCCCTCGCATCTTCACTCCGTTTTTCACCACGAAAGGCGAATGGGCCACGCCGATGTCGCCGCAGTCACGGGTCAAAGGCATCGGCCTGAGCCTTTCAGTGTGCCAGAGCAGCGTCGCGGAGCAAGGCGGCTGGATTGAAGTGGAGAGCGTCCCGGGTGCCGGAGCCACCTTCCGCGTCTGGCTGCCTGCCGCCCCCTCGGAATAACGCATGCGGGACGACATCCCGGAGCACACAGCGCGGGAAACGGAGCAGGCCTCCGCCATGGACACGCTCCGGGCGATCGTCGATTCCCTGCCGCTGGCCCTCATCACCTTTTCCGGAGAAGGCCGCGTCCTGAGCTGGAACCCGGCGGCCGAGCATATGTTCGGCTGGTCAGAGGCCGAGGCCCTCCAGAAGACGTTTCCTTTTGTCCCGCCGGACGCCGCCGGCGAAGCCCGCGAAATCCTTCGCGCCACGCTCGCGGGCGGCCACGTGTCGAGTCACGAGACCCGCCACGGCCGGCGTGACGGCTCGACCATCTCCGTGAGCATCTCCACCGCCCCTCTGCGAAACCCCGCGGGCGCGGTGACCGGCGCGCTCTGGATGGCCGAGGATATCACCGCGCGCCGCCTCGATGAAGAAACGATCGCGGAGCAGGCGCGGCTGCTGGACTTTGCGCAGGACGCGATCCTGGTGCGCGGCACCGACGAGAGAATGCTCTACTGCAACCAGGCCACCCTGAGGTTGTACGGGTACAGCCGGGAGGAGCTGCGCGCCCTGAACACGAAGGAGCTCGTCGTGGACGAGGATCTCCCCCGGTTCGAAGAGGCGCGCAGAATCCTCGCCCTGAGCGGGGAATGGGAAGGCGAGCTCCGGCAGAGGACCAGGGACGGACGCATCCTTTTCGTGCATTCCCGCTGGAGCCTTGTGCGAAACAACGCGGGCTTTCCGCGGGGACGGCTGGTGATCAGCACGGACGTCAGCAGGCAGAAGGAGATGGAAACTCACCTGAGAAGAACGCAGCGGATGGAGAGCCTCGGCACGCTGGCAAGCGGAATCGCGCACGACCTGAACAATATTCTCTCCCCCATCCTCATGGCGGTGGAAGTGCTGGGGATGCATGCCGCGGACGCGCGGGACAGGAAGATGCTGGGGGTGCTCGAGTCCAGCGTCCACCGGGGCAGCGACATCGTCCACCAGATGCTGGCTTTCGCGCGCGGGAGCGAGGGCGAGCTTGTCCCCTTGAGCCTGCGGCACGTCATCCGGGAAATCGAGACGATCCTCCGCGAGACCTTTCCGAAAAACATCTCCATCACGACGGATGTTCCGAAGGATCTGCCCCGCGTGCGCGGAGACGCCACCCGCATCCACCAGGTCCTGATCAACCTCTGCGTGAACTCACGGGACGCCCTGCCAAAGGGCGGAAATATCACCGTCACTGCCCGCGCGGATGGCCTGGACGAGACGGGTGCGAGGAGACACCCCGGCGCAAAGCCCGGAAAGTATGTCAAGCTGAGCGTGATCGATGACGGGCTGGGCATTCCGGAAGAGCTCCACGAGAGGATATTCGAGCCATTTTTCACCACGAAAGAAAAGGGCAAGGGGACAGGGCTGGGGCTTTCAACGGTGCAATCCGTCGCCCAGGGCCACGGGGGTTTTGTGACGTGTGAGAGCGAACCGGGAAAAGGCACCCGGTTTGACGTCTATTTTCCGGTCGTCGAACAGGCGGCAGCATCGGGGGCCGAAGAGCCGGTCTCCGCGATACCTCTCGGCGCAGGGGAGACGGTCTTGGTGATCGATGACGACCAGTCCATCCTCCTGATCACGCGCCAGATTCTTGAAAGCTACGACTACAAGGTGCTCAGCGCAAATGGCGGCGCCGCCGCGGTCGAAGCCCTGCGCGAGCGGAAGAAAAAATCCGTAAGCCTCGTTCTCACGGACATGGCAATGCCCTCAATGGACGGCGCCGCGGCCATCCAGGCCCTGCGCAGGATCGATCCCGGCGTCCCCGTGATCCTCATGAGCGGCCTCCCCTCATCGATGGAATCACCGGAGGTGGCAGGACTGGGCATCCAGGGTGTAATCGGGAAGCCGTTCAAGTCCGAGGACCTTCTTCTCCTCATCCGCGAAGTGATCGACAGGGCGTCCAGCAACGCGAGAGAGCGGCGATAGTCAGTCGAAGACCGAGAAAAACCGGTCGAAGAACCGGTCCCTGTCAACGGCAACCGCGACCTCATGCCTTCCCGTCGCCGGGTCTACTCCCCAGTGCGTCGCGCCCGCGAGACGCCTGCTTTCCAGCTCGATCTCGACCGTGCCTCGAACGAACCGGCAGAGCGTCTGGTCAAAGATGACGGCGGCAGCCAGCGGATCGTGGAACACCATCCTGTCTCTGTGCCGGAACCAGACCTCGGCAAAATCGAGCACGGGCTTCAAAAGGGCGCTCTGAAACCTTTCGCGCACCTGGTCCAATGGGAGAGAGAGCTGGGTGGTGACATCGAGCCCGACCGTTCGGTGCGCGGGGGTCCGATGCTTGTACACGATGGCGGCCGCGTGCGGATCGAGGGACGCGTTCCATTCCGCGGGGCCCCACCCCGCAACGCGGTTCGAAAAAAGCCCGCACATCGACACGATGCCTCTCAACAAGGCCGGGATGCCGGGATCCAGGCTGAAAAGCAGGGCGATATTCGTGAGCGGTCCGATCGTGAGCAGGACGATCTCCCCGGGGTGCGCGCGGATCGTCTCCAGGAGAAATCGCACTGCCTGACCGCGGGGAAAGCTCGATTCATGCGGCCACTTTTCCGCCGCGGCGGCCTGCGGCGCCTGCGTCTGCTTCTGTGCAACCAGCAGGGGATGCTCGGAACCAGGGAAGATCGGCACGTTTCGGCCGGCTGCACGGCAGAGCACGTCAGCCAGCTGGGCGCGCTTTTCAGCCTCACCCGTCACCGTCGTGATGCCCAGCAGCTCGCATTCACTGTTGGCAAGAAGGTACGCGAGGGCAACAGCGTCGTCGATGTCGCTCCCGATGTCGGTATCCAGCAGGACTTTCATTTCTTCGTTTCCTCCTTCGCCGCCCTGCTGCTTCGCAGGATCGATCAGTCTTCGAGAACGAATATTTCTACTCGTCTGTTTTTTGCCATGTTTTCCTCCGTGTCGCTCGGCGCCAGGGGCTCGGTTCCTCCCCGGCCTTCGTAGAGGAATCGCTCGGCGCTGAGCCCGTGCGACGAAAGAAAATCCACGACTGCCTTGGCCCTCTTCACCGAAAGAACGTATTGGCTCTCCTCAGTGCCCACCTCAGCGGTGTGGCCGACCACGCGGAAACTCCTGCCTGGTATCAGCATCAAGGCACCGGCCAGGGCTTCCAGCCGGGGAAGCTCATCCGGCAGGAACGCGGCCTGCTCTGCAACGAAGTGAATATTGTTGAGGGAAACGCTCACGCCTTCAGGCTTTTGCTGGACCACCACATCCTTTGCGCCGGTTTCCTCCAGTTTTTTGGCTATCTTGTCGGCCGTCTCCGCCCGGTTCAACGGCGCCGCCGACGTGAACCAGGTGAGGACAAACCCCTTGAGCTGCATGGAGGCGCCGTCCACAAATGCGTACGTCTCATCGACCTGATCCTGCATGAAGGAGATGGCCCCGGTAGGCACGGAAAGCTGGACGGACACGGCGTGGGTTCCGGAGATCGAGAGCAGGCGAGCATCACCCGCCGGATCGTCTCCCTTCTTGTAACGCTCCGCGTACGTTGCCGTGATCACCCTGAGCGTGATTCCTCCGCGCGTCACTTCACCATTGTAGCGGTACTCAGCGAGAAACCGGGTGCGGCTGAACTTTCCATCGTGCAGCGGCTCCACGAAGCGCGAACCGACTCCCTTCCACTTGTCACCGACGGACAACTCGGCCCTTGGAATGATCGGGAAACCGCGCAGGGTGGGGTACGCCCCGTCCCCCTCGATTTTCAACTCGCCGTCGGGCTCGATCGAATACGAAACCGGAACCGCCTTGTCGATCTCCTGTGCCGTGTGGGCGCCGCTATGATCAAGGGCCTGCAGAACGTAGAAAGTGCCTTCGACATTCGCCCCGAGAGCGTCCACGCTCTGCTGCAGGATTCCTTTCACTTCCCGGTTCTCCAGCCCGACATACCTTCCGCTCTCATACCTTCGGAGATCGGCCCGTTCGATGTAGGTGAACTTTCCATCCGGCGGGAGGACCGCCTTTACGAGGAGCTCTGCCCCTTCTCCACGGCAGATCGCCGACGGCAGGACAGCGAGGATGAGAGCTGCTGCATGAGTGATGCGCGGCCTCATTTGCCGGGCTTCTCAACAAGGGCGTCGAGCATCACGTCGCCGTCGAATATGAAGTACCCGCGGAAGCGCTCGCCCCGCAGGAGGAGCGGCAGCCATAATGCATCGTCCTCCCACATCCGCTCGTAGGGGATGCTTTCCTGCGGCGTCCAGCGGGGCGCGGCTTCGCTCGTTTCGCACAGCTCTCCTTCAAAGCCGGAAGCGGTAAACACGGTCCCGTGAAGCGAGTACCCGTCCACGAACTGGAAATACAGCTCCCCCGCCTCCTGCACGCCCGTGGGCGTCACGCAGAGCTCTTCCTGGACCTCACGGACGGCACCCTGGAGCGCCGTCTCTCCGGGGTCGATCCTCCCGCCGGGTCCATTGACCTTGCCGGCGCCGAGCCCGGTCTTCTTGTCGATGAGCAGGATGTGTCCGTCGTTGAGCACGAACAGAAGCGTCGCCTTCTCCGTTGGCCGCCAGGAGGGCCAGTCAATCTCCCGCACCAGGCGGGCAGCAATGGGCGAGCCGTCGGAATGCATGCTCTGAACGTACCCAATCGGACCTTCGCGCGCAACCACGGCGGAGTATCACTGCGATATGGGTTGCGCATCCAGGGCTGCGCATTTCCGTTGCATTCACCGGGCAGCGGGTTTATACTGGCGGCGATGAATTACATTCATCACTGAAGGGGATCGTAAGAAGCAGGAACCTCCCGATGGAGGTAGAGGTCTCTCGAGGAGAGCACCCTCCCCATGCGCCTCTTGCGTCCCCTTCCTCTTTTTCCGGCCATGATCTCCCCGGTTGAAATACACGCAAAAACAGTGCTTCGCAGGATGAGGAGAATCGACCCTTGGTTTCTTGCCGGGTTCGGCATGAACCTCTACCGGGGGTGCGGGCACGACTGCGCCTACTGCGACGGGCGCGCCGAGAAGTACCAGGTGGGGGGGAGCTTCGGATCGGACGTCCAGGTCAAGGTGAACGCGGTCGAGGTGCTCCGGAGGGAGCTGGGCCTTGAATCCGCCGGGCAGGCGGAGTTTTGGCCCGGCGCGCGGCAATGGCATGGAGGGTTCGTCCTGCTGGGCGGGGGCGTGGGGGACAGCTACCAGCCCGCCGAAATGCACTACGGTCTGGCGCGCAGTGTCCTGGAGCTCTTCGCCGAGCACGCGATTCCCGTGCACGTGCTCACCAAGTCCACGCTCGTCATGCGTGACGTGGATGTCCTGCAGCGTATCGCGCGCTCCGCGGGGGCATTGGTGAGCTTCAGCCTGTCATCGGCGGATGACTCGCTTTCCTCCATCTTCGAGCCCGGAGCGGCGGCGCCTTCGGAAAGGCTTCGCGCCCTGGAGGCCCTGAGAAATCACGGCATCAATGCGGGCGTCTTCCTCGTGCCGGTCCTCCCCTTCATCACCGATGGCGCGGAATCACTGGATGCGAGCGTGGCGGCAGCAGCCTCGGCGGGAGCGCTGTACGTGGTGTTCGGCGGAATGACCCTCAAGCCGGGGAGGCAGAAGGACCACTACCTGGAGACGCTGGAGCGTGTGAGACCCGATCTCGTCCCGCAATGCCGCGATCTGTACGCCGCGCCGATGGGGGCATACTCCACCGGCATCAACAGGTCCTTTGCCCTGGCCGCGCGGCGCCATGCCATGCCGATCCGCATCCCCCTCGCGCTTGCCCCGGAGGTGCTGGATAGCCAGGAAACGCGCGAGATGCGCGCCGCATATTCGAAGGCGGAACGGGAGATGCGCCGCTACCTCGCCTGATTTCCGATGATCGCGATGATCCGGGGAATCACGCTGGCGGAGAAAAGACGTCTGCCCGTCACCACGTGGAGCACCGCGGCGATGGCGATCAGAAGGAGCACGACGTTGCGCGGGATCGGCGCCTCGAGCCCGCCGACGAGCAGGCCCGAGAGTAGGAATGCCGCGCCGCCCGCCCCGGCGAGGAGCACGAGAGACACCGCCCAGCCCGCCGCGACCCCGGGACCGCCCCCGAACAGGCGCGCCTCGATGTCGAATCCGAAACGCAAACCCGCGCTGCACGCCAGCATGATCACGGCAAGGACGCTCACGGCGATGCGCAAGGGCAGCCGGGCACGTTCCCTTGCCTGCGCGATTCCCATGCAGGCGGCAATGATGACGAGCAGATCAATTGACGGGAGAAGAACCGAGGCGAGGGGCGAAGAGAGAGAGAAACCCGGCAGGTTCATCAGGATGTCGAACAGGAGAAGCCCGGCCAGCAACAGCAGCGCAGGAAGCGCGCGCGGGGTCCTCATCCCTCATCGAGCAGGGGCGCGAAGGATCTTCAGGTACATCGCTTTCGCGTCACCAGGCGCATAGAAGTCTTCCAACTCGGCGATCTGGGAATAGCCCTTTGCCAGGTAGAAGGCGCGCGTGGGAGTGTACAGCGGCCTGGAGGAAGTCTCGATGTACACCCGTGTGCCGCCGTATGTGGCGATTGCCTCCTCGGTCTGCTCGAGGAGCTGTGTGCCCAGTCCCCTGCCCCGGAAGTCCCCCGAGACCACGATCCAGTACAGGTCATAGCTCTCCTTCGTGCACGCAATCGGCCCGAAGCTCGTGTAACCGACCGTTCGGCCGTCCTGCTCGGCGAACAGGAAATGGTACCCGCAGCGCGGCCCCTTGGCCAGGCGGTCCTCGACGAGCTCGACAGCGGTGTCCACCTCTTCGGGGTAGAAAAAGCCCGTCGACTCGGTGATCTGCCGGACCGCCGCGAGGTCTTTCTCCGCGACGGCGCTGCGGAACGCGATCCTGGTTGTGTTCATTCCATGTTCTCCTGGCGGCATTTGCGGCCGCTCCTGCTTGTGGCTTCTGCAACGATGCGTCGCACGACTTCTTCCATTGAAAGCCCGACATGTCCCGCGGCCGCCATGAAACCGGCGTCCGGTGAGATGCATGGATTCGTGTTGATTTCCAGGACCCATGGGCGGCCTGCGCCATCCACGCGGAAATCAACCCGCGCGTACCCGCGCAGCTCGAATGCCTTCCAGCACTCCCTGCTCATGGATATCAAGGTCTGGAGCAAACGCCCATCCTCCAATGGAAAATCGAACCTGCGGGGTGTGCTGCCGTATTCGAATGACCCTTCATCCCACTTGGCCTTGTAGCCCACCATTTTCGGCTTGCCCTCGGGGTAGCCGACGAACTCTATCTCTGAGGGCGGGAGACTCTGGGGCTCTCCGTCGGCCGTGCCGCCCAGCAGAGCGAGGTTGAACTCCCGGCCCTCGATGTACCGCTCCACGAACAAGCACTCGATTCGTTCGCCGCGGGTCCGGCGCGAAATCTCTTCCGCCAGGGCTGCCTGAGTGACGGCCACTGAGCCGTCCTCCAATCCAACCGACGCGTGTTCCCACACCGATTTCACGATCCACGGCGGCGGGAATTGCGGCGCGGCGCGCACGGAGTGGGCGGCCGGCGTCCACGGCGGCGTGTCGATTCCGGCTGCCTGGAGAATCTTCTTCGCGAGCAGCTTCTGGGAAGTGAGCAGAATCGCCTCGGCGGATGCGCCCGTGTAGGGGATGCCCAGGCTGTCGAGGAGCATCGGGGCCAGGTGGATCATGCTGCCCCTGCCGTCGATGGTTTCCGCTAGATTGAAGGCGATGAGCGGCCGCTGTGCGCGCAGCAGCTCTGCTGCATCTCCCAGGTTCATCGTGATCGGCACGTCCAAGGTCCGATACCCCAGGGTCCGCAGAGTTGAGCTGATGGCTTCCGCCTGGACGAGAACGTCCTTCTCATCGGCGGATGCGGACGCCGGAACGCGGCCGTGCACGATGGCGACGGAGGGAAGGCTCATGCGGAAAAAAGCGCCGCGCCCTTCGAGGGAGCGGCGCGGTTCTTTCTCATCCGGCTCGCTCTTTTGCGGCTCCGGGGGGATCCGGGTAGCGGAAGTGCAGCCCCTGGTAGTTGCAGAGCACCAGATCATCGCCGTCCCTGCCGACGAGGTACTCCGGCAGCAGGGGAATCTTGCCGCCGCCCCCGGGGGCGTCGATTACGTACGTGGGCACCGCGTAGCCCGAGGTGTGCCCGCGCAGGCCCTGGATGATCTCCAGCCCCTTCTGCACCGGGGTCCGGAAATGGCTCGAGCCGAAGATCGGGTCGCATTGGTAGAGGTAGTAGGGCTTCACGCGCGCCTTCAGCAGGCCGTGCATAAGCCTCTTCATCGTGTCCACGGTATCGTTGATGCCCGCCAGCAGGACGGTCTGGCTGCCCAGTGGGATCCCCGCATCCGCCAGGCGCGCGCATGCCTCAATTGTTTCCGGCGTGAGCTCGTCCGGGTGCGTGAAGTGGATGCTGACCCACAGTGGATGCGAGCGCTTCAGGACCCGGGCGAGAGAGGTCGTGATTCGCTGGGGCATGACGACCGGGACCTTCGTTCCGATGCGGAGGAACTCCACGTGCGGGATCCTGCGCAGACGGGAGAGCAGCCAGTCCAGCTTCTCATCGGAAAGAGTGAGCGGATCACCGCCCGAGAGCAGGACGTCACGCACCTCGGTGTGCGCATCGATGTACGCGATTGCCTGCTCCCACTGTGACTGGAAGAAGATGCTGTTGTTGTCGGGGTTTTCCACCATGCGCGACCGCGTACAGTAGCGGCAGTTGGACGCGCACGAATTGGCCACCAGGAACAGCACCCGGTCGGGGTAGCGGTGCACGATCCCGGGCACCGGGCTGTCCTTTTCCTCTCCGAGAGGATCCTCCGCTTCTCCGGGGACGCGGAGATACTCGTCGGTCACGGGGATCATCGTCCTTCGGAGCGGCTGCTCGGCATTGTCCGCATCAAGAAGGCTGAGATAGTACGGCGTGATGGCGAAGGGCAGGGGGCCCGTGTGCCTCTGGACGGCCGTGCGCTCATCGTCGGTCAGCCGCACCACCCGTTCCAGGGCCTCGAGGGAGCGCACGCGGTTTCGGAGCTGCCAGCGCCAGTCGCACCACTCGGCCGGGGTGGCCAGCGGGAAGTGGCGTGCGCGGAACTCTTCTGATCGTGTGGAGGCAGGGAACCTGGAGGGAACGGTCGGTGGTTTCTTGATGGACCTGGAAAAGGAAGTGAAGGAAGGGATCGTAGCCCGGATGCCGACAAGCTCGGCAAGGTCCTGGACTACGGGCATGGTACCTGGAGGTTCTGCCTCCTCAGTGCTCTGCACCTTGGTTTCCATTTCTGCTCGGACTCCTCTATCTCATCGTTGTCTGGGAAAGGCCGCTTTCGCGCAGCGAGGACGGCGGGTCCCCTCCCTTTTCGATTCTTCGCTCCAATAAATACTACATACAAAAAACAAATGCAAGAGGTTTCGCGTTTTCGTCAATTTTTTTCAGCGCCACGAGGCTGCAACTCCCCAACTCCTGTCAAGTAATTTATCGGCAACTTCACCGGACGACTCTCGGACGCCTTGCCGGGCTCGCGGCGACCCTCTGAATCGGGTATGCTGTCCGCCGTATGAGCAGGGATTTCCTCACTGATCTGGGCACCAGCGGCCCGGAGGGCAACAGGGCGATCCTCGTCGGCGTCGAGCTGAAGGGCGCATCAGGCGCATGGACCATGAAGGATTCTCTGGACGAGCTGGGAAGGTTGGCGGAGACGGCGGGCCTCGCCGTGGCCGGAGCCACCAGCCAGAAGCTCGCGCATCCCGACGCTCGCACTTGGATCGGCTCCGGCAAGGTCCGGGAGCTCGGGGAGCTCGTAGCGGCAAGTGATGCGCGCTATGTGCTCTTCGACGACGAGCTCTCCCCCGGACAGCAGCGGAAGCTCGAAGCGGCGCTGGGGGACGGGATACGGGTCATCGACCGCACCCGGCTGATCCTCGATATCTTCAGCCAGCACGCACAGAGCCGGGAGGGCAAGCTGCAGGTCGAGCTCGCGCAGTACCAGTACCTGCTCCCGCGGCTCGCCGGCATGCGGGTCGGTCTCTCCCAGCAGACCGGCGGCACGGGGGCCGGGGCCGTAGGGCTCAGGGGGCCCGGGGAAACGCAGCTCGAGCTGGACCGCAGGCAGGCGCGGCGGCGGATCGCCGTCCTCAAGGCGGGGCTGGAAGAGGTGAGGCTGCAGCGGAGCCAGCACCGCGAGCGCAGGGAGAGCTCAGGTCCCCCGGTGGCGGCCCTTGTCGGCTACACCAACGCGGGAAAGAGCTCCCTGCTGAACGCGATCACTGGCGCCGGCGTGCTCGTTCAGGACAAGCTCTTTGCCACCCTGGACCCCATTACCCGGCGGCTTGCCCTGCCGGGCGGCAGGGAAGCCCTCCTCACCGACACGGTCGGATTCATCAGGAAGATCCCGCACGATCTGGTAGCCGCGTTCCGCGCCACGCTGGAAGGAATCGAGGAAGCCTCCCTGATCCTGCACGTCGTGGACAGCTCGCACCCCCACCCCGCGGAGCAGATCGCGGCCGTGGACGAAGTACTGGCCGGCCTGGATCTCTCCTCGACCCCGCGTCTCCTGGTGTGGAACAAGATCGACCTCCTCCCCGGTGCGGGTGCGCCCCTGCTTCTTCACGGCAGGCATGAGCTTTCGCTTGCCGTCAGCGCGCGGACCGGGAAGGGCGTCCCCGAGCTGCTCGTGAAAATCGAGATGATTCTGCAGGAAGGCCTGGTGGAGGTCCACCTGGCGCTCCCTTACGACCGCTATGACCTCGTGAAGCTGGTCTACGAACAGGGATCCGTCACGACGAAGCAGGACGGGCCGGAAGGGGTGATCCTCCGGGCCCTCGTTCCCTCGGCCCTCGCGAGGATGCTCGAGCCTTTCGCCGCGAAAGACGACTAACCGACGGCCGCCCGGCGGCGGTAGTCCGCGTACGAGATGAAAGCTCCGCCCTTGTCGATGAACACGACCAGATTGCGCGACCGCTTCGCGGCGTACAGTGCCCGGTCCGCCTTCTCCACAGCCTTCTGCAAATCGGGGATACCGCCAATGTCGGCGACGCCGATTGAGAGAGTGGAGCAGGGCTGGCCGCCGTCCTTCCCCACCTTGCGGACGTCCTGCATGCCTTCGCGCGCGAGCACCTTTGTCTCCTGGGAAAAACGAAGCCGCTCGGCGAGAATGATCCCCGTGTGCATGTCGGAGGGGACCACGATGAGCATTTCCTCCCCCCCGTAGCGCACTGCGAGGTCTCCCTCGCGGATGTTGTCCAGGATCATCGCCGCCGTCGCCTTCAACACCTCGTCGCCTCGGGAGTGGCCCAGCGAATCGTTCACCCACTTGAAGTGGTCGATGTCGATCATCATCAGGGAGAGCGGAGTGCGGGACCCGCGCAGCCGCTGGAGCTTCCGGGGCAGCTCTTTCAGGAAGTAGTCCTTGTTCTTCAGGCCGGTGAGAGCATCGAGGTATTGCCCGGGAAACTGTTCCCCAAGTGTCTCCTGCAGGGACAGCTGCGCATCCCTCGCGCCCACCGCCCTCTCCTTGTTCCAGAGCGCATGTTCCCCCGAGGCGGCGTTGACGACCCCATGGCCTGCCAGGGCGGCGGGGCTCCTCTGGTCGTTCAGAAGGGCATCGTACAGGTATGCCACGCCCCGAAACACATCGAGAAAAGTGACCTGTGCCTTCTGGGGAATGGCCAGGACGGTCTCACGGAACCGGGCCTCGATCCATCGCCTCACCTGCCGGGTGACGGGGTGGTAGTCCACGGTTCCCGGCTTTGCCGCGGCCACAAAGTCCACGATGCCCTTCGCCGCGAGATCCATCATGACTTTCCTGCTCACGGGGTCCCCGGCGCCGAGGGCGTTCTGATTGAGCACCATCCCGGCCTCTGTAAGAAGCGTGGAAAGCCGGGATGCCAGCTCGTAGAGCTTCGGTCCCTCGACGTGCACCCGCTCCGTGATGATGTGGCCGAACCCCCTGATGGCCGTATTGCGCAGCTGGTTTATCCGCTCCGCGATGGTGCGGGCTCGCTGGCTTTCCTTGAACTGTGCCGCATACCGGGGATCACCCGCGGTCTCCCGCGCGTACTCCCGGACCGCGTCCAGGTACGGCTCGAAAACCCGCGGGAACGCGTCCCGCCATTCGTCTCTCAGCGCGACCAGGTCCGCGTGCAGCCCCTCGCGGGCAACCAGTCTTTCAAGCGCCGCGGGATCCAGTGAAGAGAGCATGTCGTCGAGGAGGGAATGGAACACGAGCACGAGGCCCATGATGTCCTGCGCGGACATGCTCTCCAGCTCCACCGCCCGGGCCTCGAACACCGGCGAGTGCCGGAAGATCCTGTTCGAGAAATACGGCAGGACGAACTCACCTTGCTCGATTCGCTCCACCCCGGACTCGGGGAAAAGGGAGGCCAGCATGGAGAGGGTTCCCTCGAATCGGACGCTGAACTTCTCCACCTTTTCCTGCTCCAGCCGGGCAAGCTCGCGGGCCTGTCTCTCCTGGAGCTCCTTCTCGCGAAGCTCGCGCATCCTGCGCTGCCATCCTTCCCAGGTGAGGATGTCGCCGTCCTGGATGCCGAGGAACTGGCGCACGGCGGCCGTCTTCATGGGCGTGCTGTCCTCCTCCGTGTAGAATGCGGCGATCATCTTCAAGAGTGCGGGGTACAGCTCGTGGGCGAACCGGCCCAGGTTCTGGAGGCAGGCGCGGAACAGCCCCTCCGCCTCCAGCATCTCCCCCGCCGTGCGGGGGCCCGGGGTGATCTTCAGATTCACGTCTCGGGCGATGTTGTAGAGCAGCACGAGCTTCTCCTGCTCAACCGAGTCGGTGATGGCGATGAGGCGGCAGCCGTCCTTCACCACGCGCGCGAGGTCGGAAACCCGGACCGGCGCGCGCGTGCGGAGGTCGGTGCCGAGGTACTCAAGGCTCTTTCGCAGCATGTCGTAGGGCTGCGTGAAGACTGAAAAATACTCCACGGCAAAGGGCTCGCGTGCGCGCAGCTCCGCCAGGACAAGCTCCGCCTTGCGCGACGGGGCCCCGCCGCCCCGCTGTCCCATGAGACGTCCGGCGCTCTCACGAAGGGCATCGAGGGTGTCGATGAAAGACAAGTGGAAGGGGTTTCCCGTACGAAACCCTCTCTCGTCGGCCAGCAGCGCAAGGAGCGCCCTGCTGACGAGGTCCGGCCGCGACTGGTCGAAGCGGCTCATGAAGTCATCGAAGCGCTGGGGCAGGCGCGTGATGAGGTAGCCGTTCCTGTACGCGTAACGATTGATGCGCCGCCGCAGCCACTGCGGGATGGTGGGCAGCCAGTCGACAGCGCGCTTGCCCAGCTCGATTTCCGAGGCCGAAGAGGCAGGCACTTCGCGAGCGGAGGCGGCCGGCGCCTCGCTTCCCTGGGGCGCGAGCGCGGCGCGGCGGCGTTCCATTTCCCGCAGGGACTTCATCCGCTCCACTGCGGCCCGGGACCTCTTTTTCGCCTCCTCCTCTCCGTATCCCTTCTCTCGGAGGCTTCGGTAGACCTTTTGTATCTCCTCCGCGGGGACGCCCTGGCGCAGGAGTCCGTCCTTGAAAGTTGCTTTTTCCTTGTCCATGGAAGACATATGAGTACAATATAGCATCCGGGACGCCGTGGCATCCGGTGTGTTTCAGACGTCCCGGGACATCACCTTCAGGGTCGTTCTCTCCTCCCACCCGATCTTCCGCCAGAAACGCTGACCCTCGATATTGTCGGCGATGACAAAAATATGGCATTTCCTGAGTCCCGCGGCCGCAAGGGCGGAAAGGCAGCGCTCGACGAGACTCTTCCCGATGCCGGTTTTCCTTCGTGCTTTCTCGACTGCGAGATGATGAAGGAATCCGCGGCGTCCGTCGTTCCCGCACATCACCGCCCCCACGATCCTCCCCTTCTCTTCTGCGACGAAGCTCAGCCCGGGGTTGCGGGCGAGGAAGCGCGCGACGTTCGGTGCCTTGTCGGCCTGGCTCAGCCCGATGCCCTCGGTCCTCTTCCAGAGCGCATAGGCTGCATCGTAGTCGGACATCGAAAACTCACGGATGTTCAGTGCCATGCCATCGGTGTAGCGGCGGACTGCCGGCGCGTCAAGCTTGAAACCGCGCGTGTTGAACGACGCAAAGGGCGTTCGAAGCCCAGGCCCCGAGCGCAGGAAAAACATACATTCGTGTATGGCGACATGGCATTTCAGACATTCATGTAGCTCAAGCGGAATTGCGGCTTTTCTGGTCTTCAAGGGGTGTCTTTTCTATTTCCTTTTCTCTCAAAAACTTACGTTCCAGCAAGGGATTCTTAAGGGTTTCTTAATCTTTGGCATGGACCTTGCTTTTCACTCTCATATTCATTTCGCTTTCGCCCCAGGAGTGGGCTCCGAGAAATGGAAAAAGCCGCAGGAGCGGCAGGGGATCGGCCGGAAGATCCCCAACTTCCTTGCAAAGGAGATGCAAGTCATGGCTGATATTACAATGACCTCGCCTCTGGTGAAGCCCAAGCTCGGGATGATGGGCGCCAGCATGAACGCAATGGCGCTCATCGCGCCAGGAGCGTTCCTCTGGATCACCTACCAGCTTCAGGCGGCAGCCACGGCGCCCAGCGGCGCGTCGGTGGCGGCTGACATCTGGGCGGGCATCGTCGTCGCGCTCGTGCTCGCGTTTCTTACCGCGATCTCCTACTCGCAGCTTGCGAAGCTGTATCCTGAGGCGGGTTTCGCCGGCGCAGTGTATTTTGCGGAAAAGGCCTTCCTCGAACGCTCGGGAGCCAGGAGAGGCGCGCCAAGCTCCATGGCCCGCATGGCAAAGCTCAGCACGGGATGGGCGGCGCACCTGTTCTACTGGGTCTATCCAGGAGTGATGGTCGCTTTCATGGCGACCCTGATCGGGTACCTCTACAACCAGTTCACGGGAAAGAGCCTGTCCGTTCTCGAGCTGACCCTTATCGGCGTCATATTTACGATCGTGACGGGCTACATTGCCTATCGAGGGATCACCGGCTCGACCTTCACGTCGATCGTCATCAACGTGATCCAATGGGGCTCGCTCCTCATCTTCAGCGGTCTTGCCATCTACTATCGCCTCCACAATCCGCAGGGGACAGCTGCGTGGACCTTCAGTGGCGCCTGGGACGTAGTGAAGCCTCATACGCTGAACGGAGTGCTGATACAGTCCACGATTGCCATCCTGATCCTGGTGGGCTTCGAGAGCTCCACCTCTCTGTCTGCAGAGACAAAAAACGCGAAGCGCACGATACCCAGGGCAATCATCATCGCCTTGATCATTCAGGGGCTCCTGGCGTACCTCATCGAGTATTTCGCGACGGGCACCATGATCAGCGACAAGCTCACCGGCGTCGTCGACGGCAAGACAGTCACCGGCATGGACGCGGCAGCGGCATCCGGGGCGCCAATCGGCGATCTCACCCAGCTGATCGGAAACTCCGTGCTCCATGGAATCGGCTTCGGCCTGATGATCAGCATCGCGATCACTGTGGCCATCGCGGTGATCGGCACGACATTGAGCTGCATGAACACGGCTATGCGGATCTCCGGCGGCATGGCCGCGGACCAGGAACTGCCTTCAATGATGGGTTTCATCCACAAGAAGTTCGCCATCCCGCACGTGGCGCTCATCGCCCTTATCATGGTGAGCGCGGTCATCGGGGCAATAGGCGTGCGCTCCGTCGTGGGCCTGACGGGCATCACCCTCGCATCGAACCTTGGCACCTTCGTGCTCTACGGGCTGACCTGCACGTGGACGATCGTCGCCTACAGGAAGAGATCTGACCACAACATCCTCCTGCACGATATCGTTCCCGCCCTCGGCGTCCTGGCCAACCTCATCATGCTGATTGCGATCGTCTACCTGTACGTGATCGGAAACGCTGATTCCAAGAACGAGGCGTACATCATGTTCGTCATCGCCGGCGGGTGGTTGATCGTTTCGATTGCCTATGTCGGTGTCACGAGCATGAGGAAGTCGTACAGCATGAAGATGATCTCGGCCATGATACGACCCGAATCTCTCAGCGTCCTCCTGCAGGTGCTCAAAGACGAGGACCTGATACTGGGGATGACAGTGACAAAGATCAAGGGATTCGGCAGGCAGCTCGGCAAGGCGGCCGGAGCCGGGAATGGCGGCGGCGCCGGGAGCGGCGATCCGGACCTGCAGTTCACCAGCGACAGGATCTCCCTCATCCCGAAGGTCAGGGTGGATCTCGTGGTCAACGACTGGGACGTCCCCAAGGTGATGGAGGTCATGCGGGAGGCGTTGTTCACCGGGCAGGTGGGAGACGGAAAGATCTTCGTCATGAACGCAACGGACGCCATGAGGATCCGCACAGGGGAGAAGGGGGTGCTGGCTGTATGAAAAGGATAGAAGCGATCGTTCGACCCGGGAAGGTGAACGAAGTGTATGCCGCGCTGGAGCTGGTGGGCCACCCGGGCATGATGGTCTCGGAGATCGAAGGCCATGGAAAGACAAAGGGAATCGAGCAGCAGGTGCGGGGAAAGACGTATCGAGTGGATTTCATCACGAAAGCGCGCATCGAGCTGGTCGTGGAGGACGCCGAGGTGAACGACATTGTTTCGGCGATCCAGAAGGCGGCCTTCACGGGCCAGATCGGGGATGGGAAGATATTCATCCATCCCCTCGATGATGCCGTGCGCGTGAGAACCGCGGAGAGGGGCGTCGCCGCCATCAGGTAGATTTTCGACCATGGCGCTCACGGGAGTCTTCTTCTCGTGGGCGCCTCTTTTTCCCAGGTTGAAAGACATGAAAGCCTCGGACAATGTTGAGCAGGAACTGGATTATGCCCGATCGCGAATTCTCAAGAACCTGGAAGAAGGGCAGAATCTTCTGAATCGCATGAGGAAGCGTCCCCCGTGTGTTTTGAAAGAGCTCGTCATCATGCGTTCCTGCTACAGCAGGGAACAAGCGGCTTTCGAAAAACCGGCGGAACGACTTCGCTCCCTGCTGTCCGAGGAGCAGTTCGTCTACAGGTGGAACTATTCTCTCGTTCTTCTTTTAAATCTCAGCAATCAATTTCGTTCGGGCCGCACGGCGATGAAAAACGGTGATTTCGAGAACACGCTCGCTCTCTCCGTCAAGGCACGAAAGCTCTACGTGGAAGGCAGACTATGGAAAGCCGCTGATCTGGTCACGAAGATCATCAACGATCTTTCGCCGTAACGTAGATAAGCTTTCCCATGGGGTCTACGCCGCTCGAAGTCCTTCTGGTCAGCCTCGCGCCCCATTTTCACGGGCGCGATCTGCCTGAGGCACGAAACGGGTGTTCAGGGCTGCTCGCGGGGCACCTTCACCTCGTCGTATATTGCATTCAGCAGGGAGGCGGTGCCGGGGGCGTCCTGGGCGATCTGCCAGATCATGATGCCGCTTCCAAGGTTGTGCGCGAGCCGCAGGGTTTTGTCGCGCAGAGTGGCGAATCCATTGTAGCTGAACTCCCCGGAGACATCCTTCCCCGGGGCATCCGCATCACCGGCGAAAATGCTCTTGAAGGCTCGAGAATGAAGGTCCTTGAGGCTCCGGCCATAGAAGGGCACGCCCAGAACTATTTTGGATGCCGGGGCATCGCGCTGATTCAGCCAGTAGAACATTGCCGCAAGGGCGAAATCATAGCTGGAATGCGATACCCCAGGCTGTTGATAATCGTCATCGTAGGCCATGACGTTGAGGAAGTCCACATCGGCGATGACGCTGTCTCGAACGGCATTGCCATGGGCGGCATCAGCACTCACGGCGGCAGTGAGGAGCTTGCCTGCCTCATGGAGCCTTTCGGCGAGGGAGTGCATGAGCGCGGCATAGTTGTCGGCGGCGTCCAGGCCCGGAAACTCCCAGTCAATGTCGATGCCGTCGAGCTGGAAGTCAGCCACGAGGGAAAGGGTGTTGTCGATGAAAACAGAGGCGATGCCCGCTTCCGCGGCCACGGCTTCGAACGCATACGTCGAGCCTCCAAGGGATGCGAGAACCTTCACTCCGTGCGCGTGAGCGAGGGCAACGAGCTCGTTCAGCTTTTCGGGCTTCGCAACAGGCTCATAGCCGCCCTCCGTCGTCGGCTCCAGGAACGCGTAGTTGATGTGCGTCAGGGCCGGGTATTGGATGTCGGCGGGATCGCCCTCCCAGGACGGCATATAACCGACGATGCGGAAGTCCGGGGGAATTCGGAAACTCTCACCGACGATCGGGATGGGCACGTAGGAATGGGTGGTTGCACATCCTGCAAGCGCGAGAGAAATGCCGATGACTGTGAGAATGGCTGAAACGGCCCCTGGCCGAAGAGAACCGCAGCGCTCGGGACTCTTCCCCATGCCGTCCTCCTTTCCGGCTCATTCATGTCCTTCCATAACAGGCCCATTGTCAAGCCTCGGCGTGATCGTCTCGATTCCTTCACCCGCCAGGAGCAGTATCTCCGGCCTGTATTCGAAATGCATTGTGTCAAAAAAGAGCCATTTGCCGCCCCAGACGAAACCGTGGCGCTCGAAAGCGGCGACAACCGGCTGCGGGACAGACCAGCGCCGCTCGTAGGGAGTTGCCCACCACCGATCATCCCCGTCCATTACCCAGCGCCAGTAAGGGGCCTTGCCGGCGTAGCTTTTGGGGATCAAGTCGACGGCCAGGCCGTAACTGTGATAGCTCCTGGAGAAGGTCCCCGCCACGTCGCGATAATTGAAGCCGTCGATCTCCGCGAGTCCCGCAAGAAAGTCAGCTGTCTGCGGATCCGAGCTGCGCAAGGCTTCACAATCAACAGCCACGTCGTGAAGGGCTCCGGCGATGCGTTCGTGTACTTGAACAGAGAAGCCAAGGAAATCCACGCGTACGATTCTTTTCAGAGTTTCCGCGCGTGAACGGGCCATGAAGAGTCTCTCCAGAAAAACCTCTGAACGACGCGGCGGATGGGCCCGGGAGGTTTCCAGGGTTTTCTTGAGCCTTGCAGCGCTCTCAGCATCAAGGTTCGGGAGAGGGGGGAGCTCCCCCAGTGAGTAGCGGTAGAAGCGGTATCCTGCGTACTTCTCCCAGTCTCCACGTTCCGCCTGGGGAAGGAGCCGGCCGTGCGACCAGAAAAACCACTCTCTATCAAGTTGAAGCGCCCAGTCACCATCGCGAGAAGCCGCGCTGCTGATCCTGTCGGAATAGGCTTCGGCAAGGGCCTTGATTTCCCCCTCACCCGTGCTTTGCGGGCCGGGCGCGGGAAAAAGATCCACGCCCTGGGCCGCGGCAGTTCCCGCGATCCCGGTGAACAGGGACAACGTGACGCAAATCCAGACACTGCCGAACCTTCCGCGCGGCATTGGAATTTTCACTTCCCGTCGAACAGCCCGCGCTCCCGCAGGCGTTCGATCGTGAGCGGCGCGCTCCCCTCGAAGTGATTGTTGATGTTGAGGTAGACAGTAAGGCTGCGGTCCCGCATATCCCGCATCATATCCAGCAGCCGGGCAAGATCATCATCCTTCGGCGCGATGATCCGGTCCCAACTCTCCCCGGTCAATTTTTCCATTCCTTCCCTGTCAGGGCCGTGCAGCCGCACAACCGCGGAATCGCGCACGAGCCCGCCGAATCTCTGCCAGGTCTCAAAAATCGAAGGCATGTAATACCCCTGCAGAAAGACGTGAGAAAGGCGCCTTTCCGCCAGGAATTGAAAGTAGCGCTGGTCGACCCAGCGGGGATTCCGCGGCTCCACGGCAATGGGAAGTGTCCGGGGAGCCGCATCGAAGAACCTGCCCAGGAGTTGAAGGAACTCTTCCTGGGATGCCATCTTCTGCCTGTTCAGATATTCGAATTGCAGCATGAGCATCCCGATCTTCGGCGTGAGGGCTTCCAATCTCGAAAGCACCTCCTGAAAAAGGGGAACCGAGAGGAAATCGGGATTCGGCCTCAGGGCCCTCTCGCCTTTTTTCGGGTAGAAGTGCGTGAGGGAAAGAGTATTGGGAAGTTTGATGGTGAAGCGAAAGCCGTCCGGCGTCACCGAGGCATACTGGGCAGCGGTCGCGGGCTCCGGCGGCGCCCAGAACCATTGGTCGACCTCCACCGTATTGTAGCGTGCCGCGTACTCGGAGAGGTAATCGATGCCGGTGGCCTTCGAGTAGACGAGGCCCTTCCATGAAGGATATTTCCAGCTGCAGGTACCGACACGGAGCGTCGAGCCCATGGGTCAATGGCCGGGGCTGCTCACTGCATGATAAATCGAGCGATCCGGTTATTGCCGGAATCCGTGACATAGGTCCACCCGCTGAACACGAGAACCGCGGCAGGGCTATTGAACTGATCCTCGCCGCCGCCCAGGGTGCCAAACGTGACCCAGTTGGCGCCGCTCATGTCGTCGAAGCGCACGATCCGGTTGTTGCCGGAATCCGCGACATAGATGCGCCCAGACGCGTCCAACGCAATGCCGGCGGGCGTGTTGAACTGTCCGGTGCCGGCTCCACTGCCGGGGCCGCCGAGAGTGGTCCAGTTGGCTCCCGTCATGTCGTCCATGCGGACGATCCGGTTGTTGCCCCAGTCCGAGACGTAAATATGCCCGCTCGCGTCTACCACGGTTGTCGTCGGACTGTTGAACTGACCGGTGCCGCTGCCGCTTCCGGGGCCGCCGAGCACGATCAGGTTGGCGCCGTTCAAGTTGTCCACGCGCGCTATTCGGTTGTTGAGATAATCCGTCACATAGATTCTACCGCTCGAATCCAGCGCGACACCCGTAGGCTGGTACGAAGGCCAGGTGCCCCAGGCGGTCCACCCCGTGCCGCTCATGTCGCTCATGCGCGCGATCCGACCATTGAACTGGTCCGCGACATAGATTTGCCCGCTCGCATCAAGGGTGATCCCCGTGGGCAGCCAGAACTGGCCGTTTCCGCTTTGCCCGCTCGGGGGCGTTCCGAGCGTGGTCCAATTAATGCCGTTCATGTCGTCCATGCGCTCTATTCGGTTGTTGTTTTGATCCGCAACGTAAATGCGCCCGAGGGCATCCAGCTTGATGCCGGTCGGAGTGTGGAATTGATAAATGCCGCTGCCGCTGCCCGGCCCGCCGAGAGTCGTCCAGCCGGCTCCCAGAGGCAGCTGCAGTCTGCAGCCGAGAACCAGCAGGAGAAACAGGACACACAGAAGAGCGAGAAGCGGCTTTTTCACATCAACCTCCACGATGGTAATAGCTTACTCATTTGCTCAGCAACTCGTCAGGAATTCGTGCAGCGGCAGGCCGGAGGAGCGTGGATTCGGGCCCGCGTTTCGGCTACACTCGGTCCGTCGTGAAAAAGAAAAAAACAGTCGTCACCTCGCTCCGCAAGTCACTTTCCTACGAGCCTGTGGAGCTTGCCTTCGGCACGAGCGGCCTTCGCGGCCTGGTGAAGGACATCACCAATCTGGAGGCGTACGTCAGCGTCCGCGGTTTCCTCGCCTGGCTCCTGAAGGTAGGCGATATCGAGAAGAGGGGAACCGTGTTCGCCGCAGGGGACCTGCGGCCCAGCACGTCGTCGATCGTCCCCGATGAGGGCTTTCGAGGCGATATCCTGCAGGCTGTCTGCCGCGCGGTGACGGACGCAGGGCTTCTCTTGTCGAATCTCGGGACCATCCCCACGCCGGCTCTCGTCCTGCACGCGATGCGGCATTCAGCGCCCGGAATCATGGTGACGGGCAGTCACATTCCCTTCGACCGCAACGGCCTGAAGTTCACAAGGCCCGCCGGCGAAGTGTTGAAGTCGGATGAGCAGCCAATCCTTGCCGCTGTCGCCGAGGCGCGCCGGGCCGAATACGAAAGACCCTCCGAGCAGAGTATTTTCGACGAGCGGGGGATGCTCAGGCCGGAGAGCAGGGTGGCCATTCCCGAAACCGTGGCTGAAGCGGGGGAGGAATACGTCCATCGGTATGCCTCCGCGTTTCCCCGCGGGGCGCTGGCGGGAAAGCGTGTGCTGGTCTGGGAACACTCGGCCGTCGGCCGGGAGCTGCTCGCCCGGACGCTCGGAGAGCTTGGAGCCCAGGTGGTGACCGCGGGGCGGAGCGACACGTTCGTCCCCGTTGACACCGAGGCCGTGAACGAACCAATGCTTCGGTCTCTGCAGGCGATGGTCGATGCGAACGGCGGCGCGTCGCTCACGGCAGTGGTCTCCACGGACGGCGACAGCGACCGTCCCCTCGTCCTTGCAGTGGATGCCGGCCGCGTGAGCTTCATACCGGGCGATCTTCTCGGAATCCTCGCGGCGCGGTTCCTCGGGGTCCGTCACGTCGCGGTTCCCATCAGCTGCAATGACGCGGTGGACGAGTTCTGCAGTGCCGCCGGCATCCAGCTTGTGAAGACCCGGATCGGCTCCCCTCACGTCATCGCCGCTCTGCGGGAGGCCGGCTGGGAGGGGAACGGGGGATTTCTCACCGCCTCACCCTTGACGGTGCGGGGAGGCGGCACTCTGTCCCCTCTGCCCACGCGGGATGCGTTCCTGCCGATTCTCTGCGCCCTGGCATCCTCGCTGGCCCGGGACTTTCTGCCGAAGAGGTTCGGTCGATCCTTGGTGCTTCGGGAATTCCCCATGAGCTCGGCGCGGGAGATCATGCGCTGGCTCACGCCCTCGGACTCTTCCATCGCGGAGGCTGCCTTCACACCTTCCGGGCTCAGCGTGCGGAACACGGATGGAACGGAGCGGATGCTGGAGTCCACCGATGCGCTGGTGGAGGAGATCACTGGGATACGGGCGGGAATCGACAGGTACTTCGTCCCTGCTGACGGCTTCACCGAGGTCGAACGGATCAACTGGCTCGACGGGGTGCGCGTGCGCTTTTCCTCCCGCGACGTGGCGCACCTGAGGCCCTCGGGGAACGCCCCCGAGATGCGCTTCTATACGAACGCTGACACGCTGGAGCGGGCGGAAGCCATTGCGCGGCTCGGAGTTGCAGATGACGGGGTCCTGCGCCGCATGGCGCGGGACGCGGCGGACCGGATGGCCATTGCGAGCTACAGGGGCACGCCGCGGCCTCTCCCGCTGTTTGGCGTGATCCAGCACTATGCATGGGGCGGGCGCGAGCTCATCCCCGGACTTCTCGGCATCGTCAACACCGCGAATCAACCATGCGCCGAGCTGTGGATGGGTGCGCATCCCCGCGGGGCGGCGCAGGTGGAGATCGACGGGACGCGCATGACCCTGGACCGGCTGATTGCCGCCGATCCGTGGCTCACGCTCGGCCACGCGGTCGCGCTGCGCTTCGCGGGCCGTCTCCCGTACCTCTTCAAGGTGCTGGACGTGCGGGACATGGCATCGATCCAGGCCCATCCTTCCCAGGCGCAGGCGGAGGAGGGATTTGCCCGGGAGACAGCGGCAGCGATCCCCATCGATGCCCCGAACCGCACCTACCGCGATGAGAACCACAAGCCCGAGGTCCACGTCGTGCTCACTGACTTCTGGATGCTGCACGGGTTCCGACCCCTCGAGGAAATGTTCGAAGTATTCGGGTCGGAAAAGGAGCTTTCACCGATCCTCTCCGGATTCCCGGAGAAGCTGAGCGCGGCGGGACGGCAGCCCGAGGCCCGGCAGGCTCTCCTGCGCGAGCTGTACCGCCAGGTCATGACCATGCCGCAGTTCGAGGTGGATGGAATCCTGGACCCCCTCGTCTCCCGGTTGGAGGCGGAGGAATCGGCCGGCCAGCTCGGCAAGGGCCATCCCGGCTTCTGGGCTCTTCGCGCGGCGCGCACGTTTCCGATCCCGGCCGGGCACCGCGACCGGGGGATCCTCTCGATCTACCTCCTCAACCTCGTCCACCTGCGGCCGGGGCAGGGGACATACCAGCCCGCGGGAACCCTGCATGCGTACCTTGAAGGCGCGGACGTGGAGCTCATGGCGAGCTCGGACAATGTCCTGCGCGGCGGGCTCACGCCGAAGCACGTCGATGTGCCCGAGCTGCTGGCCACGCTGGCCTTCCGGGAGGGGCCGCCGCCGATCCTGGAAGGCCGGGCGACGTCGGAGACCAGCCGTGAATTCGAGACGCCGGCGGAAGAGTTTGCGCTCGAACGGATCGAGATCGCCCCCGGAGTCCCGTATTCCGGAGGGCGGGAGCATAGTGCGGATACACTCATCGTGA
The DNA here is from genome assembly GCA_049515615.1 of Spirochaetia bacterium. Classification (GTDB taxonomy): domain Bacteria; phylum Spirochaetota; class Spirochaetia; order SZUA-6; family Fen-1364; genus Fen-1364. The sequence continues at coordinate 44,757 of JBEKTX010000001.1, forward strand.
CCGAAGGGGCGGCGGCCGTTGTCGCCGCGGGGCGCACGCTCCTGCTCTCGCGGGGCGGCTGCGCGATCGTGCCGGCCGGCGTCCCCTACTCTCTTGCGGCCCGGGCCGCGAGCGCGGTGCTCTACAAGGCAGGGGTGCCGGCCCCTGACTGAAGCCCTTACACGTACTCCGGGCCGTATTTCTCAGAGGCGAGCGTGTAGAGCCTCTTCAGGTCATCAGCCTTGTCCTTACGGCAGACCAGTGTCGCATTTGGTGTATGGACGATCACCATGTCCTCGCACCCGAACACGGCGATGAGGTGCCCGGGATCGCTTGAGACCACGAGCGTCCCCTTCGTCTCCAGGAGAAGGCGCTTCTCCGCCGCGAGCCTGTTGCCCTCATCGTCCATCGGACAAGTCTCCGCAAAGGCGGGCCAGGACCCGATGTCCTTCCATGAAAGTGCCATGGGGACCGCCGCGACTTTCACCCCCGGGTCCCGGGAAGCTCTCTCCATGACCGCGAAATCCACGCTGATCTTCTTCAGCGTGGGGTACACGAGACCGATCACCGCGTCGAACCCGGGTTCGCCCCACCCATCCACGATCCTGCGCACACCGTCGAACACGGCGGGCTCGTACCGTTTCACGCAGTCCAGGAAGGCCTCCGCTTTCCAGACGAACATCCCGCTGTTCCAAAGGTAGCGCTCAGGCCCCTCCGCCACCCAGCGCTCCGCGGTGGCCGCATCCGGCTTTTCCCTGAACTCCTCCACGGCGCGCGCGTATCCAAGGAAGGGCTCTCCCAGCCGAAGGTAGCCGAAGCCGGTTGCCGCGCTGGTCGGGGCGATTCCGAATGTCACCAGCACGCCGGGCCCGGATTCCGCAGTGTCGAAACCACGGCTCACCACCTCGCGGAAGGTATCAGGGGGCTCGATGAGATGGTCCGCTGTAAGCACGACGATCGTCGCCTCTCTGTCAACGCGAGCGATGACCGCGGACGCGAATGCCAGCGCGACGAGGGTGTCCCTGCCGACAGGCTCACCGAGGTAACGGTCCGCACGGAGGTCCGGGAGCGCGGCGCAGACCGCGGTACGGTGCGCCTCAGCGGCGCAGACCCAGCGCCGCTCCGGCGGCACCAGCCCGTCCAGTCTCTGGAACGCGAGGCCGAGGAGGCTTTTCCCCTTCATGAGGGGGAGGAGCTGTTTGGGAACCCGGCTCCTGCTCATGGGCCACAGCCGCGTCCCCGACCCCCCGGCCAGAATCACTGCATGTTTCATCGCGCGAAAGCATACCCGCGGCGCCGCGGGCTGTACACCAGGCGAGATACCGTTGGACATCGGCGCTCGTATTGATGTTCCAGAACATGCCCCAGTCCGGGCTGAAGATCCGGGCATCCTCTTCCGGGACAAAATGCGCATATTCACGGCTCCTCAGGAACAGGCCGACGCTCCGAGAGCCCTTCGCAAGCATTGCTCCGATCTCGGGCGCGCACCGGGCGGAGAAGAACGAGTTGAACGGCTCGATGTGGTTCTCACCATTCCGTGTTGCCAGAGCGTCGAGCGGGCCCGCTTCAAGCAGGCGCATCATCCACGCGATGTACGCGAGGTTCGTCTGCGGCATGTCGCCCGCCGTCACGTACACATGATCACTGGTCGAATGGCGCAGGGCCGTGAAAATGCCGGCGAGGGGACCGGCGTCTTTCACAATGTCCTCGACGACTACGTAGCTGGTATCGGCATAGAGATCCGGCCTGCCCGTCACGATGATGATTTCCCGAAACAGCGTTTCCAGCCTCCGGGCAATCGCCCTGGGCAGTGTCGTTCCGTCGGCGGGCAGAAGCTGCTTGTCGAATCCGGCCCTCTGGCTTTTCCCCCCGCACAGTATGACGGCTGTATCTGCGAACGACATGCCCTTGCCTTCCCTCAGCCTTTTCATCCGCGTGCCACTTCGACGGCGACCGCGTGCATGATGCAGGAGTTGTCGGGTCCGGTGCCTTTCGTAGAGGAGAGAATGTTGGCCGATCCCGCCCTGTCCACGCCCCTGTCGTCGAGCTCGAACCAGATGCCCTCGTCCAGGGAGACTGACCCGGGCATGATGTCCTCCGATACCCGCACCCGGACAATAACCTCTCCGCGCCCGTTGAAAAGCCTCGCCTCCCCGCCTTGATC
>JBEKTX010000002.1:0-42181 GCA_049515615.1 Spirochaetia bacterium
CCTGCGGAATTTAGGTCCCCGCAGGCCCCATCTACGCCCTACGGCCTCCTTGGGCCCGCAGCAGCATGCTGTGCCCGCGGGGGGGGCTTGACGCGGATGCGCCCGATGGATATCTTCCCTCCATGCTGAACGCAGCGCAAAAAACAGAGAGAAGCTCGTTCGCGTGGTGGTGGCCCTGGACATAGCCAGGACCATGCCCGGGTAGGAAAAACGGGGTGCGGGTTCTGGCGGCACACGCCAGGCCCGCGCTTTTTTTTGGAAAAGCCGTGGTGCCTGTTGAACAGGTTCCACGGCTTTTTTCATTGTCTCAGGCGGAGGAGGACAATATGGCAACGGCGACCGCGGCACAGCCGACGCTGATCGTGCGGAAAATAAACGGGGAGAGGTTCACGCCGCTTTCCCTGGCAAAGAAGCTGGGGGCCGTTGCGCTCCTGGAGAGCGCCTCGTTCCAGCGGGGAAGAGAGCGCTACTCCTTCCTGCTTCTTCGCGAGGCGTTCCGCGTGCTCCAGAAGGGTGACGAGCTGATCATGATAAGGGACGGCGCCGCTCTCGCGCTCCGCACGAAGACGGGGGACATTCTCGACGTGCTCTCCCACTTCAGCCGCCAGCACGACGGCCGGGCGGAGCCTTTCCCTCTTCCCACCGGGGGAATCGGGATCCTCTCCTACGAGTATTGCCGCCGCTTCGACACGATCCGGCTCAGGGACCGTCCTGATCCCCTGGGCCTGCCCGATGCGCTGTTCCTCTTCGGCAGCGTGTTCCTCGTCTTTGATCACTACACCGATACGATCTCCCTGGTCGGGCTGAATTACCGGGAGAAGGAGATCGACCTCGAGCGCGCGCTCGACGAAACCGAGCGGAGGATCAACGACATGGATTTCAACTTCATGGCGCCCGCGCGCACGGACTGGAAGGTCCAGCCTCTTCCGCGGGACGACGACCGGGAGACCTTTCTGCGGGGCGTGAATGCGGTGAAAGAACAGATCATCCAGGGTAACCTTCTCCAGGGTGTGCTTTCCCGCCGCATGCAGGTGCGCACGGACATGCCGGCGATCGAAGCCTACCGCGCGCTTCGCACCGGCAACCCGTCCCCCTACATGTTCTACATCGATTTCGGTGAGTTCCAGCTCTTTGGCGCTTCCCCGGAGGTCCACGTGAAGGTGCGTGAGGGCACGGCCGCAATCCGACCGCTGGCGGGAACGCGGCCCCGCGGCGCTGACGCGGCGGAGGACGCGCGGCTCGAGCAAGAGCTCCTTGCGGATCCGAAGGAGCGCGCGGAGCACCTCATGCTCGTGGATCTCGCCCGCAACGACCTGGGCCGGGTCTGTGCGCCGGGAACGGTCGAAGTCACCCAGCTCATGGAGGTGGAGCGCTATTCGCACGTCATGCACATCGTCTCCCACGTCGAAGGAAGGCTCGCGCCGGGGCGCACGGGGCTCGACGCGCTGCGCGCCACGTTTCCCGCGGGCACCGTGTCGGGTGCGCCGAAGATCCGCGCGATTGAGGTCATCGACGCCCTGGAACCAGTGAGACGCGGGTTCTACGCGGGGGTGGTGGCGCACGTGGAGTCGGACGGCTCGCTGGACTCCTGCATCAGCATCCGCTGTGCGCTGAAACAGGGTGACGTGGTCACCCTCCAGGCCGGAGCGGGAATCGTGTATGACTCCACAGCGGAAAAAGAGTTCGAAGAAACCGAGGCGAAGCTCGGGGCGCTCGCCCGGGCCCTCGGGATGGAGGCGGCGAAATGATCGTGATCATCGACAACTACGATTCCTTTACCCACAACCTGTACCAGTACCTGCGGGAGATGACCGAAACGCCCGTCGAGGTCTTCCGCAACGACCGCCTCACCGTGGACGGGCTGGCCGCAATGAAGCCATCGGCAATCGTCATTTCCCCGGGGCCGGGACGGCCCGAGGAGGCCGGCATCAGCGTCGAGTGCATCCAGAGGCTCGCGGGCTCCGTGCCCATCCTCGGCGTATGCCTCGGCCACCAGGCCATCGCGGCCGCTTTCGGCGGGCGGATCGTGTCCGCGCGACGGATCGTCCACGGCAAGGCGGAAGACATCAGCCTGGACGGCCGCGGGCTGTTCCGCGGTCTTCCCCGGACGGCACGGTTCACGCGCTACCATTCCCTGGCAGTCGAGCGCGAATCCCTTCCCCCGGAGCTCGAAGTCACCGCGGTTGCCGCGGACGGTGAGGTCATGGGCGTCCGGCATCGGCAGCTCCTCGTCGAGGGCATCCAGTTCCATCCGGAATCGATCGCATCGGAGCATGGGAAGCGATGCCTGCAGAACTTCCTGAGCTACCGACGAGAGCCATTCCCGCTTTCATCGATCCTTGCGGGACTGCAGAATGACCGCGCGATGAGCCGGGATCAGGCCGAGCATTTCATGGACGAGCTCACCGACGGCAGGCTCACCGACGCGCAGATCGCCGGAGTGCTGGCCTCCCTGACCGGCCGGCTCATCACGCCCCACGCGCTCGCCGGTTTTGCCACCGTGCTGCGGCGGAAAAAGCGCCCCTTCGCAAGCGATCGGCGGGTTCTGGACACGTGCGGCACCGGCGGGGACGGGCTGGGTACGTTCAACATCTCCTCCCTTGCGTCGGTGGTCGCCGCCTCATGCGGCGCGCTCGTGGCGAAGCACGGCAACCGCGGGGCCAGCTCCCCCGTGGGCAGCGCGGATTTTTTCCGCGAGCTCGGTGTCGCGGTGGATGCGCCCCCGCGCGCGGCGGAGGACATGCTGCGGGAAGAGGGATTCTGCTTCCTGTTCGCCCCGGTCTATCACGGCGCCATGCGCCATGCGGCGCGCGCGCGCGCCGAGCTGGGGATCAGGAGCGCCATGAACCTCGTCGGCCCTCTGTCCAACCCCGCGGATGCCTCCTACCAGGTCATCGGTGTCTTCGACGAGCAGTTCTGCGGCCCCGTGGCTGAGGCGGCGCACCTCCTCGGCGTGCGCCGTGTGATGGTGGTGCATGGGGAAGACGGCCTGGACGAGATCTCCGTCTGCGCGCGCACGACGGTCGTGGAGGTCGACGAGACGGGACGGCGGAGCGACTACACTCTGACTCCGGAAGAGTTCGGCATACGCCGCTCCTCCGTCGAGGAGCTGCGGGGAGGAACGGCCGCGCAGAACGCGCTCACAGCACTGGAGGTGCTCGGCGGCGGGGGACCGCCCGCGGTCCGCGAGGCGGTTCTTCTGAATGCAGGGGCGGCCCTCTACATCTGCGGCATTGCCCGCAACGTGGGTGAAGGGTACCTGCGCGCCCGGGAAGCGGTGCAGAGCGGCGCCGCGCTCGCCAAGCTGGAGCGGATACGGGCGCGCTCTCGGGCAGCGGCGGAGGCCGCGTGAGCGCAGCCGGCGGGATCCTCCACGAGATCGCCGCCCTTCGCCGGGACCGCATCGGCAGGCAGGGACATGCGATGGGCGCCGCCATCCCCGCCTCCCGCACCGCGCCCCTGGTGCCCTTCGGCGCCGACCCTTTCATCATCTGCGAGGTGAAGCGCCGCTCGCCCTCCCGCGGCGGGATCGCGCCGGGAAGCGACGCGGTGGAACAGGCCAGGAGATACGCGGACCAGGGGACGCGCAGCGTGTCGGTGCTCACCGAGCAGGACCGGTTCGACGGTTCCCTGGCGGATCTGGTGAAGATCAAGCACGCGCTGCCGGGGCTTTCCGTGCTGAGAAAGGACTTCCTGCTCGACGTCGAAGACGTCGAGATTTCGTGGCGGGCAGGGGCTGACGCGGTCCTCCTGATCGCATCCCTCCTGGACCGGGACTCACTCGCGGCCATGCACGAGAAGGCTCTCCGTCTCGGCATGAGCGCTCTGGTGGAGCTGCACGATGCCTCGGATGTGGAGAAGTGCCGCGCCCTGGAGCCCCCGCTCATCGGGATCAACAGCCGCGACCTCACGACGTTCGCGGTCGACCTGCTCGACCCGGTCGCTCTCCTTCCCCGTGTCACCTGGAAACCGCGCGCCGTGTTCGAATCCGGAATACGCGCGGCGGAGGACGTCCTTCTGGCGCGTTCCGCCGGCTTTGACGGAGTGCTCGTCGGTGAAACGGCAATGCGCGCGCCCCAGGAGATTCCCGTGCTTGCGCGCGCGCTTCGATCCCGGCCGGGAGGGTTCTGGCCCCGGCTCTGGGCGCGGCGGGTGCCGGGCCGGCCGCTGGTCAAAGTCTGCGGCATCACCAGGGCCTCCGATGCGGAAGCCGCACGGGGGCTGGGCGCCGATGCGCTGGGATTCGTGTTTGCGCCGTCGAAGCGCCGGGCCGGGCCGTCACTCCTGCTTGACCTTGAAGGAATGGACATTCCCAAGGTTGCCGTCGTGGTCACAGCGAAGGATGGCGGCAGACGCGAGCTCGACACCGAAGTCAAGGATCTCCTGGCCCGGGGTCTCGTCGATGCAGTCCAATTCCACGGCGACGAGCCGCCCGAGGAGTGCGCGGGAATGGCATTCCCGTACTTCAAGGCCCTTCAGATTCGGGGACCCGGGGACATCAATGCAATTCGAGGATACCGAAGCCCCCGGGTACTGGCGGACGCCTGGTCCGCCGCCGCGGCGGGGGGAACAGGCAGCCGTCTACCGGTGGAGCTTGCACGGGAAGCAGGACGGACCGGACCGTTGTGGCTGGCCGGCGGCATCAGGCCGGAGAATGTCGGGGAAATCCTCGACCTGCTCGCCCCCGAGCTGATCGACGCATCCAGCGGGCTGGAGGAGTCACCCGGCCGGAAAGACCTGCTCCGTTTGAAAGTTTTTTTCGAGGAGATCCGAAGACATGAAAAGGTACAATGACTTTTTCGGAAGCTACGGCGGCAGGTTCGTCGCGGAGATGCTTCGCGCCCCGCTGGACGACCTGCAGGACGCGTTCATGGCTGCGGCGGCAGACCCGGAGTTCACCGCGGTGCTGGAGGCGACCCTCCGCGATTTTGCCGGCCGTCCCACACCTCTGCTGAAAGCGGAGAACGCCACTCGGGAGCTCGGGGGCGCATCGATCTACATCAAGCTCGAGGGCCTGGCGCACACGGGCGCGCACAAGATCAATAACGCCGTGGGCCAGGCAATGCTTGCCCGGAGGATGGGGAAAACCAGGATCATCGCGGAGACGGGAGCAGGCCAGCACGGCGTGGCCACCGCGGCCGTCTGCGCGAGGCTGGGGATCCCGTGCCGGGTGTACATGGGGGAAGTGGACATGCGCCGGCAGCGGCCGAACGTGTTCTGGATGGAGCGGTATGGCGCGGAGGTCGTGCCCGTCACCACCGGTTCGGCGACGTTGAAGGACGCGGTGAACGAGGCGCTGCGCGACTGGGCGGCGAGCTTCCCGACGACGCACTACCTCCTGGGATCGGCGCTGGGTCCATCGCCCTACCCCGACATGGTGCGGGAGTTCCAGTCGGTAATCGGGCGCGAGCTCGTCGTGCAGATGCAGGAGAAGGGTGTGGACTGCGCGGCGCTGGTTGCCTGCGTCGGTGGAGGTTCCAACGCGATCGGTTTCTTCTCCCCATACCTCGAGTCCGACTCACCGGCCCTGATCGGCGTGGAAGCGGGTGGGCGGGGCAGCGGACCGGGCCAGCACGCGGCGCGGATGAACGGCAGGGGCCGCGCCGGGATCGTCCAGGGATACAAGTCCCTCTTTCTTTCGAATCCCGACGGTCAGCTCCTCTCCACCCATTCGATATCGGCCGGCCTCGATTACCCCGGCATCGGGCCCCAGCTCGCGCACCTCGGAGACCAGGGCCGGATCCGATTCATGACCGCTTCGGATGCAGAGGCACTCGATGCGGTGCAGTTCTTCGCCCGGACCGAGGGGATGGTCTTTGCGCTGGAGTCGGCCCACGCGGCCGCGGCGGTCATGCGCATCGCGCGGGAGTACCCGCCGGAGAAGGCCCTCGTCGTGAACATGTCGGGTCGGGGTGACAAGGACCTGTTCATCATGGCTCGCGCGATGGACCCGGACCGCTGGATGGCATTCCTCCGAGAGGAGGCTGCACGATGAGCGCCGCCCGCATCATGGCACACATGGTCGCCTGGTATCCGGACAGGGCCACGTCCCTTGAAGTGGCCCGGGGGCTCGCGGAGGGGGGATGCGCGTACATCGAGCTTCAATTCCCCTTCTCGGATCCGACCGCCGATGGACCGGACATCCAGCGCGCGTGCGGCGCCGCACTGGAAGGGGGATTCACCGTCGACGCCGGCTTCGAGTCTGCCGCGGCAATCACCCGTTCGACGAATGTCCCCCTGTTCATCATGAGCTACGCGAATCTCGTGTTCACCCGCGGCATGGAGAGCTTCCTCGCGGACGCCAGGGACTGCGGGGCGCGCGGGGTGATCGTGCCTGACCTGCCTCCCGACTACGACGAGGGTCTTTTCGAGGGCGCCGACAGGATCGGACTTGCCGCTGTGCCGGTCCTCTCACCCTCGATGAGAGAAGGCAGGCTTTCCCGCGTGGGCGAGTTGGGCGCCGAGTTCCTCTACGTGACGCTGCGCACGGGAACGACGGGTTCCTTCACGGAGATCGATTCCGCGGGGCTTGAGTTCCTCTCACGGGTGGCGAAACTGGATCACGGGAGCAAAGCGAAAATCCTCGGGGGCTTCGGTGTCTCCACGCGCGAGCAGGTGAGAGCGTTCTCACCCCATGTGCACGCCGTGGTGGTGGGAAGCGCGCTGGTGCGCCTCGTTGCCGCAGGCGGAGACGTTGGCTCCGCGGTCAGGCGAAAAGTGGCGGATCTCTGCGCAGGACACGGGGAAAGCACACGTGAGCCTTCCTCGCCCAAGCACGATGAATGACCGGCTCGTTCTTGAGATGAGGGTGTTCCATCTCGAAGGAGGGACCGGTGCGGTGGATAACGCGGGCCCTGAGCGGTCCCGACCCGGGAAACCTGCCCATCCCGGAATGGATCGAAGAGGAGCGGCCGCGGGAAGCACTCATTGCTTTCGGTACAGAGAGTCTCTCGCTTTCGAAGCTTTTCGCCATCATTCTCCGAACCGGACGGAGGGGGGTGAACGCGGAAGAACTTTCGAGGAGAATGCTCAACGCGTTCTCCGGTCTCAGGGGAATAGATGCGGCATCGCTTTCCGAAATATGCGCGATCAAGGGGATCGGGAGGGCGAAGGCGGCCCAGGTCAAGGCCGCTCTGGAAATCGGCAAGAGGTTCTATCGCGAACACGCGAAGAACCTGAAAAGGATCGAGAGTCCCCGTCGCGCATTCGACTTCGTGGCGTCGTACTACGGACCCTCCCTCAGGGACTGCCAGGTCGAGTGTGCGTGTCTCATCCTTCTGGACCGCAGGCGCGCCCTTCTCCGCGCGGTGGAGCTCCAGAGGGGCGGAGATCGCGCGGTCGAGGCAAACCTCACGCAGATACTGCGGGAAGCGGTTCGGGCGTCCGCCTCTTCGATCATCCTCGTTCATAACCACCCCTCGGGTGACGGTGCACCGTCAACGGATGACTTGTCGCTCACCCGCTCGGTCAGGGACGCCTGTGGGCTCTTCGGCATCCGTCTCCTGGATCACGTCATCATAGGGAAAAACCGGGGGGACTCGTATAGCTTCGCACGGCACGGATTGCTCTAGGACCGCTCCAAAAAATACAATGTGCGCAGCCTTTGGATTCTGCGTGCGAGCATGTGATGGCGAAATACATGGGCTGTGAATTGACCCGTACCCTCCTGTTCACGCGGGGCCCGGAGGTTTCCGCCCGTGCCTCTCCCGAAGAGCGAGTGCAAGGGAACTGAGCAGCTCGTCGGCAGAAAAGGGTTTGGGCAGATACGCGTCCGCGCCCGCATGCTCCACCCTTCCATCCCGGAAGTGCCCCGTCATGAGGATGACGGCCGTGTCAGGTGAACGTGTCCGCACGTACCTCATGAGCTCGATGCCGTTCATGCCCGGCATCTGAAAGTCGGTGCAGATCAGGTCGAAGTGCGCTGCCTCAACGCGCCCGATCGCCTCTTGCCCGCTGAACGCCGATTCTGCCTCGTATCCCAGCCTTTCGAGAAGCCTGACGATGATGCCGTGCAGCATCCCATCGTCATCGACGACAAGTATGCGCTCTTTCAATTTCAATAACCTTGCAACCCATGGTAGCAAAGAAGAATCTCTCTTGCAACTGATAGTTGGTAGCGCCGTCTCCAGCGGATGGGGTAGCGTGTACGGGCAGGTCGATCAGTGGAACCAAGAGGAATCGGCAGGAGAATCAAATCATGCAGGCTCCAGCGCGGCATCACCCAGATGGAACTGGCCGACCGCATCGGCGTCTCCTACCAGCAGGTCCAGAAGTACGAGAAGGATCGAAGCCGTATCACCCTCGAGCGTCTCTATCTCATCGCAAAGGCCCTTGACGCCCCCCTGAAGACTTTCCTTCCTGAGCCCGAGAACCGCCCGCTCTCGGACAAGGGACCAGACTATGGATCCGCGGGGTCAATTTCCCGGGGATCGACACGTGAAGAGCGGCAGCTGCTCCGCCTTTTCGCAAGGATCGAAAGCAATCAGCTCAGGCGATCCGTGGTCCGTCTCGTTGAGAACATCGTCGAACAGCAGCAGGGCTGACGATCCCGCGGGCTACCGCTGAACCCTGCCTGAACCCGAGCCGCCCATGAGTGCCTTCACCTCGGGAACGCTGAGCAGGGGAAGGTCCCCCGGAATCGAATGCTTCAGGCAGGAGGCGGCGACCGCGAACTCCAGCGCGTCGGCGGGACCGGGGAAGTTTCCAAGGCCATAGATCAACCCCGCGGCAAACGCGTCACCGGACCCGACTCGATCCACGATGTCGCGGATCTCGTACTTTCGGGAAACGAAGAAATCCTTTCCGTCATGAAAAACAGCCGACCATCCGTTGTCGTCCGCGGACCTGCTCTCCCGCAGCGTGATGGCGATACGGCTCACCGAGGGATGCGCCGAAAGGACTTTCTCCGCCAGCGCCCGGTACTGGACAGGGTCCAGCGCCCCGGATTCGATCTCGACGCTCGCGGTGATACCCAGCGCGTTCTGACAGTCTTCCTCGTTCGCCATGATGAGGTCGACGTGCCGCACGATCTCTCCCATCACCTCGGCCGCGCCCGTGCCGTATTTCCACAGATTCTTGCGGTAATTCAGGTCGCAGGAGACGGTGAGACCCTTCTCTTTCGCGCGTCGTACGGCCTCCAGCGAGAGCTCCGCGGCGGACCGGGATAGGGCCGGGGTGATGCCGGTGATGTGAAACCACTCCGCCCCGGAAAAGCTCACGTCCCAGTCGATATCCCCGCGATGCGCCTCCGCAATCGCGGCTCCCGCGCGGTCGTAGACAACCACTGAGGGCCTCTGGCCCGCCCCCGCCTCGAGGAAGTAGATGCCCAGCCTGCCGCCCTTGCGCACGATGAGCGATGTGTCGATTCCCTGTCGGCGCAGCTCCCCGATGCACGCATCCCCTATCGCGTTCGGCGGGATCACCGACACGAACGCCGCGTCGCACCCGAACCGGGCGAGCGCCGCGGTCACGTTCGCTTCCCCTCCCCCGAAAGTCGCCTCGAAAATCGGGCTCTGAAAGAATCGCTGCGCTCCCGGCGGCTTCAGCCGCAGCATGATCTCGCCGAACGTGACGATCCGTCCGCTCATGCACTGATCTCCACATTGTTCACCGGGTACGGCGGTGTGCCCCCGGCGAGGACGGCCGCGGCATTGCGCGCGGCCTTGGTCTTCAGCTCCACGACGGATTCCTCGCTGTACCAGCCTGCATGGTCCGTGAAGATCACGTTGTCGAGCTGCCGGAGCGGGCTGTCGCGCGGCAGGGGCTCCTCTTCGAATACGTCCAGCCCCGCCCCGCCGAGTTTCCCGTCCCTCAGCGCTTCGGCGACGGCGTGCTCGTCGAGGACCGGTCCCCGCGCCGTGTTCACCAGGATCGCACCGGGCTTCACCCGGGCGAGCTCCGCGCGCCCGATCATGTGCCGCGTCTCGGAGGTGAGCGGCACGTGCACGGAGATGTAGTCCGATTCGGCGAGCAGGACGTGCAGGTCGACCGGAACCGCGCCGGCTGCCTTCACCGTCGAGGCACGGACGTAGGGATCGCACATGATGACCCGGCCGAACCCGAGTCCCGAGACCTTGCGGAGCATGGTGTGCGCCACGTTTCCGTACCCGAGGATGCCGAGCGTCCGTCCTTCCACGCGATAGCAGGGCTGATCCCTGTGGAGATTCCACTTTCCCTGCCGGATCATCCGGTCCTTGTAGCCGATCTTACGGATGCAGCACAGGAGCAGGGCAAGGGCGTGGTCGGCCACCTCTTCGAAGCAGTAGTCGGGAACGAAGGTCACCCAGATGCCCCGACGCGTCGCGGCATCCACCGCCACGTTGTCGTAGCCGACGCCGTAGCGGGAGATGACCCGGCATTTCGCAAGCCCTTCGATGATCTCAGCAGTCATGGGAAAGAGGTTCACCAGGATGGCATCCGCATCGGCGAAGGCGGTGCGCGCCTCCGATGGGGAGGAAGAGGAGAAGACCCGCACCTCCGCGTCCAGTTCCGCGAGGACGGCTTTCTCCTCGTCGTACGCCGCATAGCGGTCGTCGGCGATGACGACGGTGAACCTGCTCATTCCTCCTCCTCCGCCTTCTCTCCTCCTTCTTCGAAGACGACGTCACCCTCGGCCACAACCTTAATGGGGTAGCGGGTGACGTCGAAGGGGTCGCCATTCCAGCAGGAGAAGGAGGCCCATTTCCCCCTGCCCAGCGTCCCGAGGAAGCCGTCGATGCCGAGGACCTGGGCATTCCTGCGCGTGATGATCTCGATGGCGTCCTGCCTGTTGAGGCCGCACCTGATGAACCAGCGCAGCTCGAGAAGGAGGTTTCGCTGGGGAATCACCGGGTGGTCCGTCATGAGCCCGAAATCGACCCCGCTCTGGAGGAGGTGGCGCACGTTGCGCCAGTTTTCATGCCGCAGCTCCACTTTGTATGCGAAGGCGTCCAGCGGGCCGAAGACGACCGGAACGCCCCGGTCCTTCAGGGCAGCGTAGATGCGGCCGTCGTTCACGTCGCATGCGTGGTCCACGGTCACATGGATTCCGTACTCCTCCTGCAGGCGAAGGAGACAGGCGATGTCGTCGATCTTGTGCACGTGGACGCGCAGCGTCTGCCTGCCTTGAAGGATGTCGCGAACAACCTCCTCCTCTGCCGTGAGGGCGGAGTCCGTCCCCTTTTTCGCCCCCTTCACGGGCTTTATGAGCTTTGACTTCACCTGGGCAAGCCTCGCGCGCAGCAGCGAGAGCGCCCCCATGCGCGTGAACGGCCGCGTGCCCTTCCAGTCCCGTGTGGACATGGGGTTGTAGCCGAATGCGGCCTTGATGCCGGATCGGGCGATCAGTGCCTCCGTCGTGGTGCGGGCATAGTTGCGGATGATGGCGGACTTCCCGCCAATGATGTTCCCGCTCCCGGGAAGGACGCAGGAATACAGCACGCCGAGCTCCACCGAATCCCGGAACGCCGTATCGTCCATCTGCACCGAATCCAGCGCGTCGGCGAGGAAGAGCAGCGACTCCATGTGCTCGTTGGCCTCCCCCTCGGAACCCGGTTCACCCGAGCGCTCCATCCCGATGTGGCAGTGCGCGTCGATGAAGGCGGGGGTGACGACGGGGAACCTCCCGATGAGCTCTCCCCTGGGTTCCATGGAGGTGCCCTTCACGACGCTCCCCTCGAACAGCAGGTGAACATTCCGCAGCACTTCATCGCCTGTATAGAGGGTTTCGGCGAAAAGGGATTTCACGGCGCTGTCTCCTTCTCCGGGCGCAAGTATAGCGGATCGCCCCTGTTTGACCAAGACAGACCCCTCTGGTACAACCACCACAGGTGAGGAGGCACGATGCGCGGGAGCGTGACGGTCGAGGTGGTCGAGTCTTCCCGTGGTTCCGCGGGAAGGCAATTCGTGGATTTTCCCCACCAGCTCTATCGCGGGAGCAGCCAATGGGTCCCGCAGTTCCGCCGCGACATCCGCATCATCCTCGACCGGAAGCATCCGTCCTTCGAACGCTGCGATGCACGATTCTTCCTCGCGCGCCGGGACGGCAGGCCGGTCGGGACGATCGGCGCGATAGTCAATGCCGCCTACAACGAGTACCACCATTCGCGGGTCGGACACTTCCATTTCTTCGACTGCGTCGATGACCGCGAGGTATCGCATGCATTGTTCACCAGCGCCTTCGAGTGGCTCCGCGGCAAAGGAATGGAAAAGGTGATCGGACCCTACGGTTTCGGGTTCATGGGCATGGGCGCCCTGGTCGAGGGATTCGAGCGCCGCGCGGTCATGACGATGATGGCCTACAACGGGCCGTGGTACGGACCGGCCATCGCGGCGGAAGGTTTCGTCAAGCTCCGTGACCAGCTGTCGATGTTCCTCGAGGCCGCCGATTTCCGCCTTCCAGAAAAGGTCAGGCGTGTCGCGGAGATCGCCTTGAAGCGCGGCAGCTTCGAGGTGCCGGAGTACAAGACCAAACGGGAGCTCATCAAGCGCGCCCCGGCCATCGGGCACATCTACAACCAGACCTTTTCGGCGCACGGAGACGAGTTCTACCCCCTCAGTGAGAAGGAGATCAGGCAGATTACGAGCGACCTTGCCACCGTGGCGGACCCTTCGCTCATCAAGCTCCTGGTGCGCAAGGGTGAGATCGTCGGATTCCTGCTCGGATTCCCGGATCTTTCCGCGGCGCTCCAGCGCGGGCGCGGCCGGATAACCCCCTGGGGTATCGTCGACCTCCTGCTCGAATACGGCCGGACGCGATGGCTCATCGTCAACGGAGCGGCAATCCTTCCCCAGTACCAGAGGCTCGGGGGAAACGCGCTCCTCTATTACATGCTGGAGAAGATCGCCTCACGCAACAAGCGTTTCCTCTACGTGGATGCCGTTCAGATCGCGGAAACCACCGAGCTCATGCTGGCAGACATGGGTACCCTTGGAGGGAAGGTCTACAAGGTCCATCGAATCTTTGAGCGCCCCTTGTAGATCAGGCAGTGACGTAATGCCGACAGCCGTCACTTTCAGATGATCGTTGACAGTTTTCTCTTGTTCCTGTCAAAATGTATATTTGATATGTCGGATCCCGTAGTGCTCAACAACAGCAAGTTCACTCCCCTCATTCACAGGATGATCGCGAACTCAACGGGCACGCCCGTGGTCACCGAGGAGAATGTCTTCCAGCCCGGCCGCCCGGCGAACAAGCCTTTCCTGAAGCAGATAATGGAAGACCTCCTGCTCCCCGGCAGCCGGATCGTCGGCAAGGAGAACCTCCTGGCCCTCCACCAGCTGGCCCGGAGGAAGAAGCACTGCCTGGTGCTGATGGAGCACTACAGCAATTTCGATATTCCCTGCTTCTACGAGCTCCTGGAACGCTCGGGTGAGTCCTACCGTGAGGTGGCAGACGCCATTGTCTCGGTGGCCGGGGTGAAGCTGAACGAAGAGAGCAAGCTGGTCCTGGCGTTTACGGAGGTCTTCACGAGGGTGGTCCTCTACCCTTCGCGGGGGCTGGAAGCGATCACGGACGCGCGGGAGCGGCATGCCGCTGAGAAGCGCCGCGCCCGTCTGAACATCGCGGCAATGAAGATGCTCAACTCGCTGAGGAAGGAGGGCCGGCTCATCCTCGTGTTCCCCTCCGGCACGCGCTACCGGCCCTGGGATCCTTCAACCGCGCGGGGACTCAAGGAAATAGACACCTACCTGAAGTTCTATTCGCACATGGTCCTCATCTCGATCAATGGCAACACCCTGGTCCCGAATCCCGCGGGCGGAATGGACGAGGACTATCCGACCAAAGACCTCATGATCTACACGGTGAGCCCCGTGCGACGCTGCTCCGAGTTCCGCCGCCAGGCGCTGAAGAACCGTGATCACGATGAGGAACGCAAGCAGCACGTGGCCGACAGCGTCATGGCGGCCCTCCGGGGGCTCCACGACCGCACCGAAAAGGCCCGGCTGAGGCTTCTCGCGGACCTCGGCGTCCCCGCGGAACCGGCTCGAGCTCGTCCGGGATCGATCCTCCCCGCAGGCTGAGATGCGCGGCACCCCGGCCGGATCGGCGGGTCCCGTCCCCGTGCGGGATCTTCCTGCCGGGCTCTGCCGCCGGCTTTCTCATTTCTTCACCGACATCGATGACACGCTGACCTCCAATGGCATGATTCCCGCTGCTTCGTACGCGGCCCTCTGGGACCTTGCCTCGGCGGGGATCCGTGTGGTGACCGTGACCGGAAGGCCCGCAGGGTGGTGCGATCATATCGCGCGCATGTGGCCCGTCGCGGGCGTCGTGGGGGAAAACGGGGCGTTCTACTATGCATACGATCATGCGCGCAAACGCATGAACCGCGGACTCTCCGACCCCGGCCTGGGCGATCCCGCGCGGCACGAAGCGCTGGGAGCGATCGCCCGCAGGGTGCTGGAGGAGGTGCCGGGCACCGCGTTGGCCGCCGACCAGGCCTTCCGCCTGAGCGACTTCGCCATCGATTATTGCGAGGACGTGCCTCCCCTGCCCCCGGAGCGACTTGACGACATCTGCCGCATCCTCGAAGAAGCGGGCGTGCAGTTCAAGGTCTCCAGCATCCACGTGAACTTCTGGATGGGGCGCTTCGACAAGATGTCGGGCGTGCGCCGATTCCTCTCGGAGGAGGAAGGCTCCTCGCTCCAGTCTGTCGAGGACACGGCGGTCTTCATCGGCGATTCACCGAACGACGAGCCGCTTTTCGCGCTCTTCCCGCACTCAGTGGCCGTGGGCAACCTGCGGCGATTCCTGCCACGGCTTTCGAGCCTGCCGGAGTACATCACGCAGGCCGATTCGGCCGAGGGGTTCCAGGAAGCCGTAAGGGTGATCCTCGCGAAAAGGATGGCGCCTAGTACGACAGATGCTCCAGGCTGCACTCCATGACCTGGGCGACCGCCACGAAGCCGACGGATTGGAAGAAGTCCGAGAATCGAAGTGACTTGCCCATCAGCTCGGCGACCAGGAGCTGCATGCCGCGGCTGCGCATCTCCGTCAGGAATTGCCGCAGCAGGATTTCCCCGAGGCCGGTTCCGCGGTAGCCCGGCGAGACTGCAAGCTGCACGATGTTCACCGACCTGCCATGGATCACGCCCCAGACCAGGCCCGCAAGCTCGCCGGCCGGCGTTTCGGCGATCAGGACGGGAGATGAGGCTTCGCCCGCCGCAGGCAGCTTCTGCCTCTTTTCCTTGAAACGCCGCTCCAGATCTGCCGGGCTTTCGCTGGGAAAGAGCTCGAAAAAGGCATCCCGGTCGAGCTGGTGAACGGCAGGCGCGCGGCCTTCGATCTCCCAGGTGAAGGTGAAGTCGCTCCTCACCAGCTCCTCGGTGTCCTCGGGCTCCGCGGGGAGCTTCGCCAGGCCGCGGGCTTCGCGATTGGAGTTGTACCAGCTGATGATCACGCCGCGGAGGCGGCGCTCCTTGTAAGCGAACCAGAGCTTCTCGATCTCCTTGTTCTGCTTCAGCGAATCCTTGAACGCGCGGAACACCCCCTTCCCCATGGTGAGGGAGCGGGAGAGCTGTTCCCGGTAGGCGGGATTGTCCAGTGACGTGACGAAGCTCTCCATCAGGTGAAAGCCCTCCGCGGAGCCCCAGCGCGGGAGGCGGACGTACCTTTCCTCGGGCGCCGCGCCGAGAGAGGACGCCGGCACGAGCTCGCCGGTCTCCACGTCCGCCAAAAAACGTTCCTTCTGGTCCTCCATGGCGAACGCGATCTTGTCGATCATCGGCGGCGTGAGCTCGAAGTTCATGGATCGACTGTAAATCAAGCCTCCGCGGCGCGCAACATGTCCGTCCCGCGAATGCCACGGAACTGCACGGGGTACCGTGCAAGGTACCGTGGCCGCCACGAATGCCACGGATTACCGTGGCCGCCACGAATGCCACGGATTACCGTGGCCGCATTGACCAAGGCGCGGCATCACCGGCATACTCGCTTCACACAGGAGGAAGTCCAGTCATGAGCATCATCGAATACGTGGAAGCCAGAGAGATACTCGACTCCAGGGGAAACCCGACTGTCGAGGTTGACGTTGTCCTTGAAGACGGGTCGCTGGGCAGGGCAGCGGTGCCCTCGGGGGCGTCGACCGGCGAACACGAGGCCCTGGAGCTGCGGGATGGCGACAAGGCCCGGTTCCTCGGCAAAGGCGTGCTCAAGGCGGTGCAGAACGTGAACAACATCATTGCCGCGGAGATCGTCGGCCTCGATGCGCTCGAGCAGGTCGACATCGACCACACGATGATAGAGCTGGATGGAACCGAGACCAAGTCCAAGCTCGGCGCAAACGCGATCCTCGGGGTCTCCATGGCGACGGCGCGCGCGGCCGCGGATTTCCTCGGCGTGCCCCTGTTCAAGTACCTCGGCGCCTACCACGCTTCCCTCATGCCCGTCCCGATGGCGAACATCATCAACGGCGGCGAGCATGCCGACAGCTCGGTGGATTTCCAGGAGTTCATGATCATGCCCGTGGGCGCCCCTTCCCTACGGGAGGCGGTGCGCATGATGGCCGAGATCTTCCATACCCTGAAGTCCGTGCTCAAGGGCAGGGGCTACAACACCGGCGTGGGCGATGAGGGCGGCTACGCTCCCAGCCTGAAGAGCAACGACGAGGCACCCGAGGTCATCCTGCAGGCCATTGAGAAAGCAGGTTACAAGCCGGGCGACAATGTCATGCTCGCCATCGATCCAGCCGCGTCGGAGTTCTACGACGTGGAGAAGAAGAAGTACGTGTTCAAGAAGTCAGACAAGCGGGAGCTCTCTTCGGCAGAAATGGTGGATTTCTGGGTGAACTGGGCGAACAAGTACCCCATCATCTCCATGGAAGACGCCATGGCAGAGCAGGACTGGGACGGGTGGAAGCTGCTCACCGACAAGCTGGGAAAAAAGATTCAGCTCGTGGGGGACGACATCTTTGTCACGAACACGAAAATCTTCAAGAAGGGAATTGAACGAGGGATCGCGAACTCCATCCTCATCAAGCTGAATCAGATCGGTTCCCTCACCGAGACCTACGAAGCCGTGGAAATGGCAAAAAAGGCCGGTTACACAGCGGTTGTGTCTCACCGGAGCGGGGAGACCGAGGACAACTTCATCGCGGACTTCGTCGTCGCGCTGGAAACGGGTCAGATCAAGACCGGCTCGCTCTCCCGCTCCGACAGGCTGGCCAAGTACAACCAGCTCATGAGGATCGAGGACCTGATGGAAGGGGTCTGCACCTACGCGGGACGGGACGCGTTCTACTCGATCCGCAAGTAGAGCAGGGGCTGCGACGGCTCTGGGAAATATCGCGGAGAGGGATGGCTGCCTAGCTTCCCCCCGACTGCAGGAGACTGCCTAACGCGCCCCCCGCGACGTTGAGGCCGATGATCGCGGCGATTCCCACGATCCAGAGAAGGACGGCGAAGATCTTCAGACAGACGGACAGGACTCTCAGCATCATGTAGGGGCTTCCGTTCTCCGGGTTCCTGCGCGTATTCATGGCGATCTCGCGCCAGGCAAGGGGCGTATCGGAGGACGCCCAGACGATGATCCCGAGGAGCACGAAAACGATAAAGAGGAACTGGGACGCCAGAAAAATCATTCTTTCACCTCCGCGATGGTCTGACGATTCAAAGTCTATTGTCCGGGGGGCCGCTGTCAAGGGAAAAACGCAACGGCGCAATCGCGCTGGTCTTCACCGAGGTGTTTCTTCCATGGTAATCTATGCCGATATTAGAGCAGGGAGGGGAAGGACGGAAGTGATTTATCTCATCTATAAAGACGGAGAGATCCTCGTAGAAACCGACGACCTGGAGTACGTCAGGACTTACATGAACAAGAACCATGAATGCTCGGTGCGGGACGCCCGCACGGGAAAGAAAATCGCGCTGGAATAGGGTCTTTCTCAGAATTGGCGGATCTCGATTGCACCGTCAGAGTGACCGACGACAAGCTGGGGCGTTTTCTTCGTAAAGAGCCCGTTTTCCAGCACGCCGGGAATCAGTTTTATCTCTTCCTCCATTTTCCGCGGCTCAAAAGAATCGCGGAACGTCACATCCAGGAGAAGGTTGCCGAGGTCCGTCACCACGGGTCCCGATTTCCGCATCGCCTTCCGGAGGCTCACCTCGCCGCCCATTTCGCGGAGCCTTCTGCTCACCGGAGTCAGGGCATCGGCCACGACCTCGACGGGGACGGCGAAACGTGCGCAGAGTCGCGGGCTCAGCTTCATCTGTTCAACGATGATCACCAGCGTTCGGGACGCATAGGCAACGATCTTTTCCTTGAGCAGTGCGCCGCCCCCGCCCTTGATCATGTTCCCCGCGGGGTCGACCTCGTCGGCCCCATCGATAGCGAGGTCGAGGCTCGAATCGAGGACCGCGTCGTTCAGCGTGAACACGGGGATGCCGAGGGCGCGCGCCTCGAGCTCGGTCTGCAGGCTCGTCACAACCGCCCGTATGTCCCGCAGGCTGCCCTCGGACAACCGGGCCGCCACGCGGCGCACGGCCCAGATCGCCGTGGAGCCGGTCCCGAGACCGAGACTCATTCCGTCCCGCACGAAGCGGTCCGCCGCGTACGTCCCCAACGCCTTTTTCACCTCGGAAAATTCCAACATGCCCCGCCTTCCGTTTGCAGAGATGCAATGCAACGTATACAATGAAGCCGGGCGAGCGTACAGTGCAGGAGCAGTCCATCCTTTCACAGATCTCCTTTCCCGAATTCCTCGACCAGGTCCAGGACGGCCTGTATATCGTGGATACCCGGCGCACGATCGTGTACTGGAACAAGGCTGCCGAAGAGTTGACGGGATTCTCCTCAAGCGTGGTCGTGGGACGGAGCTGCCTGGACCCGGACCTCCTGGACCACCGCACGGTGCTCGGGGACAGCCTCTGCGGCGAGGAGACGAGCCCCGTGGTCCGTTGCATGACGAGCGGAACCGGGGGGACCGTCCCCCACATCATCGTGGCCAACACCGCGTCCGGCAGGCCGCTGCCCATTTCCCTCAGCGTGGGGCCCCTTCTTGGGCGCGACGGAAAGATCGCCGGGGCCATCGCGTTGTTCCGCGGCATGCGTGACGAATACCAGCAGAGGAAGCTCGCCGTGGAAATCCAGAAACACACCATCACCCCGCGCGGATTCACCCGCAACGGCGTGCGGGTGGACACCCTGTTCGTGCCCGTGGACGAGATAGGCGGCGATTTCCTGGAGGCGTTTTTCCTCGACGAGCATACCCTGATCGCGACCCTCGCGGATGCCACCGGGCATGGGATCTCGGCCTCACTGTTCACGATGGTATACAAGACCCTCCTCCATGGCTCTTTCGCCCTTCATCGGGACCCCGGCAGGGTCCTCGAGCAGGTGAACAAGGATTTTCTCGAGAGCGCGGGGATCGACGGGTACTACATCGGGGCCTGCGTGGTGAGCTACGACACCACAACCTGCCGGGGACGTTATGCCGCTGCCGGTCATCCGCGCGGCCTCATTTTCCAGAGCGAAGGCACGGGCCACCGGCTTCGGGAGCACCTCGGCGTGCAGTCGCCGATGCTCGGGATGAACGAGGCGTCCCGTTTCCACGAAATAGAGTTCCAGCTCGGGAAGGGCGAGTTCCTTCTCCTCACCTCAGATGGGATCATCGAGTCGCCCTGCGGCGGCGGAACCCAGTTCGGCATCTCCGGTATTTCCGACTTCTTCGCGGGGTATTCGGGCAGCACCCCGCTCACGGCGCTGCTGGAAGAGGTCCGGAGACGCAGCGCGGCCTCGTCGGCGGTCGACGACGTGAGCGCCGTGCTGCTCGCCCAAGCGCTTGCCCTCGGGGAGGGATTTCCTCTATAGTCCAACCCGCCATGCCGTGTAAATGCGCTGTCCGGAATGCCCGCCTCGAGCCGATATTCAAGGGGATGAAAAGGCTCGTTCCCTTCATTCTCCTGCTCATTGCCGCCGTTCTCGGCGCCGAACCGGGGCTGGAAGGATTCGCCTCGTGGTACGGCGGAAAGTTTCACGGCCGTCTTACCTCCAGCGGTGAGGTGTTCGACACCAACGACATGACCGCCGCGCACCGCACACTCCCGTTCGGCACCATGGTGAAAGTCACGAACCTCGACAACGGCAAGTTCGCCGTTGTGAAGATCAATGACCGGGGCCCCTTCGTGGAGGGCCGGATCATCGACCTGTCCCGGGCGGCGGCCGAAGAGATCGACATGCTCGGCCAGGGCGTGGCGCGCGTGTCCCTTGACATCGTGGCGTTCGCAACGGACAAGGATGTCTATGCAATCCAGGTCGGCGCGTTCGGGATGGACAAGAACGCGGAAAAAGCGCGTCTTGCGCTGGAGGCGGCCGGGTTCGTCGTCACGATCGAAAAGACCGGCTTGAGCGTGGCGCGCGTTCTCGTCAGGGGCATTCCCGCCACCTCGCTCTCTGACACGCGCAGGAAGCTTGAGGACCTCGGCTTTGCCCAGTATTTTTTGAAGAAAGAGCGGACCGAATCCCCGCGAAACTCGGAGCGGAACATGGTCCTGCCGGTTGCCCAGTCGGCCCCCGCAATGCCATGATGCGCGCTGCCCGGCCGCGATGAAGTTCTCCCAGCGATTCGTCGGGTGGGTGCTCGTGGCCCTCGGCGCCGTCAGCCTGTTCGTCGGCGCCAGCCCGATCTTCCCCGTCTGGATCGAGGCTTTCGTTCTCGGGGGAGCTTTCTTCGCCGCCGGGGCATGGATCCTGGCAGGAAAGGAATTGCGGGATACGATCCGCCGGGGGCTCCGGGCATGGCGCGAAACGCGAAAAACCCGCGAGGTGCAGAGATACCCATTTCGCCAGACGGGCACATCGCGTCGCGTGCCGCAGAGGCCATCCGTATCGGCTGTGCTCAAGGACCCGCTCCTGCCGGTCCGCATCCTGAAGCTCGCGCGTCAGGAGCACGGATCCCTTTCCGTTGCAGAGGTGGCCATGGAGCTGAATGTGCCGCTGGAGCAGGCGCAGGCCGGCCTCGACGAATGCGTGCGCGCCGGTAATGCCCTTCCTGACTACGACATTCTTCGAGGGCTTGCCGTGTACAAGTTCCCCGAGTTCGTGGAGCCCGATCCGCACAGCCCCTCGGGGTGACTCACCCTGAGTTGACAGCACCCTCCGCCGCCGCTAAGATCGTTTTTCGAAGTCCCCGCCCCAGTAGCTCAGCAGGATAGAGCGGCGGTTTCCTAAACCGTAGGTCGGATGTTCGAGTCATCTCTGGGGCAATTGTAATTTCAAACTGCATAAAAAGTTGCATCATTGATCGCCGGGAGATCGCGCGCGCAGTGAGATACAAAATGTGAGAAACTGTTGCGGGGAGCGACGGTTTCTACGGTTGCCAAGACCGTAGGCCGGATGTTGGAGTCATCTCCGAGACATTTGTCAGTGCCATGATGGTGGAAGCTCTCGCCGCCAGCGGCCGAGGGCTACGATGCCGCACATGCCGACATACCGATCTCCCTTCCTATCCACCCGCAGGAGTCTCGGTTCTATTTCCCGCCAATGCTGGAGTCCAGAATGCTGATCAGGTCCTGCCAGGGAATGGCCACGATGCCCTGGCCGAGACTGACCCTTCTCGGCGCGCGGCATACAACATAGCCGGCTTTAGCTGTAGGGTACTCATCCAGGAAGAGCCGCAGGTGACGTGCGTCAGATGCGCTGGGAGCCGTGGTCCACTTCACCTCGATCGGAGTGTAGTGACCTTCCTGGTCGGAGATCCAGTCGATCTCCGGGCCATCCGGATCGCGCCAGAAGCGTATGCGCGTTGAGGGCGCCGCCGCGCGTGACCAACGTAACAACTCCAGTCCCACCCATTGCTCGAAGAGCTGCCCCCACCGCGCAGGCAACACCCGCCGGCCTTCCCGGGCAGCCACGCGCCGAACGCCCATGTCGAACAGCAGGTACTTGTCAGAGCGGGTGAGCTTCTTTCGTGTCGTGCTTGCCGTGAGCGGCTCGATCCTCTCAGCGATGAGGCAATCTTCGAGTACCTGGTAGTAGGCCGCGATCGTCGTGTGGGCGACGCCGACGTCCCCGGCGAGCCCGCGAAGGTTGACGATGCTTCCTGCCTCCGCGGCGGCCAGCTCGAGGAACCGGGCGAAAGCGCCCAGGCTTCGGACCGCCGCCTCTGCCCGTACCTCCTCCTCGAGGTACGTCGTGACGTACGCGGCAAGATCGGCCTCGCGGTCCACGGCGTCCTGCACCGCGGTGATGCCCGGCAGCGAGCCGTCGGTCAACGCGTCCTCGAGACGCCGCGGGACCCGCTCGCGCAGCGAAAGCGGATCGAGGCGGAAGACCAGCGTGCGCCCGGGGAGCAGGTTCGCGGATGTTCCGCGCCTCAGCTTGCGCGCGCTGGATCCCGTCAGGATGAAGCGGGCGCGGCCGCGGTCCACAAGGTCCTGCACCTCGTCCAGCAGGCCGGGCACCTTCTGGACCTCGTCCAACACGACGAGCGGAGCTGCCGCCCCTCCCGCCTTCAACGCCTCGACCTCCCCGCGGAGGAGCCCTGGCGATCTCTCGTAACGAAGCCGGACGTCGGGCAGGGAGAGCGAAACACGCATCGCACATGGTATGCGGTCGACCAGCGTGGTCTTCCCGGTCTGCCTTGCTCCAAACAGGAAAAGGGATTTGCCCCGCGCGAGTGCCTGCCGCAGGGGGTCCTCAAGGGCGCGAGGGATGTAGTCCATGCACTCCATTTTCGGCGGAATTGGAGTGTTTGTCAACCGGGTTCCGTGGGTTTGGCTACGGCGGCAGTGAGGCAGCGAATACTGTTTGGCCGTCTATCCATGCGTGGCAGGCCAATTCGCTCTGCCCTTGGATGCGACGGCCCCGGGCACTTACCAACCGCGGGGTACAAGCTCGCTGCAGAGGCTCTTTCGCGTTCATCTTCCCGAGCTCCTCGCACGATACGACGCCGAGTTCGCCGCACGCTTGGGCAAGTACCGCCAGCAGCGCATCGCGAAGGCCCTGGAGCGCTTTCTGGACTGCGGGGACTATTCCATGGGCGTGGCCAGGATCAAGTGCACCAACCCGCAGTCCAAGAGCGAGTACTTCCGCCCGTTCAGCTGCAAGGTCTTCCATCTCTGTCCTTCATGCTCGCAGAAGCGCACGCTGCTCTTCGGCGAGTACATGAACGAGCGGCTGCTGCTGCGCCTGCCCCACCGCCAGATCGTCTTCACTTTCCCCAAGGTCCTGCGCCTCTTCTTCCGCCATGACCACGAGCTCTTCGGTGTGGTCAGCAGACTCGCCTACCGCATGATGCAGGACTTCTACAGCACGGCCGCCGGCAGGAAGGTCCAGGGGGCCGCCGTCATTGCCTACGCCTCGGCGGGAGACTTCGTGCGATTCAATCCCCACCTGCACGGCATCTTCCTCGAAGGCGGCTTCGATCGCAAAGGGCGATTCGTGCACGTGCCCTCGGTGGACCTGCAACGGCTGGCCCAGTACTACCGCGCCTCCATGGTTACCTTCTTCCTCAAGCGCTCGCTCATCAACGAGCGCTTGGCCAGGAGCATGCTGAGCTGGACCCACAGCGGCTTCAGCCTGGACATGTCGGTGAAGATACCCGCCTCCTCCTCCCGAACCCGTGAGGCCCTGGCCCAGTACGTCGCCCGCTCCCCGGTCTCCCTGAGCAAGATGCTGGAGGAAGAACATGAGGGAAGTGTCCTGTACCGCTCGGAGTACAATCCCTACTTCAAGACCAACGCCCGCCTGTTCCCCGCCCGGGAGCTCCTCGTCCAACTCCTGCAGCACCTGCCCGATGCTCGGACCCACCTGGTGCGCCGCTACGGGTTGTACTCCTCCCCTTCCCGCGGCACATGGATTGAAAAGCCCTGACTGGTGCGCCTGGCCCCCGAGGGATGGCTGGAGCAGCACCCGGAGCAGCCTCCACCGCATGTGCGAGCCGTCCTCCAGGAGAGTGCCCAGCCGTCCGTCTCCACTCGGGAATCCCGTTCCGCCTGGGCACGTCTGCTGGCCAAAGCCTACGAAGTGGACGCCTTGCGCTGTAGCCGCTGCGGCTCCCCGAAGAAGGTGCTGGCCTTCATTACCAATCCCCAATAGTGCCGCAGGATCTTTCTGCACCTGATCAAGACCGGCCTTGCCCCTCCCGGCATAGAGGCATCTTGGCGCTGGTGGTCAGCATCATCAAAGGCGAAACCAGCATCCAAGAGGCCGCACGGGCGCATGGGTTGCCTGTCGCGGACCTCGAGGACTGGAAGGAACGGTTCTTCCTTGGCGCAGATAATGCGTTGCGAGCTCGGCCGAAGGATGATGAGGCCCTGCGCGAGGAGCAGGCCAAGAAGTTGAAGCAGAATATTGGTGACCTGGGACTGATCTTCCAGAGCAGACAGTTTCGCGCAGCCTGCCGCGACTATCGACTCACGCAGGAGTTCATCACGCCGTACACCCCCGAACAGAACGGTATCATCGAGAGATTCTTCCGTAGCCTGAAAGATGAGTGTGTCTGGCAGCACAGCTTTCACAGTTTCGCTGAAGCCAAGGCGGCCATCCGTCAGTGGATCGAGTGGTACAATGTCGGTCGGCCGCATCAGTCGCTGGGATACAAAATCCCTCGCGAGTACAGGACCCAATTACAGCAGTCGGTGGCTTGAAAGATTGGGAGCACTACAAGGTCGCGGCCCGCACCAGCGCGCCTGCGCGCACCAACCAGCACCTTCTCGTTCAACATTAATTCCCTCTATTCGAATTTTCTTTACTTGACCTGACTGACTAATTCTTCTTCTACGCTTTCGCTGCAACTACGGTTTTCTTGCCGATATTCTTTATAATCTTCTCATTTAAAACTATGGCCAGAACAAAAATAACGCCTTTCAAAATACTCTGCCAGAATGTTAATATATTCAACATATTCAGGCCATTTCCCAGACATGCGACAACCAGGGCGCCAAAAAAAGTACCGATAACGGAACCTTTACCGCCTGAAAGGCTTGTGCCCCCCAAAATGATTGCGAGAATTACGTCAAATTCAAAACCAACCGCACCTCTCGGATCACCGGCGCTTAATCTTGATGCGGACATGACGCCCGCAAACCCGGCAAGCCCTCCAATAATAACAAAGATGGAAAAAATGATCGCTCCCGTATTAATTCCAGAAAAGAAGGCCGCGTTTTTATTTCCGCCTATAGCCAGCGCATATTTTCCAAGAAGCGTCTTTTTTTCAATGAACACAAAGATAATCAGCGCAATGATTATAAATACAACAAATATCGGTAATCCAAAGAAATATCTGCTTGCTAAATAGCCTATTTCCGGGGGCATATTGTCGCGTATAGTTGCTCCATTAGCAAATATCAGGGCAATTCCTCTGGAAATATACATCATACATAACGTAGCGATAAAAGGGGGGAAATTAAATTTCGTAACCATTGTTCCATTTATAATACCTATGATGATTCCAACACCAACCGCAATAATTCCTGCCGGAATTAAAGCCATCCCGTTTTTGATCATGAAAGCGTAGACACAACCTGTAAAAGCGACGACGCTTCCCGTAGACAGGTCAAAATTCCCCGTCATCATAAGAATTGTTGCTGCAGAAGCGACAATAATAATCATCGCTGTTTGTTTCAACACATAAAAATAATTATCAATTTGAAAGAAACTATCATATGCGGTTATGATAAAAAAAATGTTTATTAACAGGAAAAATGTAACAATAATAGATATTGGATTTCTATATATTTTTGAAAAATCTATTTTCCTATTCATATTATTCACTCACCCTCTGCAATAATTTTTATAATCTGGTCGTTATCAATATTTTTTCCGTTCTTAACAATGGCAGATACTCTCCCATTATTCATAAATACGATTCTGTCGCATAAATGAAGAATTTCCGGTAGTTCCGATGAAAATACGATAACGCCTTTCCCTTGATTCGCAAGATTTCTTGTTATATCGTGAATTTCAAGTTTTGCTCCGACATCTATGCCTCTGGTCGGTTCATCCATTAGAAGCACATCGCTTTCCCTGTTCAGACACTTGGATATAACAACCTTCTGCTGATTTCCTCCGCTTAAAAACGCGGCTTTCTGCTCCCTGTCTCTGGCCGCAATAGAAAGCATCTTGATGTAGTCATCCGCAATTTTGTTTTCTTTTGGCCTGCTAATGATACCATTTTTAAGAATCGACTTGATTTTCATCATTGGAATGTTATCTTTAATAGATAGTTTCCCAAAAATCCCATCTTCTCTTCTTTCCTCGGGGATCATCGCAATGCCGTTTTTCAAAGCATCCCTTACTCTTTTATATTTTGCTATCTTTCCTTTAATAAATATATCCCCAGAATAGACATCAATTCCAAAAAGAACACGCGCCACTTCGCTTTTTCCCGCTCCCATCAATCCGTAAAATCCCAGAATTTCACCCTTGAAAAGATCAAAACTTACATTCTTTAATAGATCAGTATTTAAGTTTCTAACCTCTAGAAATTTTTCTGAATAATCAGTCTTACTTGGTATGTAGGATTCAATAACGACCCTTCCAAGCATCATTTTAACCAGTTCCAAACAAGCATCGGATGTATCACCTTTGCATTCCTTATTGATTTCTTGAACAGTTTTAGTTGCGATGATTTTCCCGTCTCTTAGCACAGTCACAAAATCGCCTATTTCAAATACTTCGCTTAATTTATGAGATATGTAAATAACCGTCATCCCGTTTTCTTTTAATTTCTTAACAACTTCAAATATTTTACTGGTTTCTTCCTCGCTTAATGAAGCTGTGGGCTCATCCATTACCAGTACCTTGCAGTCAATTGAAACCGCCTTGACAATTTCAATAATCTGTTTTTGCGCGGTGCTCAGCTCTCCTACCATCATATTAAGCTTAACTGTCTTATCGAGTTCTTTTAAGATCGAAAGCATTTTATCAAGGCTATCATCCTTCTGGATCATGCCAAATTTATGCTTCTCCCTGCCAAGTGTGAGATTTTCTTCGACAGTCAGGTCATTCACCACATTTAATTCCTGGTATATGGCGACAATACCATGATTTTTCGCGTCTTTAACGCTTTTTGGATCAAATGGTTTATCGTTAAGAATTATATCGCCCTTGGTTTTATTAACAACTCCCGTTAATATTTTAATAAATGTCGATTTACCCGAACCATTTTCACCTATAATACAATGTATAGTATTTCTCTTTATATCAAAAACAATATTATCAAGGGCATGAACCCCTGGATACAGTTTATCTATTCCCTTAATACTTAATATAAAATCATTATCCATCATGAACCTCCCGGGTACTTGCGCTTTCTCAACATCTGGTCCGCAAAAACGGCGATTATCAGAAGCGCTCCCTTTGTTACTTCCTGATAAAAATATGGTACGTTTAGCAGATTTAATCCATTCGCGACCAGGCCAACAATAAATGCTCCAAGTATCATTCCAAATGTAGAACCTTCACCACCAAGCATACTGGTGCCGCCAAGAAATATTGCCAGAAGCACATCAAATTCCATCCCGGTACCAATATTCGGATATGCCGATCCTACGCGGGATACCTGAATAACACCGCATAATCCGGCAAGCAAGCCTACAATCATGTATATTATGATTAAAACACTTGGAACATTTATCCCTGAAAGTTTTGAAGCGCTTTTATTACAGCCGATAGAATAACTATATCTTCCAAGAACCGTTTTCTTCTCAATGAATATGAAAATTGCAACTACTATTATCATAAAAATGATAATGATTGGAATAACACCGAAAAGGTTTGTTCTTCCGAAATCGCTGAAATCCGGCGGAAGCCCCGCCGATATGTTCGCTCCGCCGTCCCATCTGGCAATAAGATAGGCAAAACCTCTCGCCGCATACATGGAACCCATTGTAGCGATAAAGGGATTTACATTCAGGACCGCAACCATGATTCCGTTTGAAGCTCCCCATAGAATACCCAAAATGCAGCAAAACAGGATTGACCATTCAATCGGTAGCACATTTTTTGTCATATAAGCGTGCATGATCGCGCAGAAAGCGAATACGCTTCCAACCGACAGGTCAAAATTTCCTGTAATCATAAGAAGATTAGCTGCCGAAGCGACAATAATCAGCGGAGCTATTTGAAGCAGTATATTGACAAAATTATCAATATTGAAAAATTTCGATGATAAAATTGACATTACCAGGGTTATCACAAGTATCACACTGACAAGTACTGTTTTCTGCTGATCGAATCGTTCTAAAATTTTAAACATCACAAACCGTCCTGTTATATTATAAAATGACCAACGGCGGGCAGGAGTCGGGCGGAGGGGCAATATATACAAAGCATAGCTTTTAAGGATTTTTTGCAGCTGCCGGACGCCTGTCTGGTGACGGTGTACACTTGCGGGACGACTCTACGCGATGGCTGTGGCGAGCACGCTGGGAATCAGCGCCGCCATGAGGATCTTCTTCACCATCTCTCTCCTCCTGTTAATTCTCTCTCCGGCCTGACAGGCCGGTTGTCTACTTCTGCAAATCGGCCAGCGCGGCGAACACGCCGCTTCGGTCGAGGCCCTCGTAGCCCCGGCAGTACACGTCATAAAGCCGCGCGTAGGTCTGCACGTTCTCTGGGATAGGCTCGAAGCGCTCGTCGAGCCGGACCATCGCGTCCGCTCCTTCCTCGATGGAGGAGAAGACCGCGGCGCCCACGCCCCCCAGGATGGCGGCGCCCAGCACGGTGGCGTCCGTGACCTTCAGCGTTGTCACGGGCACGCCGTACACATCAGCCTGGATCTGGTTCCACACGCGGGACTTCGTGGGACCGCCCAGGAGGCGGGCTTCCGTCACCCGGAGTCCCGATCGTGCCATGGAGCTCACCATGTCCTTCATGTCCAGCGTGATGCCTTCCATGAACGCCCGGGCGATGTCGAACCGGGTGTGCGAGAACGTGAGCCCCACAATCGTTCCCCGGGCCAGGGGATTGTACCGGGGCGTTCCAGCGGCCGCGAAATAGGGGAGTACAAGCAGTCCGCGGGATCCGGCGGGTACCGCGGAGACACGGTCGTTCATGAAGTCGTAATAGTTGCGGCCGCCGGTCTCGGCATCGCGGGCTTCCTGCGCGCCGAACCGCTCCTTGAACCAGCGGTAAACGCTGGCCGCCGCCGCCTGGTATCCCTCGAGAAGCCAATGCCCTTTGATCGGATGGGCCGTCACGATCATCCGTCCCTCCGCGTCGCGGATGGGGGCGTCCAGGAACGCAGCCACCGCCCCCGCCGTCCCCATGGAAACCGAAATTAGCCCCCCGCGAACGATTCCGGCGCCGACCGCGCCCGCGCTCTGGTCCCCGGCGCCGACGCTCACCTGCGTTCCGGCCCGCAGGCCGATGCGCGAGGCAGCCGACGACGAGATCCGGGCCACGGGCGTTCCCGATGGCCGCGGAACCGGCAACAGCGAGGCGTCGATGCCGAATAGTTGCAGCAAGCGTGCGTTCCAGCATCCCGCCGCGGAGTCAAAAAAGCCGAAATAGCCCGCGTCGTTCCAGTCCACCACGTAATCGTCCGCGCCGAGCGCCCGCACGAAATAGTCGTGCATCTGTACGACCCGGCGCGTCTTGTTCCAGACTTCCGGCTCGTTTCGGCGGACCCACATCATCTTGGACAGGAGCCACGTCGTGCTGTTGGGATATCCCGTGAGCCGGTAGAGCTCCCTCTCATCAATCCGGGCGGCGATTTCCTTCACTTCCGCGGTGGTACGGTTGTCCTGCCAGGAAATCATGGGCCGCACCTGGTGGTCATTCGCGTCCAGGAAGATCCCGCAACAGCGCTGCGCGGACAGTGACAGGGACACGATGGCCTTCGGCGGGACGTTGCTGGCCCGCACGGCTTCCGCCATGGCCTGCATGGTGGATTCCACCAGGAGATCCGCGTCCTGCTCGACCCAGCCCGGACGGGGATACGTGCAGGGATACTCCCGGTAGCCCGCGCCAAGCGCGGTTCCCGCGAGATCGAAGACCATGCCCTTGGCGCCGGAGGTGCCGATGTCGATTCCCGCCAGATAGGTCTCCATGGCCGTCGCTACAACGAGTCCTTGTACATCTGGATGACGTCCGCGCGGCCGAACGGCTTCAGGCTGCAGTTCAGGCAGTCGCCCATGGTCTTGAAGGTGGAATCCGTCATGGCCTCGATCATCTCCTCCTTGACGCCCAGGTCATGCATGCGAACCCGGCAGCCGAACCTTTCCACAAAACAAAGAGAAAGGATAAAGTATTTCATTTATCCTTTCTCTAAATTAATCTTTTCTTGCTATATGGATTATTTCTTTTTGCTTTTAGCTACATCGGCTACAAGTTTCCCTTTATAACCATAATTATCCATCAGGAATACCTGGGCGTCTTCGATAGAAGTCTGCCAGTAATCAATTTCTTTAACGAAACACTGAATAATCTGGAATTTGTTCATATCAATTTTGCCTTGAATCATTCCCATCATACAATCCATTTCAGCACGAGCGACATCGCGTACGGCACCATTAGAAATTTTGAATGAACAGTCTGGATCATATATTTTGATCAGCGCGGAGGAGTTTCCGTCAACACCGGCTATGATTTCAGTCAGCGGCTTGCCATTGTCCATTTTTCCTCTTCCTTTCTGTTCGCAGGCCGCAAGAGCTCCAAGAGCCATTTCATCATTTCCGCCGAAGAAAATATTTATTTCCGGATGAGCCTGGAGAATATCAAGGGTTACTTTCATTGATTCTTCGGTAGAACCCTGACCGTTAAGAACAGTAACAAGTTCCGCTTTCGGATCGACAGCTTTAACGCCTTCAAAGAAAGGCACGAATCTCAAAACCTCTCCCTGTTCCCATGCGCCGAAATTAAGAATAGCGACTTTGCAGGGTTTATTCGGGAAAGCTTTTAGCCATTGCTGTGCAGCTATTTTACCTTCGGCATAGGATGCCGGCGTTTCCATCGGCTGAACATGAGGTGCATTCTTTGAGTCAGGGTAAATCAAAGTGGTTACAATAGGGATTCCTTTGGCATGCGCAAGTTCGATAGCCTTTGCAGTTAAAGCCGTTTCAGGGCTGTGAATCGAAATAGCGTCAACTTTCTGCGCAATGAGATTTTCAACGGCGGCAAGCATTTTTTCTCCTGTTCCTCCGCCGTCAAGAATGATTACCTTGACTCCGTACATTTTCGGTCCATAACTTTGAAGTTCCCTGGCAATTGACTGATGGAACTGATGTTCCATGGTATAAACGACATGCCCTACCGTGATTGGCTTGGCGTAACCTAGCGGTAACACCAGAGCAACCGCTAACACAGCTAACATTAGCTTCTTCATCTTCTTCCTCCTCAATTAAATTTGAATCGGCTCAAACCGCCGATTTTCAACAAAATTAGTTACCATGATGGCGTAGCGCGCCATGGTGCTGTCGTTGCCCGTTCCCGGTTTCTCGTGCCATTTCGTGTTCGTGATCACCCACCAGGAGGTCGTCTCCGAGCCGGTTCCCGCGGTCGTAGTGACGCAGATGATGGGGAACGCCGGCTTCGTTCCTCCAACGTGGCGTGGGGTCCTCCGGCGAGGTAGTCCAGGATGGTTCCGCCTCCCTGGGCAGCCAGGAACGCCACGGCCTTGGCGGAGTCCATGGAGCTTCCCCCGTCGAGCCCTAACGCGAAGTCGCATTTGCTCGTGAGGAACACCCTGGTTTGGCGGTCGATGTCCACGTCCTTGGGGTTGGGGTCCACGTTATCGGAGACGACGACGTCAACGCTGCCCTTCTTGAGCAGTTCTACTGCCCTGTCCAGGATACCGGTCTGCTTGGCAGCGAGTAGCATCGCTCTTTTGCCGGTGGTCGGTGCAATCTCCTGGAGCCGCCTGAGCTCACCATTTCCGAAGAAGACTCTAGTAGGTACGCTGAAATCGAATGCCTTCATGCCCCGCTCCTCCGGGCTATGCAACAAATATTAGTCTTGTTCTAAATAACAAACTACTATGGCGTAGTCTCTCATATTCAGGACTATATGTCAAATGAATTCTTGAGATTTTTATGTTGATCATGAGATTAGCGGTTGGTGTAAAGTGCTGTTCGCAATTTTGGGTTGAAAGGAGGCGCTTCACCCCGCTCTGCACCGCGGCCCGGGCCATGGCGTCCATGGTGGCCTCCACCAGGTGGTCCGCGTCCTGCTCGACCCATCCCGGCCGGGGGTAGGTGCAGGGGTACTCCTGGTAGGCGCTGGCCAGGGGGTTGCCCGCCAGGTCGAACACCATGGCCTTGGCCCCGGAGGTGCCGATGTCCACGCCGGCCAGGTAGGTCGCCACCGCCGCCCCTCCTACAGCGATGCCTTGTACAGGGCGATCACGTCGGCGCGGGACAGGCTCTTCAGGCTGCAGTTCAGGCAGCCGGCCATGGTCTTGAAAGCTGAGTCGGCCATGGCCTCGATCATGGAGGCCTTGACCCCCAGGTCGCTCATCCTCACCCGGCAGCCGAACTTCTCCAGCGTCTTCTCCAGCGCCTCCGGCGAGCGGCGGGCCAGCTCCTGGTCGGACTCACCGGCCCTGGCGTGGCCGAGGATGCGCGTGACCTCGGCGTAGCGGACGACGTCCGCGTCCCAGGTGTGGCGCATGTAGGCCGGACCCACGGCGGCCATGGTCAGCCCGTGCGGGGCGTCCGTCTGCCCGCCGATGGAGTGCCCCAGGGCGTGGATGCCCACGGTCGAGGACTTGCCCTCGCCGATGGTGATGCCGGCGATGGTGTTGGCCCAGGCCATCTGGCTGCGGGCCTCCAGGTCCTGGCCATTGTCGAGGGCCCGACCCAGGTGCTGGACCACCAGGCGCATGGCCTCGCGCGAGAACAGGTCGGTGAAGGGGGTGGCCACGTTGGAGAGGAAGGACTCCATGGCGTGGAACAGCACGTCGATGCCGGTGTTGCGCGTGACCTCCCGGGGCACCGAGAGCATCAGCTCGGGGTCCACGATCGAGACCGCGGGGCGAGTGCTGTCGTTGCCGGTGCCCGGCTTCTCATGGTGTTTCGTGTTGGTGATGACCCACCAGGGCGTGGTCTCCGAGCCCGTGCCGGCCGTGGTGGTGATGCACAGGATGGGGAAAGCCGGCTTGGTGCCGGCGAGGTCGGCGTGCGGGCCGCCAGCCAGGTAGTCGAGGATCGTGCCGCCGCCCTGGGCCGCCAGGAAGGCCACGGCCTTGGCCGAGTCCATGGAGCTGCCCCCGCCCAGGCCCACCGCGAAATCGCATTTCTCCCGGAGGAACACCTGGGTCTGCCGGTCGATGTCCACGTCGCGCGGGTTGGGCGCCACGTCGTCGGACACCACCACCTGCACTCCGCCCTCTCGCAGCAGGCCTTCCACCCGCTGCAGGGTCCCGGTCTGCCGCATCGTGTCCTTGGCAGCCAGGAGCATGGCCTTCCTGCCCAGCTCGGCGGCGGTCGCCTTGGCCTGCTTCACCTCGCCGGCGCCGAAAAACACGCGGGTGGGGACGCTGAAGTCGAATACTTTCATGGTGCCTCGCTTGGTAGGAATTTAGAAATTAGGCATCTATGCCCTATCATTTTAAAAAGTAGCAGCATGCGAGGCAGATTATGGCAGAATTGAATCCAAATGTCAATAAAAATTTTAATAATTTTTACTGGTAGATTTTCATTATATCGAGAACCGCTTACAGCAGCGCCCGGGCCAGCCCTTCGTCGGCCACCAGGGTGCCGATCAATCCACCAAGCAGGGCCGCCCGCACCGCCTCCGCCTTCTCGGGCCCCGCGGCCACCCCAACGCGCCTGGGGATGCGCAGGAGCGCCTCCGCCCCGATCCCGACCAGCCGCGCGTTCCAGGGACACGGGAAAGGCCGGCCCTCGGCGTCGATGTGCAATCCGCACACCGTGCCCACGGCCCCCGCGGCAAGAAGGCGCCTGGATTCCGCCGCGCTCAGGAAGCCGGTCCGCACCAGGGAGCTGGAGCGCGGGCGGTTGGTGCCGATTCCGAACAGGGCCAGATCGGCCCGGGCGCCCCTCTTCAGGGTCTCCGCGATGCCGGGCTCGCGCACCAGCTGCTCGCGCAGCTCGCGGCTGGCCACCGAGATCGGCGCCTGGATGACCCGGTACCGGCCGTGCAGCTTTTCCGCCAGGCCCTGGGCCAGGCCGAAGGCGTCGATGGCCGGGTCCTCGGCGCCCAGCCCGCCGTGCAGCTGCACCACCTCCACGCCGCGCAGCTCCAGGGGACGCAGGTGGCGCACCACTTGGAAGAGGGTCGTGCCCCAGCTCAGGCCGATGCGCAGGCCGGCGGCGGCCATGCCCGACAGTTCCATTTCCAGCCAGGCGGCGGCCGCCTGCCCCACCCGGCGCTTGGCCGCCTCCGCGTCCGCTTCCGCCGGGGCCACCACGGCCGCCGCCAGGCGGTAGCGCTCCTTCAGCTCGGCCTGCAGGCGCAGGATCGCCGAAGGCGAGTCGACGATGCGGATCTCGACGATCCCCTGTTCGCGGCAGGCCTTGAGCGCGAGCGAGACCGAGGAGCGCGAGATGCCGAAGCGGCGGGCGATGTCCGCCTGCGACAGCCCCTGCTCGTGGTAGAGCCGGGCCACCTCGATCAGGAAGTCCCGCCGGCCGGCGTCGCGCGCGGAAGCCATCTACATCAGCAGGGCGAGCGGATTTTCCAGCAGCCGGCGAACGGACTGCAGGAACAGGGCGGCTGGGGCGCCGTCGACGAGCCGGTGGTCGTGGGTCAGGCAGAGCTCCAGCACCTGGCGGCCCACGACCTGGCGGCGCTCGTCGAAGCGCAGGACCTCCTCCACGGCCCCCACGCCCAGGATCGCGCACTCGGGCACGTTGAGCAGCGGGGTGAAGGCCGTGACGCCGTACATGCCCAGGCTGCTCACGGTGAAGGTGCCGCCGCTCACCTGTTCGCGCGTCAGGCGCCGCTCGCGGGCCAGGGCTGCCAGCTCCCGGGTGGCCTCCGCGATCTGCCGCAGGCTGAGGGTGTCGGCCCGATGCAGCACCGGCACCACCAGCCCGTCCTCCAGGGCCACGGCCACGCCGACGTCTACCTCCTCGTGCTGCACCACCCGCCCGTCTTCGAAGGAGGAGTTTAGCAGAGGGTGCTCGCGCAGCACGGCGGCGACCGCCTTGACCACCAGGTCGGTGACGCTGATCTTGACCTCCCCGCTTGCGTTGAGCGTTCGGCGGGTCTCGGCCAGCTCGGTCACGTCCGCCCGTGTGATGAGCGTCGGGGAAGGCACCTGCCAGCTGCGGACCATCTTGTCGGCGATCGTCCTGCGCAGGCCGGTCAGCGGCTGGCCTTCGCCCGGGGCCGCAGGACCGGCGTCCGGGCGCACCCCTGCCGTCTCCAGATCGCGCAGGCGCACGGCGCCGAAGGGACCGGTGCCGCGTACGCCGGCCAGCGTGGCCGGCGGCAAGCCCAACTCGGCGGCCCGGCGCTTGGCGGCCGGGGTGGCCGGCACCTTGCCGGGCGGCGGCGCCGCAGCGGGCGCCAGCTCCGCGCGCGCGGCCTCGCCCACCCCTGCGGCCGCGGGCGCCGGCGCGGCTGGAGCAACGGCCGCTGGCGTGGGCGCCCCTTCGCTCAAGACCTCTCCCGGCTGCCCGATCCAGGCGATGGTCTGCGTGACCGGAACCACCTCTCCTTCCTTGCGGAGAATGGCGAGCAGTCGGCCGTCAGCCTCGGATTCGACCTCCATGGAGGTCTTGTCCGTTTCGATCTCCAGCAGGATCTCGCCCTTGGCCACCGGCTCCCCTTCCTTCTTGAGCCAGCGCAGGATCGTGCCTTCCTCCATGGCCATGCCCGTTTTGGGCATGATGACCGGGTACGCCATCGCCTGCCTCTCCTACTGCAATATCTCGCGCACCGCCGCGGCGATCCGCTCCGGGGTCGGAACCACGTGGGCCTCCAGGTGGCGGTTGTAGGGCACCGGGGTCTCCATGGCGCCCAGGCGGCGTATGGGAGCGTCAAGGTAGTAGAAGGCCTCGCTGTCCCCCACCGCCGCGGCGATCTCCCCGCCGAAGCCGCCGAACTGCGGCGCCTCGTGCACCACCAGCACCCTGCCGGTCTTGCGCGCCGAGTCCACCATGGTGGCGGTGTCCAGGGGGCGCAGGCTGCGGACGTCCACCACCTCCACCTCGATGCCTTCCCCGCACAGCGTGGCAGCCACCTCCAGGCAGCGCGGTACCATGCGGCCATAGGTGATGATCGAAAGGTCCCGCCCCTCCCGCTTCACATCGGCCGAGCCCAGCGGGATGCTGTACTCTTCTTCCGGCACCGGTCCCTTGGCCCGGTACAGCAGCTTCTGTTCGATGAACACTACCGGGTTGTCGTCGTGGATGGAGGTCTTCAGCAGGCCCTTGGCGTCGTAGGGGGTGGAGGGGATGACCACCTTCAGCCCGGGCACGTTGCACACCCAGGCCTCCACGCTCTGGGAGTGCTGGGCCGCCGCGCCGGTCCCCGAACCCCCCGGAGTGCGCAGCACCATGGGCACGCTGGCCTGTCCGCCGAACTGGTAGCGCGCCTTGGCGGCCTGGTTGGCCAGCTGGTCCATGGCGAGGGTGAGGAAGTCGCTGAACATGATCTCCACGATCGGGCGCATTCCGGTGATGGCCGCGCCCACCGCGCATCCTGTTATGGCCGCCTCGCTGATCGGGGTGTCGCGCACCCGCTCCGGGCCGAACTCCTGCAGCATCCCGACCGAAACGCCGAAAGCTCCCCCGTAGGCGCCAACGTCCTCGCCCAGCAGGAACACCCTGGGGTCCCGGCGCATCTCCTCACTCATCGCCTCGCGGACGGCCTGGGCATAGGTGATTTCCCGGGCCGCGCTCATCCGGCCGTCTCCGCGTACACGTCCTCGACAGCCGACTCCAGCGCCGGCTCCGGGCTGGACTCCGCGAATTCCAGGGCTTCCCGGACAACCCGCTCCGCCCCGGCCTCAATGGCCTCCAGCTCCGCGGCCTGGAACAGGCCCTCGACCAACAGCTTCTCCTTCATGCGCTTGATGGGGCAGCGCTTGCGCCACTCTTCCACTTCCTCCTTGGTCCGATACACGTTGGCGTCGCTCTTGGAGTGGCCCATGATGCGGTAGGTGTTGGTGACCAGCAGCATCGGCCCCTGGTTGCGCACGTACTGCCTGGCCTCCCGGGCGGCCGCGTAGACCTGGAAGATGTCGTTGCCGTCGACGGACCTGCCCGGCATGCCGTAGGAGGAGGCGCGGATGGCGATGTCCGGGATGGCCATGTGCCTTGAAACGTGCATGGACATGCCGTACTGGTTGTTCACGCACACGAACAGGACCGGCAGCTTCCAGATGGCGGCCAGGTTCAGCGCTTCGTGGAAAGCCCCTTCGTTGGCCGCTCCGTCCCCGAAGAAGTCCGCCACGATGCGGTCGATGCCCTGCATCCTGGTGCTCAGGGCGGAACCCACGGCGATGGGGATTCCGCCAGCCACGATGCCATTGGCGCCGAGGTTACCTACCGCCAGCTCCGCGATATGCATGCAGCCGCTCTTGCCCCTGCACACGCCGGTGGCCTTGCCCAGGAACTCGGCCATCATGCGCTTGACGTCCATGCCCTTGCCGATGCTCTGGCCGTGCCCGCGGTGGGTGGCATAGATCAGGTCCTCGGGCTCCAGGGCGGCGCACACTCCGATGCCCGTGGCCTCCTCGCCGATGCAGAAATGGGCGGTGCCGTGCACCTTGCCCTGCGTGAACAGCTTCGCGGCGGTCTCCTCGAACTTCCGGGTGATCATCATTTTGGCATACATGTCGGCCAGTTTTTCCTTGCCGATTTCCAACCAGGTCCTCCTTGACAATTGTGAAGAAATGCACAAAAATTGGCAATTGTCAATACCATAGCCTAAAGCCAGCAGGAGGCATCATGGAATCCCTCGAACACCTGTTGCCCGTCCAGAACCAATGCGGGGAGACCCCGATCTGGATTCCGCAGGAGAAGGCCCTGTACTGGGTGGACACCGGCGGTCGGTCCGTGTACCGCTATGATCCGGACAGTGGCTGGGTCCAGCGTTACCCTGTCGCCGTGGGCTCCCAGGCCCTGGCCCGCAAGTCCGACTCCGAGTGGGTGCTGCTGTCCACGGGCGGTGTCTCGATCTGGCACCGCCAGACCAATAGCTGCCGCTTCCTGGGCAACCCGGTGGCGGACCGGCCCCGCCTGGAGTTCTGCGACTGCGCCGTGGACCCCCGCGGCCGCCTGCTGGCCGGCACGTACAACGCCGACAAGTTCGACGCCCCGGATGGAGCCTA
The DNA here is from genome assembly GCA_049515615.1 of Spirochaetia bacterium. Taxonomy (GTDB): domain Bacteria; phylum Spirochaetota; class Spirochaetia; order SZUA-6; family Fen-1364; genus Fen-1364. The sequence goes on from JBEKTX010000002.1 coordinate 38,163, forward strand.
CTGGCGCCTGGATGCCGACGGGAGCTTCCACGAAATCGAGCGGGGCGTCGTTTTCACCAACGGCATCGCCTTCAGCCCGGACGGGAAGACCATGTACGGCGCGGAGATGTTCGGCCGCAGGATCCTGGCCTGGGACTACGACCTGGAAGCCGGCACGGTGGACGGACGGCGGGTGCTGGCCGAGCTGGAGCCCGATGCCGGCTACCCGGACGGGGTCATCGTGGACGCCGAGGGCTATTTGTGGGTCGGCCACTGGGCCGGGTGGCGCGTCAGCCGCTACAGTCCGGCCGGGAAGGTGGATCACGTCATCCGTCTCCCCGTGCCCACCGCCACCTGCATGGCCTTCGGAGGCCGGGACCTGAACGAGCTGTACATCACCACGGCGTACAAGGGACTTACGGAGGAGCAGCGCCAGGCCGCGCCGCTGTCCGGGGACCTGTTCCGGGTGAAGCTTGACGTAAAGGGCATCGAGGAACCGCTCTTCCGCGGATAGAGCTGCTGCACGCGCTTGGCCCCGTAGGTGCCGCGGGGCTAGCTCGTTACGAACACGTTCACCCCAGCTGCCATCACGGCCGCCTTCGGCGAGCGCATCGGAGGCCCTGGAGGGCGATGTATTGGGAGAGGGCTTCGCGGGCTTCGATCGAGAAGGCGGGTATACGGATCGAATGATCGATGGAAAAACCGGAGTGCTTCCAGTTGATGAGGCTGGTGGCCAGAGTGGCGTTGATGAGCTGTTTGTTCAAGAAGAACTTGATGATCAAGCGGCGAAAGTACTCCGTCATTCTTTGAAGATTCCCAAGGGGAATATGTACAAACCTGCCCCTCTCATCGAAACCACCCTCCAATACGATGCAGTGGTAATGGGGGTTAAACTTCAAATATTCGCCTGCTGACTGATACGCCAGGACCATCCCGGTCTTGATCTGCCTTCCTGCTGCCTTGTCGTAGAAACGCTTTATGATGACGAAAATGAGTCGGCTGATGTCGGAGAACAGCCGGCGGTTATGGCGGAAATAGGGTCTCAACAGCTTGGGGAAGGTGAAGACGAATTGGCGGTGGGGCAAGGACAGAAGGAGCCGGCCCTTCATGTACTCCGAAAACAGCAGGGTTCGCTTCTGCGAGCAGGACGGGCTGAAGGAGAATCCTTTGCAGGAGAAGGGGCGGAAATACGCATATTTGCAGTCCGGATTGGTGCATTGAATGCGGGCAATCCCCTGGGAATAGTCTCCGCAGCGGATGAACTTCTCCACCACCTCCGTGATACGCTCGATGCGGAAGCGACCGTAGATGACGGCGTGTTTGTTCTCGTACTGATCAGCGAAACTCTGAAAGTGTTTTTTGAACAGGAGCTGGACGGCGTTGATTCCCCTCGGCAGGTAGACCGCCTTCTTGATCGGAGCGATCTGAAGAAGATCCTCGCCACGGCCCGCCGCCGCTCGCTGAAGGCGCAGCCCGCGTGATGCCAATATCAGGACGGGGTGGAGGGGCGCGGGCGGGGACCCTCGCACCCCGTCGGTCCCGAACAGGCGCCGGGGGACAGTGTTGATGGCGTCATCACATAGTGTTACAGTGGGGAACTCGCGTATGGGCGACCCCACGATGTCGAAACACGCCGGCAATCCTGCCTACATCATCCCCAATCTCGACCGCGCCCTGCGCATCATGGAGCATCTGAGCACGCGCCGGGAGGGCAGCTCGATCACGGAGATCGCCACGCAGCTCTCTCTGCCGAAGAACAGCGTCTTCCGGATCGTGCGGACGCTGGCGGCAAGCGGGTACCTCGACGAGCACGGCAAGTCCTGGCGACTCAGTCCCAAGATCCTCTCCCTGGGCTATACCGCCGTGCAGAGCACGAACCTCATCAGTGCATGCATGGACGAGATGCGCATGCTGCGAGACGAGATCAACGAGACCATCTTCGTGGGCGCGCTTTCGGAAGGCAAGGTCGTCATCCTCGAGGAGCTCGCGTCCTTCCAGCTCGTCAAGTTCACTGTCGAGATCGGCCACAGGGTCCCCATCCATGCCTCTGCGCCCGGCAAGGCCATCCTGGCGCACCTGCCGCCCGCCGAACAGAAGGACCTCCTGGCGCACATCGCCTTCACCCGGTTCAACGACAGGACCATCCCGGGGATGAAGGCCATGCAGGCTGAGATCGAGAAGATCATGCAGCTGGGCTATGCGCTTGACCTCGGCGAGGAGGTTGCCGAAATCTGGTGTGCCGCCAGCCCGGTGCTCGACTACCGCGCGTATCCTATCGCCTCCATCTGGCTCTCGGGCCCCCAGTTCCGGTTGGCTAATATGGACCTGGCCCGCGTCGGCGCTGTGGTGCGAGAGCATGCGCTGCGCATCTCGAAGCAGTTCGGCTACGATCCATCGGTTGCCCGGCAACCCGGCGGTGGGAAGATGCCTGGGGAATCGTCCGCCTCGTAGGAGGTGCACATATGGCCGAGATCACGCGTATCCAGGCCCAGAACCAGTGTGGCGAATCACCCATCTGGAACCCGCGGACAGCGACGCTGTCCTGGGTCGACACGTAGAAACCCCTTCTCGCCGCGCTCTCCGACGGGAGCGAATGCGCGATGTCGAAGCCGACGAGCCGGCTCGTGCAGGCCATCGGCCTTCGCCGCTCGGGCGGCTGGGTAGCGGTGGTGCGGGACGGGTTTTCATTTATGCAGGCCGACGGCACGGAGACGCGCTTCCTGGGCAACCCCGTCGAGGGTCTTCCGCATATGACTATGAACGACGGAACCGTCGGCCCGCCGCCGAGTACCTGCTCATCTCAACGGACTATGTGTTTGATGGCGCGGCACGGGAAGACTACTCCGAGTTCTCGTCGCCGAACCCCATCAACGAGTATGGAAAGTCGAAGCTCGCGGGGGAAAGGCTCGCGGCCAGCATCTGGCCGAGGACATACGTCGTGAGGACCGCATGGCTCTTCGGTCACCGGCCAAAGAACTACGTGGACCGCGTGCTGAGCGCAGCGGACAACGGCGGCGTGGTGCGGATGGCCGATGACCAGCTCGAGTCCCCGACGTACGTCCCGCACCTGGCGGCGGCAATTTGTGCTCTCATGCCCACCGGCGCGCACGGGACATACCACGTAACAAGCCTCGGAGCCTGCACGCGGCTGGAGTTTGCGCGCTATGTGCTTTCAAAGGCGGGACGCACGGTGCCGGTGGAGAAGCTCGAAAGCTCCGCCGTCCCGCGGGCGGCGCGAAGGCCGGGACGCACGGTACTGGACTGCAGGCTCTTTCGGCTGGTGACAGGACACGAGCTACCCGCCTGGCAGTCGGGCGTGGACGAATACCTGCGCCGCCAAGAATGAACCGGGTCGTGCCGTCAATGCGATCGTCGAGACCGTGGAGGTAGACCCATGTACGTTGAATCGGGCGACCTCGAAGCTGTCGAAACCCTGCGAGGCTTCGACCTCTGCATCGTCGGCGCAGGAGCCGCAGGACTGGCTCTTGCGCACCGTCTCACAGGCTCGCCGCTCAAGGTGCTCGTCCTGGCGAGCGGGTTGCCAACAGACCGCGGGCTGCCGTCCGGATCGCGGCAGAAGATCTACGGGGGAACCCTCGGTCCTTTCCTGAGCCGAGTTGATCCACTCTTCCTGCGTCGCTCACGGCTCAACATGTATGGTGGGACGACGAATCATTTCGGATTCTGGGCCCGGCCCCTCGACGAGGCAGACTTCCTGCCAAGGCAAGGGTACCGCTCTGCCGGCTGGCCAATCCCACGAACCTCGCTCGATCCCTACTATGCCGAGGCGAACGCTTACGGCCGATACGGTCCATTCAACTATTACGATCTTGCTTTCTGGGAGCGTGTTCTCGGCGGCGCGGGCTTCCCGCGGAAGACGGAGGATCGTCTTGCCCGGGCCGTCTTTCACGCGCAGTACGCGGACACCGTGCGTCAATTTCAGGTCCAGCTTGGGGAGACGCTCCGTGCCGCGCCGAACGTGACGGTGCTGTTCAACGCGCACCTCCTTTCCATTGAAACCGACGACGGCGGGCACGTGC
>JBEKTX010000003.1:0-35263 GCA_049515615.1 Spirochaetia bacterium
GCCTCGCCAAGAGCGCTCCAAGCGCGGCCAGCCTCGACGGCAGGCAGCCGGGAGGAGTACAGTAATGCTCAGGAACCCACCGGAAGGGCACCCTGGCGGGTATACGCCCTTATTTCACAATGTGCGGCCACTCATGGCAGAACTCTGCGGGCCTCAGGGGGAGACGGAACGGTCAGCGGGCGGTGTTGAAAGGACCGACTGGCACATGATTCGATTCGGCGGTATTCTTTGCAAGCCAAGGAGCAGGCCCATGAGACGCGTCCCGGCAATCCTCATCGTGATCTTCCTCGCGGCTCCGCTTCTCTTCGCCTCGTTTGTCGCTATCTCCCTTGGCAGCTGGACCCTGGACCGGCAGTTCTTCCTCTCTCTGGTCGATGACACAAGGCTGTTCCAGATGCCGGACGCTGTCAGCTCGGCATCCTGGTCGGGAGCAGTCATCGAGGACACCGGCGGCCTCCAGTGGCGGTCGGTCGGAAGGGCGGCGAAGGCAGTTCTGACCCCCGATTACCTTCGCGGCCAGATGCTGAGCGTCGTGAACCAGGTCTTCGACTACTTCGACGGCAGGAGAGGGCGCTTCGACATCTCGATCGACACGACTCCTGTAAAGACTGCGCTTCGAGGCGATGCCGGCAGAAGTTTCGCACGGCTCCTGGCGGAAGACCTTCCCGTGGGCGGCAGTGCGGACCAATTCAGCGTGGGGCCGGGACGACTTCCCGTGTCCCGCCCATCCTCGCTGTCGGTGGACCGGGCTGCGGCGATCATCCTCGCGGGTCTGCCGAAGCTCGTGAGCTCGATCCCGGATGCCGTTCGGCTCGGCGACGGTGCCTGGGAAGGCCCGCCCGGCCTTCACCTCTCCGGCGCGTTCATTGCCGGCAGCATCATCCTCCTGCTGATCGCAGGAGGCTTCCTGACCGCGGCGGCGTTCGTCGGCGGGGAGTCGCGGTTCGAGCGTCTGCAATGGTTCGGGTGGTCACTTCTCGCGCCGGCGGCCGTTGTGCTCGTGATGGGACTCCTGGTCATCCTGACCTTCTTCGCCCCATGGGTCCGGTGGGGAATAGAGAACGCGCGCCTGCAGGTCCGCGGCTTCAGCCCGTCGTTCATCGCCGCGCTCATCGACATGGTGCGGCACATCGTCTTCCGCCTGGGAATCGGGTTTCTTGCCACGGGGGGCATCGGGGCAGGAATCTCACTCGGGCTTCTGGCCTGGAGCTGGTCCATTCCGCGCGACGGAATGAAAGGAGTGACGACATGAAAACTGATTCAATCAAGGTGTCGGCCGTGATACCGGCCGATCCGAAGGCCGTCTACGACGCGTGGATGAGCAGCAAGGGCCACGCGGCAATGACCGGCAGCGGGGCAAAAATCACCGCGCGTGTCGGGGGAACATACAGCGCCTGGGACGGCTACATCTCGGGAAAGACACTGGAGCTCGAACCCGGCTCGCGGATTCTGCAGTCCTGGCGCACCACGGAGTTCGGCGAGGCGGATCCGGACTCGAGCCTCGAAGTCCTCCTCCAGAAGGCGAAGGGGGGCACGAAGGTGACGCTCGTGCACAAGAATATCCCCGCGGGACAGGGCGAGGAATACCGCAAGGGCTGGCTTGATTTCTATTTCAAGCCTATGAAGGAATACTTCGGCTCGAAGTAAATGCGATCTAGAAGCCTTCCGCTTTTCCCGCGCTGCCGAAAAGCTCCAGGTAGCCCTGCGTAACACGCTTGACCGCCTGCCGGCATGCGATCATCACGTCGTTCGGAAGCCCTGAGCCGATGACCTCGTACGGGTTGTACCCCGGCCCGGCGTCCGCAAGGGCAGCGCGCATCGATTCGATGGCGGCGCTCTTCAGGGCGCTTCCCACGTTGATCTTCCGCACGCCCCTGCGGATCGCCTCCCGAAGGTCGTCCCGCGAGACGGAGGTGGGCCTGGCCGACGCTGACCGCAATCGCATCGATTCCGGTCTCCTGCACGAACCGTCGGGCGCTTTCGGCATCTGTCATGTGCCGCTCCCCGGGCGCCGAGAGCAGAAGGGAGTGCGGCTCTCCCTCGACGGCCACCGAGGCCGCATGGGCGATGCGGCAGACCTTCCTCGTTGCATCCACCAGCTCGTCGCCGCCTATCTCCTCGTCGGCAAACATCACCATCCCGAAACCGCGCTGCACCGCCTCCACGACCCACTCGTAGCTCGGGGACTCGTTGAAGAGCAGGCACGCGGGGACAGAGATCCTGTCGCAGACGGCCTCCGCGGCATCCGCCACGGCGAGAAGGGATTCCATGTTCCAGCTCTCGAAGTAGCCCGCTGCATATCCGCGCCGTTCCGCATCATCCATCATGCGGGTGAATGAAATCCTCGGCATCGAACGGCACGCTACCATGCGCATGACGCCCTGTTCAACGACTCGGAGGCAAATGGAATGACAACGCTGCGTGCCTGATGCCAGGCGGATCGCCGGCGAGGTGCAGGAGCTGATGAGGATATCGTAGCCAGAGACACTCAGGACGCAGGCCGCGCACTTCGGCTGATCTGGTACAGCTTCCAACCGACAACGAGAATCCAGGCCAGGAGCAGGAGCCCGTAGAGGCTGTACGCGAATCCGATCATCGGCCTGAGAGCTTCAAAGACCATTCCTACGGCACCCGTCGCGATCCCAAGATATGCAACGCCCTTGCGGAAGACTCCTTTCAGCATGACCAGCGAGAGGATCAGGATGCCGAGTGCGGTCAATATGCCGGCTGACGCGACGGCGTTTGCCCCCGCGATGAAGCCTTCTGCGGCCGTGGAAAGCGCGAGCCGCTGGGCTTCAGTGGCTGCCGCCGCGTATTGATCGCTGAGATACACCAGCGGGCCATTCAGTGACGGCGGACTGGCGTTCAGCGCAAGGGCAAGAACTTCTGAAACACAGCCGAGCAACGCGCCGATCGAAGCGAGGCTCTTGTTGAGGTCTTTCAGAGCGACGGAAAGCGAGAGGAAAACCACGAGCGCGGGGACGCTCAACCCGACAAAGCAGACGAGCTCAACGAGGTAGACCGCCTTTCTCGAGGCAATGTATTCCAGTACGGGCGCTCCACCTGAGCCAGGAGGCTGCGGGAAGGCGAACACGAGAGTGAGCGGCACAATGATCATGATGGCATACAGCAGCGCCGATGCTCCCCCAATCGCATACAGCAGCTTCCAGGATGGGTCCGGACCGGCTTTCATGGACTCCTCACTCCTTTTTCCGAGACGGGCAAGCGCACCTCGAAGCACGCCCCGGTCCCGCTGCGTTCCGACACGGCCACCGTTCCCCCGTGGCTCTCGGCGATGGCCTTCACGATGGAGAGGCCGAGGCCGGCGTGCGCGCCTTTCTTCTCATGGGGCCGGAAGCTGAAGAACCGGTCGAAGATGCGCTCCCGGTGCTCGCGTGGAATGCCCGGCCCATCATCGCCAACCCTGAGAACGGCAAACCCGCCGTCCTTTGCGACCGAGACCCGCACCACGCCTCCGGGCGGGGAAAAACCGGCGGCATTGTCCACGAGGTTTTCCACCACCTGCTCGAGGCGCCCGGGCGGAAGCCACGCGATCGCTCCCTCCCCGTCGACGACGAAGGTCACACGGTTCCCGTTTGAGCGCCGCCGCGCCGCGCTCACCACGCGAACGGCGATCTCCTTCACGTCCACGGCGGCGTCCCCTTCCTCGCCGGCCGCGCCGCTGTCGATCCGCGAAATCTCCCGCACCCCGGTGAGCAGACGTTCCATCCTGCTCACGTCCTCCAGGACCATGGAGAGCATGGCGCGGCGCTCCTCGGGATCACGGCTGGAGTTCGCGATCTCCGCAGCGCTCCTGATCGAGGCGAGCGGATTCTTGAACTCGTGCGACACGTCGGAGGCAAACGATTCCATCTGCCCGACGTGGCGCTTCAGCCTTGCCGTCAGCTCGCCGAGGCTGCGGGAGAGCTCTCCCACTTCGTCACGAGCGCGCGATGCGACGATCCCTCCGAGCAGGCGGCCGCGCGGATCAAGGATGGCATGCGCCTGGTCGCGGAGCCGACGGATGGGCACGGTGATCGTGGCCGAGACGAGGAGGCTCAGCACGATGGCCGTCACCACGGACCAGAGGAAGAGTCGGAAGATGTCCAGGCGCAGCGCGTACAGGTCGCTCAGCATGCGGTACGTGGACTGTGAGACCAGCACGACCCCCGCGAGCCTTCCCTGGTCCGGAATCGGGATCGCGCTGTAGAGGGTGAGTGACTGCTGTCCGGCCGTCACGCGGGTCGCCGCGCCATACTGGCCCGCCAGGGCATCCTGGATCTCCGGCCCGTCGAGCAGCTTCGCGCCCGCATAGTACTCATCGGACTCCGTCGGAGGCTGGGGGGGATGGAGGTACTTTCTCCACAGCCTGATGGGAAAAGAGGCCAGCCGGTAGAGGAAGGTCTCCTGCGCCGTGCGTGTCGACGGCACATCCGCGGGCGCCTGCCTCGGGGCCTGGTCGGCAGCCGCGTTCTCGGCAGAGGCGTCAACGGGAACGATGCTGGCGGAATCCGCGAGCAGGACGCCGCCGACATCGACCACGCGGAGCCTCGCATCGTGGCGCTGGCGCATGTGCCGCAGCACCCGCAGGGAGTTTTCCCGCAGACGGGGCCCCGAATCCTCCAGCGCGGCCGCCAGGACGCGTCCCTGCTGCACGAGTGAACGCTCAAGACTCCTGAGAAGCTGCCGCTCGTAGGTGCCCAGCGAGAGCAGTCCGACGATCGGCACGAACACGATGAGCACGTTGAAGGCAAGCACCCGGACCCACATCCGGGAAAGGACGGTCCGCGCCGTTCCGCGCACCGCTCACTCTCCCCGCAGCCGGTAGCCCAGCCCGTAGAGGGTTTCGATGCCGTCGAACCCCTCTTCCAGCTCCTCGAGCTTTCCACGAATGCGGCGGATGTGGCAGTCGATGGTGCGGTCGCTCATGTACGAGTCGTGGGGGAAGGCTTCCGCGAGGAGCTGCTCACGCGTGCGTACGTAGCCGGGCTGCCGGGCAAGCGCGTGCAGGATCCGAAACTCCGTCACCGTGAGCCGAACGGCCGTCTCGTTCCACGCGGCAGTGAACCGGCGCGTATCCAGGGAAAGCGGTCCGACCCTGAGAGTGTCGCCGTTTGATTCTTCCCGCCCGGACTCCGCGGCCCGAGGGCCGGCGCGCCGGAAGAGCACCTTCACTCGTGCCGTCAGCTCGCGGAGCGAAAAGGGTTTGCACAGGTAGTCATCCGCCCCGAGCTCCAGCCCGAGCACCCTGTCGAACTCCTCGTCCCGGGAGGTCAGGAACATGACGGGCAACGAGTCCGACGAAGCGCGCAGTCGCCGGCACAGCTCCAGCCCGTCCATGCGCGGCATGATGATGTCCAGGATCACCAGGTCGGGCATCGCCGAGGAGAACGATTCCCAGGCGTCAGCGCCGTCAGCGTGCACGGCGGTGCGGTATCCCTCCGCGCGAAGAGCGCGGGAGACGGTTTCGCGGAGGTGCTCCTCGTCGTCGACGATCGCCACGAGGGGCGGAAGTGGTTGGCTCACATTTCGATTGTATCACGCGTCGGTCTGCACTGAGAACGGCAAAGGGGCTGCAATAATTCCGCAACAATCCTCACAGAAAAAGACATGATTTCGCCACCCTCGCGCTCCCCCGGCTTTCTAACCTAAGGGTCACGAGAGGACATGCCATGCACTCCACGGAAGGTCTTCAGCGCGGGCCGACGCGGCGCGCGCGAATCTGGCGCTTCGTGGTCGTCACCCTGCTCATCGCCGCGATCGGGGAGCCGATCGTCATGTACCTCACGCTGGTCCGGGAAAAGGAGAAGCGGCGGGCCGCCGCGGAAATCACTCTGGAGAGGAACGCCGTCCGGTGATTCCCTGGCTCGGTGAGCTGCTCCTTCCCCTGTTCGGCCCGTTCCGTCTCCTGGAGTCCCGGGTCTTCCTCATCGGCGTGGGCTCGAGCGCGGCGGCGCTCCTCACATGGCGCCTGCTCCCGCGGCTCTGGCATATGCTCCCGACCGACCAGGTCAGGTCGCATGCCGTGGGCGCGCAGGAAAGCGCGGGCAAGCCGGTCGGCGCCGGACTGATCTTCACTTCGTTGTACGTCCTGATATGCCTGCTCTCTGTCCCCTTCAGCCTTCGCGTGGCGGAGCTCCTCGCGTGCGTCATGCTTGCCACGGCAGAGGGTTTCCTTGATGACCGGACGAGGGGAGGGTGGCCGGAGTACCGGCTTGCCGTCGCGGATTTCGGCATCTCGCTCCTCGGCGCAATGGCGCTGAGCCAGCTCCGCCCGGTCCAGGTGTGGCTTCCCGTGGTGAAAGCGCCCTTCATGGTATCGCCCTGGATCTGGATTCCCGCGGCTACCGCCTTGATCTGGCTCACGATCAACGCCACCAACTGCACCGACGGCGTGGACGGGCTTTCAGGAAGTCTCGCCCTGATCGCGCTGTTCTACCTCGGGGTCATCCTCTACGCCATCGTCGGCAATCCCGACGTCGCGCGCTATCTCCAGCTTCCGCATTCGGCCGACGCGGTCACCTATGCGATGCTCAGTTTCCCGATGGCCGGCTGCCTGGCCGGTTATCTCTGGTTCAATGCGCACCCCAGCGCGGTTCTCATGGGCGATGCCGGCTCGCGGCCGATCGGCTTCCTGCTGGGCACGCTCGTCCTTGCGACGGGCAACCCGGTCCTCATCCTGGTCGTCGCCGGGGTCGTCCTGGCCAATGGCGCGACGGGACTTCTGAAAGTGAGCCTCCTGCGTTTTTTCAATGTCGGAATCTTCCGCGGAGTTCGCTATCCGCTGCACGACCATGCAAGGCAGAACCTCGGGTGGTCGAACAGTCAGGTGCTCCTGCGCTTCGTCCTGCTCCAGGCGATCGGCACGCCCTTGCTCCTCCTGCTGGTATTGAAGATCCGCTGAAGTCGGTATACAACGGACCCGATGCCCATCACACGGCCTTTTTCCCTCTACCTGCGCTCGAGGTTTCACCTCACCCTCGCGCTCGCAGCGGGCGCCCTCGTCGTCCTCTCCATCGTCTTCCTGCGCCCGCACCTCCTTGTGCCGATCGCGGTGATCGTGGTTGCCTATGCGGTCCTGACCGTCGCCCTGTTCTTCTCCCGCAGGGGAGCGAAGGAAGTTGTCGCGGAGAACGAGGAGGACAGGCTGAAGAAGGTCCGGGAGAAAATCTCCCGGTACGCGTCGCTTCGGGAGCGGATATCGGTGCTGAGGCTGGGAGACGAGCGGATGAGCCGGGCGGTCGAGCTTTTCCTCCAGGAGTCCGGCTCGTACCTGGACAAGTGCCGTGAGCTGGATGCGTATTCGCCGCTGGCCAACGAACGGATCGATCGCGTCCTGGAGATCTGCCAGGTGTTCCTCGGGGAGCTGGATGAAAGCGCGACAGGCCGCAGGTATGGGCTGCCCGGCTCAGGCCAGGAGGCGGCCCCCGCGGAGAAGTTCGCAGGCGATATCGTGGAGTGCGCGGCCGTCGTCCGGCAGCGCACCACTGAGGACCTGCTCGGAATGAGCGGAGAAGAGCGTCTCTCGATCATGAAGGAACTGGAAGAGAAGAAATGAAAAAGAAACGCTTGGCTGCCCTGGTGGTTCTCTGCGCCGCGGCAGTCGGAGGGTATGCGACATCCGTCGTTCTCAACTCCGTGGAGATGGACGTCGTCGTGCGCACGGATGGCAAGGCGGACTTCTACGAGAGCATGGACTGGCAGGCTTCGGACGGCGAGATGCACGGCTTCTATTTCAAAGGCGCCGCCGTGCAGCCCGTGTTCAATGCGGATCAGTGTTATGCCGACCTCGCGGGCAACGTGCGCGTGGGCCTCAGCATCAGGGACCTGGGCAGCGGAAAGTACGACGTGATCCTGGCAGGCGGCCGCGCTTTCTCGGGGCACGCGATGTATTTCCTGAACTATGGGGGGGACCTCGCGGGGCCCGGCCGCATCGGCTGGACAAAGTCCACCCAGTTCGGGGAGCTGTTCTATTTCGACTGGGCGGCCGAGCAATGGGACTACCCGATCGGGCATCGCACGATCAGGATCGAGCTGCCCATCGTGGTCCCGGGCGAAAAAGTGGAGCAGGACGCCCTTACGCAAGCGGGATTCCGCACCGAGCCGTACGTGAACAAGGAAAACAGCATCGATGCTTTCGGAACAAAGGGCTCGGATGGGAAGTACTACCTCACTCTGCGGTTTCACCAGGAGAACCTCGCCGCCTACCAGACCCAGAGGCTCCAATTCTACCTGAACCGCGCCGCCATCCCGATGGCCGCGGGTGTATTGGCGGAAAGCACCAGTGCCGCTGCCGGAACAGGCGCCGCTGCCGGAACAGGCGCCGCCGCCGTCGCTCCGCAGGCTGAAGAAACCGCCGCGACCGGGCCACAGGTCGGTCCGATTGCCAGCTCCGTGACGCTCCTCGTCCTGCTCGCTCTCGTCGTTCTCCTCTACGTGCTGAAGACCCGGGGATACGGGAAGACTTTGGAGAAGGTGGAAGGCATCAAGTGGGCGGGGGACAACTGGATCCCACCGAAGCTCTTCGCCGGCACGTACGCGGTGAAAGGAAAAATCGCCGAGGACCTGCATCCGGTGGAGGTCGCGCTCCTCCTGGAGTGGCCTCTGCAGAGGGTGGTGGCGATCATGCTGGAAGGGCTGAAGCGTCAGGGCATCATCGACGTGGTGAAGGAGGATCCCCTGCAGATCACGATCCTCACCGCACGCAAGGCAGACAATGAGTACGAGGAGATGTTTCTCCAGTCCTTCGACACGAAGGGACTCGTGCTCTCCGGACTGCTCGCGGACTTCTTCGAGAAGGTCCTTGCAAAACTCCAGGAGAAGATCTGGGACTGCGATATCGACGCCACACGGGAGTACTATAGAAAAAGGCTTGAGCAGAAGGAGGAGACGGCCGAGGACAAGGCCGCTCCCTACTATTACTACTGGTCTTCCTACCGCTGGCTCTACTGGAACACCGCCGTGTATTCGCACGTCCTTCTTCCCCACGATTTCACCAGCGGCTACCAGGCATTCATGGCATCGGCCTCCTGCTTCAAGGGCTGTTTCGCGCCTCCCCAGGTGAGGACCGGCGGCGTGAACGCCTGCTACTCGGCATGTCACAACGCGTGTCACTCCGCCTGTCACCAGGCCTGCCATTCCGCGTGCCACTCGGCATGTCACTCCGCGTGCCACTCCGCCTGTGTCTCGGGGAGCGCACACTAGGCATGCGCGCGGTGGAATCACTCGAGTGGATCGACGACTTCTTCCGGGAAGCAGGCAGCCATGTGTTCGCCAGGGAAGAGGATGGGGTCGTCATCCTGCCGCCCAACCAGGTGTACAAGGCGAACTCCACTGGCATTGCCATCGTGCGCCACCTGCTTTCAGGCGGCCGGGCAGCGCGGATTCCCGGGATCGAGAAGGAGGGCCGTGCCCGGCAGGTGGCGGCGTTCGTCTCGGACATCCGGGCCCTGTACCTCGGGCAGCCCGCGGCTGATGGCCGCGCTCCTTATGAATCCGTGCCCTATTCGTTCACGTACACGTCCCTGCCCATTCTCGGCGAGATTGCGGTCACGTATCGGTGCAACAATGCGTGCGTCTTCTGTTACGCGGGTTGCGGCGCGGCAGGGTGCACCGGAGCGCCGAGGTCGGTCACCGGCCGCACGGAGATGAGCCTCGCGGAAGCGAAAGAGGTGATCCGCGTCTTCAAGGAGGACGCGAAGATCCCCTTCTTCTCGTTCACGGGCGGGGAGCCTTTGCTCCGGGATGACCTGGATGAGATGATCCGGCATGCGCGGCGATATGGACTGCAGGTCAACCTCATCACCAACGGCACCCTCGCAAGCCCGCGGCGCGCGAAGAGCCTGCACGGCTGCGGCCTGCGAACCGCACAGGTGAGCGTGGAAGGCCCGGAAGCCGGAACTCACGACATCCTCACCGCGCGCCCCGGCTCATTCGAGGCGACCCTCCGCGGCATCCGCAGCCTTCAACAGGCGGGGATTGCGGTCCAGACCAACACCACGGTGTCAGCCGTGAATGCAGAGCAGGCGCCCCAGATGCCCCGGTTCCTGAAGTCCCTCGGTGTGACGCGGTTCGCGATGAACCTGTATGTGCCACGGGGCGGCGAGGCGGACGGCCCGCATGAAGATGAGCTGCTCGTCCCCTATTCCCGGGCGGGTGCGATCATCGATGCCGTGCGAGCCGCCGCCCGGTCGGAAAGTATGACCTTCTACTGGTACTCGCCGATACCCCACTGTCATTACAACACGATCGCGAAGGGACTTGGGAACAAATCCTGCGCCGCCATGGACGGTCTTCTCTCCGTCTCTCCGTCGGGTGACGTGCTGCCCTGCTCGTCGTATCCCGAGCCGATGGGGAATCTCTTCGAGACGGGATTCCGCGAAATCTGGTTCTCGGCTCGCGCCCGACACTTCAAGTCCAAGGAATACGCCCCTGTCGAATGTGCGGGATGCGGAAGCTTCGTCGCCTGCCAGGCCGCGTGCCCGCTGTACTGGCGCAGCGTGGGAACCGCGGAAATCCGCAATCCCTGCGCGTCGAAGGTTGCAGCCGTCACGGAGGTGTGACAAGAATGGAAATGAAATACGTGATCTCGAAGGCCGCCTTTCCGGCGCGGCTCGCCATTCTCGCGGGATGCGGCGCGGCCGGTCTCGCCCTGCAGATTCTCATTCCCGGCGGCTATGGCTTTCTCCCCGGAATCATCGTCATGGTGCCCGGGCTTCTCTTCATGCTCGCGAAAAATTTCAAGAACAAGCCGATGGACATCGAGCAGGAAGACTGGCAGCCCGCCTCGGTCAGGGAGTTCGACCGGATCAGGAGCAACCTCCAGCTCACCAGGGAGAAACGATACTCCGTGATCTACCGGCCGTGGTTCGGATGGTTCGTCGCTGTGGTGCTCTTCGTCGGGGCGCTCGTCCTCATCGGCGTCCAGCGCAGGCTCGGGGCCCTGGTGTGCGCCGACTCACTCGTCCTGCTGATTCCCTTCCTGTTCACGGGCAACGTGTCGCTGTGGACGCCCCAGGAGCTCGCGTTCCGCATGCGCGTCTTCGAGCCAATCCTCTCGTCGGAACAGGCGGAAGGCGGGCAGATCATCATCACCCCCTACCTGAAGCTGGAGAAGGAAAAGGAGGGCCACCAGGTCCCCGAGGATATCCGGCTCATGGTGGAACCGCGCCGCAAACCAGCCGATTTCCTCGGCGTACAGCTCCAGGTGGCCGTGAACAAGGGACCGAACGGCAGCGTGCCCTACATGTACTCCGTGTTCCTCTGCAAGGGAAAGGGCGATACCTACCAGGCTCTCAGCAAGGAGAGATTCGGCGGCTACGAGCGGGAGCCGGGAGGCGACAAGGACTACGGGTACGTCGTTGTGCGCCAGCAGACATCCGGCACGGGATACTATACGACGGACGACGACGTGCTCCGCCTGTACGCCCTGGTGAAGGAAAAGCTCCAGGCTATGAACGGGTAGGCCTGCCCGAGCCGCTACTTCTGGTCGAGGAAGCTCCCGTCCTGGAGCTGGGAGAAAGCCTTCCTCAGCTCATCCTGCGTGTTCATGACGATCGGCCCGTACCACGCCACCGGCTCGCCCAGCGGCCGGCCCGAGACGAGCAGGAACCTGATCCCCGCGGGCCCCGACTGCACCGTGACCTCATCGCCGGAATCGAAAAGGACGAGGCAGCGATCCTCAGCCAGGCCGGCGACGAGCCCTCCCTGGGCCGAACCGTCTTTGCCCACGGTCTCGGTGGCAATCGGCAGGGGACCTGAGGAGTTGGCAAACCTGCCCGAACCGGCAAAGACGTACGCAAATGCATGGCGGGTGGTCTCTACGGGCAATGACTTCCGCTTCTCCGGAGGCACCCAGACGTCGAGGTACTGCGGCTCCGCGGCGACCTGGTCCACCGGCCCTGATGCGTTTGCGTAGCTGCCGCAGACGATGCGCACGCGCGTGCCGTCATCATCGACGACTTCGGGGATCTCCCCGGACTTGATGTCCTGGTAGCGCGGGGACATCATCTTCAGGGACGAGGGCAGGTTCGCCCAGAGCTGGAAGCCGTGCATCTGTCCCTTCTCATTGCCGTGCGGCATTTCCTGGTGGATGATGCCGCGGCCGGCGGTCATCCACTGCACGTCCCCCGTTGTGATTGTGCCCTTGTTCCCCATGCTGTCGCCGTGGTCCACGCTCCCCGAGAGGACATACGTGATGGTCTCGATGCCCCGGTGGGGGTGCCAGGGGAAGCCGGCGAGGTAGTCTTCGGGTCTCTCGTTGCGAAAGTCGTCCAGGAGCAGAAAGGGATCGAAGCTTTCCGTCTCCCCGAATCCGAAGGCGCGGCGAAGCTTCACGCCCGCCCCTTCGATCGTGGGAGTTGCCTGGATGAGCCGCTTGATGGGTCGAATGGACATGATGAAAGATACTTCCGCGGCGGTCAGCCGTGTAGCGTCAGGGGAAAAGGGTCCGGATGCTCTCGGTGTACGGCGCGCGAATGACGCCCTCCTCGGTGACGATAGCGGTGATGAGCGAGCCTTCCGTCACGTCGAAGGCCGGGTTGTACGCTTTCACGCCCAGCGGAGTCATGCGCCGTGCGTACCACATTTCGGCTATCTCCTCCTCGGCGCGTTCCTCTATGGGAATCTCTCGCCCCGAGGGGCAGGCAAGGTCGATGGAGGAGAGCGGGGCGTGCACGAAGAAGGGGATGCCATAATGCTTCGCAAGGATTGCCACGCCCGATGTGCCGATCTTGTTGGCCACGTCACCATTCGCCGCCACGCGGTCGCATCCGACGAGCACGGCCTGGACCCACCCCCGGCTCATTACCATGGAGGCCATGTTGTCGCAGATCACCGTCACGTCGATTCCCGCCCTGTGAAGCTCCCAGGCGGTGAGTCGGGCCCCCTGCAGGAGCGGCCTGGTTTCACCCGCGAAGACGCGGAATGAATAGCCCTTTTGCGCGCCGAGATAGATGGGCGCCGTCGCCGTGCCGTACCGGGATGTTGCCAGCGAGCCGGCATTGCAATGAGTGAGAAGGCCCCAGCCGGGCTGGAGAAGCGCAAGGCCGTTTTCCCCGATTCTCCGGCACACCTCCTCGTCTTCCGTGCGAATGAGGTCGGCCTCGCTCTTCAATGCCGCAAGGAGGCCGGGCCGTGGAAGGTGCGCGCTGGCGCGAAAAGCAACCGCCATGCGCTCCAGTGCCCATGCGAGATTCACGGCCGTCGGACGCGCCGCTCTCAGGAGGCCACTTGCCGCCTGGAAGTCGCGGCTGAGCCCGCTCGCATCGGCGGCCCGTGACCGGCAGGCCCCGAGAAACGCGCCGTATGCGGCGGCCACTCCAATGGCCGGAGCGCCGCGGACCTGCATGTTGCAGATTGCCTCCCGCACCTCCTCCGGTCGGGTGAGCCTCAGGTATCGTACTTCACCGGGAAGGAGAGTCTGATCGAGGAGAACCAGCTCACCAGCCTTCCCGTCGAAGCTCAATGTGACGGCAGGCTCCGGGGAAGGCGCCCGCGGGGCCACTACTGGCCTAAGAACGCCTGCAGGATGTCGACGATCTGCTTGATGACCTCCTTGGGAATCGAGCCGATCCTTGCCTCGGCCCTCTGGGCCGTTGCCTGGAGGTCCTCGATCGTCTTCTGCGACTGGTTCACCTGGTCGATCGCCGCCTGGGCCTGTGCCTTGAGGGACTGCATATCAGCAAGCTGTGTTTTCAGGGAGGCGATCTCCGCGGCCTGGTCCTTGGTCCTCGCATCCACGTAGTCGGTGGTCGCGAGAAAGCCCAGGAACTTTCCCCCCGCGCATCCCGAGAGCGCGATCACGGCGATGGCGGCAAGAACACAAACTCTTTTCATTGCGGGCTCCTCCTGCCGGCATTCTATACGAGCCCCCGTGCGCCGTCCACAACGCGGCCACCTTGCCGACGCCGGTCGATCACGATACCTTCCTTCGAAAGAGATGGGATGCATGAGGGGAATCGGGGTTGCGTTGTTGGCCGTGGTCATGGCCACTGCGGCGTTTGGCTGCGCTCAGTGACCGGAAAACACGGGAGGGAGACGCTGCGGCTTGCCCGCCCGGTCGATGCACGCAAAGGTAATGAGGGCATCCACAAGATCGAGGTCACCCTTCTGCACACGCTGCCGAAGCGTGACCTTCACGATACCGGCGTCTTCCACTTCGGTGGTGACTTCGAGGGTTTCTCCGAGCCTCGCCGGGTGCAGGTAGCGGATGTCCACGTGCGTCACCACGAGGAACCTTCCCTGGTCATGCAGCTCTGAAACGTTGACTCCCCGATCCGCGAGGAACTCGGTCCTGGCCCTTTCCATGAAACGGAGATAGTTGGCGTAGTACACGACGCCGCCGGCATCGGTGTCTTCGTAGTAGACCTTCACTTTGAAGCTGTGCGGCACCCTCAGATCCCCAGGCGCTTCATGCCGGTTTCGTCGTAGCGGGTACCCGCGACGTTCGATGGCGCCACGAGGCCGCCGAGCTCTTCAAGCTCCGCTTGTGAGAGCGACAAATCCGCGGCCGCAATGTTGTCCCTCAAGTACTTCTCCTGGCGCGTCCCGGGAATCGGGATCACGTCGGGGCCCCGGGAGAGCACCCATGCGAGTGCGAGCTGGGCCGCGGTGCATCCCTTTTTCTTCGCCATGTCTTCGATCTTGCCCACCAGGGGCCGATTCCGTTCGAAATTGCCGGCTTTCATGCGCGGATTCATCGCTCGAAAATCCCCGCGCGCGAACTGGTTCGCATTCTTGAACGCACCGGTGAGGAAGCCGCGCCCCAGTGGGCTGTAAGCGACAAAGCTGATGCCGAGCTCCCGGCAGGTCTTGAGGATCTCCCCCTCCGCGTCCCGGGTCCAGAGAGAATACTCGGTCTGAAGCGCGGTGATGGGGTGAACGGCGTACGCCCGTCGGATGGTTTTCGCCCCCGCTTCCGAGAGCCCGAGGAACCGCACTTTGCCCTCCCTCACGAGCTCCGCCATGCTGCCGACGGTATCCTCGATGGGCACCTCGGGATCCACCCTGTGCTGATAGTACAGGTCGATGTGCTTCACGCCCAGGCGCTTGAGGCTCATCTCGCAGGCTGCCTTCACGTATTCGGGCCTGCCGTTTATCCCGAGATGGGCGCCGTCGATGCGGCGCATGTTCGCGAACTTCGTGGCAATGATCACCCTGTCCCTCAATGCGCCTCGAAAAGCCTGCGCCACGAGCATCTCGTTGTGCCCGACCCCGTACATGTCGGCGGTGTCGAACAAGGTGATCCCCAGGTCCACCGCCCGGCGGAGGAGCCTGATCGACGATTCGTCGTCGGACGGGCCGTAGAACTCGGACATTCCCATGCACCCCAAGCCGATTGCAGAGACGGTGATGCCCGTCCTGCCCAGTGAGCGGGTTTTCATCATGGACAGAACATCCATCACCGGTGGTCGCTTCGTCAAGTAATGCGTATGATCAGTTCGTGGACGCCGAGGCCGCCATCCGGGTTCGTGACCTGCGAAAGACCTATGTCGTGAGCGAGCGGGAGGCCGGCGCGGCAGCCGCTTTGCGCAGCCTCGTGCGCCGGCGCACGAGCGAGATCGCCGCCGTGGACGGCATCTCGTTCGACCTGTCCCCCGGCGAGGTGGTCGGTTTCCTCGGGCCCAACGGGGCGGGCAAGACCACGACGCTGAAGATGCTCTCCGGCCTCCTGCACCCCACGGCGGGAGAGGTATCGGTCCTCGGACACTCCCCGTCCCGTCGCGAAAAGGATTTCCTGCGGCAGATCACCCTTGTCATGGGCCAGCGCAACCAGCTTGTCTGGGACATCCCCGCCGCGGATTCCTTCGAGCTGAACCGGGCCATTTACCGCATTCCGCGGCCGGAGTTCCGGCGCACGCTGGAGGAGCTGGAATCACTCCTGGATCTGGGGCCGCTCGTGGGCAAGCCCGTGCGCAACCTCTCCCTCGGCGAGCGGATGAAGTGCGAGATCGCCGCCGCCCTCCTGCACCGGCCGCGGGTCGTCTTTCTGGACGAGCCCACCATCGGGCTGGACGTCACCATGCAGCGCAGGATCCGGTCCTTTCTTGCCGAGTACAACCAGCGCTTCGGGGCGACAATCCTGCTCACAAGCCACTACATGGCGGACGTGGAGGCGCTGTGCCGCAGGGTGCTCGTCATTCATCACGGCCGGCTCCTCTTCGACGGGGAGCTCTCCGCGCTCGTCCAGCGTTTCACCGCTCACAAGACCATCGTCGTGCGGCTGCAGGACTGCACCGCGGATCTCTCCACCTACGGTGAAGTCGTTTCCTGCGAAGAGGGGCTGGCCACGCTGCGCGTCGCCAGGGACCTGACTGCGCGCGTCACGGAGCGGCTGCTCGCCGACCTTCCCGTGGTGGACCTCACGGTGGAGGACCCGCCCATCGAGGAGGTGATCGAGCGTGTGTTCGCCCAGGGATCGGCTGAAGGGCGCGGCATGAAAGAGCCCGCGTGAGCGGCCTCTCGGGGCTCTACGCCCAGCAGTTCAAGACGTCTCTGTCCATGATGCTCCAGTACCGCGCCTCTCTGGTGATCTGGCTGATCAGCCACGTGCTGGATCCCCTGGTGTACCTCGTGGTATGGACCACGGTGTCCCGGTCCAGCGGCGGAAGCGTGGGCGGCTACGATGCGGCGGAGTTCGCCGCCTACTTCATCGTCCTGATGCTCGTCAACCACGTCACCTACACCTGGATCATGTTCGAGTTTGAGTACCGGGTCCGGCACGGCTCACTGTCCTTCGCGCTTCTCAGGCCCGTGCACCCCATCCACTCGGATCTCGCCGACAATATCTCTTCGAAGATCATCACCCTGCCGCTCATCCTCGCGGCCGCCGCGATCCTCGCGTTGATCTTCCGGCCCGTCTTCCACATCGAGGCGTGGGCGACGGCCGCATTCCTGCCGGCTCTTCTCCTGGCTTTCGGCCTGCGCTTCCTCATGGAATGGACACTCGCCCTGGCCGTCTTCTGGACGACGCGCGTGGGCGCGATCAACCAGGTATACTTCATCGCCGCGCTGTTCCTCTCCGGCCAGATGGCCCCGCTTTCCCTGCTGCCGGCGCCGCTGCGGCTGGCCGCCACGATACTTCCGTTCCGTTGGACGATGAGCTTTCCGGTCGAGCTCATTCTCGGACGCGTCAGCTGGACCGAGACCCTCACTGGATTGTGTGTTCAGGCGGCGTGGGTCGTGCTGTGCCTCCTCCTCCTGCGGCTGGTGTGGCGCGCCGGCGTGCGAGTGTACTCGGCGGTGGGCGCATGAGGCGCACCCGATGAGGCGCCTTCGACTCATCTGGACCTTCTTCAGGGTCGGCGTGATGGGCGAGCTTGCCTACCGTGTGAACTTCTTTGTCCAGCTCTTCGAATCCCTGCTGGAGCTCGGCACGGCCGTCGCGGGGCTTGCGGTCATCTTTTCCTACACATCGACGCTCGGCGGTTGGACGCCGGACCAGGTCCTTGCGCTCGTGGGGGTGTTCTTCCTCGTCGGCGGCGCGATCCGGCTGGTCATCCAGCCCAGCCTCGAACAGCTCATTGAATCGGTGCGGGACGGGACGCTGGACTTTGCGCTGGTGAAGCCAGAGGATGCCCAGCTTCTTTCCAGCATCCAGAGGGTGGAGATCTGGAAGCTCACCGACGCGGGCCTCGGCATAGGCGTGCTTGCCGTTGCCCTCGTGCGGCTCGGCGTCCGCGCAGGGGTGATTCACGCGGCAGGTTTCGCCGCCGCGCTCATCGCCGGAGGGGTGATCGTCTACAGCTTCTGGATGATCCTTGCCACGTCGGCGTTCTGGCTGGTGCGCGTGGAAAACATTCTCATGGTTTTCCAGAGCATGTACGAGGCAGGGCGATGGCCGGTGAGCATCTACCCCGGGTGGATGCGGTTCGGCCTGACCTTCATCGTCCCCGTTGCGTTCGCCGTCACGGTCCCCGCGCAGGCCCTGGCGGGACGCCTTACGTGGCAGCTCCTCGCCGGCGCGTGGGCGTTCGCCGCAGCCCTCTTCGCCGCCGCTCGTCTTTTCTGGCTGGCCGGCCTTCGACGCTACGGGGGCGCATCGGCGTAGAAGGTACGGCGATCCTTCTTGACCGTCGCAGGCGGCATTCCTACACTCGCGGGATGGCAGACACGGCAGTGACGAAGCGCTTCGTCGAGGAGCAGGCGCGGCGGTTCGAGGGAGAGCCGCTGAACGCGGTCCGGCAGAACGCGATGGCGGAATCCGATGCGGCGAAGCTGGCGTTGAACCAGAAGATTGCGATGTCCGTTGACCGCAATTTCTCCATCCGGCTGGATGACTGGAGCCCGACAGACCAGAAGAGCTCAGGACGATGCTGGCTTTTCGCGGCGACCAATCTCCTGCGCGCGGGTCTCGTGAAGAAGCTGAAGCTGAAAAACTTCGAGTTCAGCCAGAACTGGCTCATGTTCTGGGACAAGCTGGAAAAGGCCAACTACTTCCTGGAAGCGATGATCGAAACCGCTGACCGGGATCTCGACGACCGCACGGTCGTCACGGTCATCGGCAACTGCGTGAACGACGGCGGCCAGTGGAACATGTTCGTGAACATCGCGCTGAAATACGGCCTCGTGCCAAAAGGGGCCATGCCGGAGAGCCTGAGCTCATCCGCTACGAACAGCATGAACCATGCGCTGGTGGGCCGGCTGCGCGTCGGTGCAAAGGTCCTGCGCGACATGAGCCGCTCATCGCACCCCGCGGCCGACATCCGAAAGACCAAGGAGAAGATCCTGGCCGACGTGTACGCAATCCTCCGCGTGCACCTCGGCAATCCTCCCGAGCGCTTTGACTGGCAATGGACGGACGACAAAAAAAAGTTCCACCGCAGGAAAGGGATGACACCGAAATCCTTCTCAAAGGAGTACGTGTCGGTGCCCCTTCAGGACTATGTCTGCCTGGTGCACGACCCTCGCAAGTCCAGCCCCGTGGGAAGGACCTTCACGGTGGAGTACCTTGGCAACGTCGTGGAAGGCGGGATCGTCACCTATCTCAACGTCGACATCGCGACCATGAAGGACATCGCGATGAAGACTCTCAAGGCGCGTGAGCCGGTCTGGTTCGGCTGCGATTGCAGCAAGATGATGCACCGTGATCTCTCCGTGTGGGACGCGCGGATGTTCGACTTCGAGAGCCTCTACGGGGCCCCGCTGGAGCTCCCGTCAAAGGAGGACCGCCTGCTGTTCAAGCGCACGGCCATGAATCACGCGATGCTCTTCACGGGAGTGGACGAGGAAAGGGGAAAGCCGAAAAAGTGGCGCGTGGAAAACAGCTGGGGTGAAAAGGGAGAGGGCAAGGGTTTCTACGTGATGAATGATTCGTGGTTCGACGAGCACATGTTCGAGATCGCGGCGCGCAAGAACAGGCTCCCGGCGCGCCTGCGCGCAGCGCTGGAGCAGGCTCCGATCGTGCTCCCCGCGTGGGACCCCATGGGCTCATTGGCGGATTGACGCAATGAAGGCGGTACGGCTGGTGAAGGTCGGGGCTCCCCTGGAAACGCAGGAGGTTCCGACTCCGAAGATCGGGGACCGGGACGTGCTGGTCCGCGTAAAGGCGGCCGGCATCTGCCATTCCGATGTGCACTACCGGGCGGGCACCTCGCCGGTGAGGCCTTTGCCCATGACCCTCGGACACGAGGTCGCCGGCACCGTGGCCGAGGCCGGAGCGTTCGTCAAGGACCTGAAGCCCGGGGACCGGGTGTGCCTCCACTACAACATCGCCTGCGGGGACTGCGTCTCCTGCGCTTCGGGAAACGAACAGTTCTGCCCGACGGGATTGATGATCGGCCATTACACCGACGGCGGATTCGCCGAATACATTGCGGTCCCCGGGCGCAACGCGCTTCGCCTCCCGCACGAGATCCCCTTTGAGCAGGGCGCCACGCTGATGTGCGCTTCGGCAACGGCCTACCACGCGCTTCGCAAGTCGGGCCTCCGGGCAGGAGAGACCGCGGCGATCTTCGGCGTGGGCGGCCTGGGCATGTCGGCGGTTCAGCTCGCGCGGGCATTCGGCGCCCTCACTACCTACGCGGTGGACATTCGGGAAGAAAGCCTCGAGTTTGCAACCCGATTTGGCGCTTGTGCCGTCAATGCGCGGAAAGTGGATCCGGTGGAGGAGATACGGAAGCTGACCGGCGGCAGGGGCGTCGACGTGGCCGTCGAGCTGGTCGGGAGCTCGCGCACCGTGCTCCAGGCGGTGAAATGTCTTGCCCCGCTCGGCAGGGCGGTGCTGGTGGGCATCACACGAGACCCGCTCACCGTGGACACCTACGGGGAGGTGCTCGGCAGTGAAGCGCAGGTCATCGGGTCCAACGATCACCTGCTGGCGGAGCTTCCCACGGTCATCGAGATGGCGCGGCGGGGGGTCTTGGACATGTCAAGAGTGGTCACGCGCTCGATCCCGCTGGACGCAGCGGCCATCAACGACGCGTTGGACGGGCTGGAGAAATACTCGACAGGCATTCGCACCGTCGTCATCCCGTGAGGAAGCGCACGCCCGCCTCCGCATGGACCGCCATGGTGTCGAAACGGGCCACGGAGAGATCCTCCTGGCTCACGATCAGGGGAAGCTCCGTGCATGCCAGGACGACTCCCTGGGCGCCGCGTGAAATCAGCTCTCGAGCCGCGTCGATGACGAACCTTCTCGAAGCATCGACGAATTTCCCCTGGCACAGCTCGGTGAAGATGATCGAGTTGATTTTCTCCCGCTGCCCCTCGTCGGGAATGAGGCATTCGATCCCGAAGCGTTCGCGGAGCCTGAGCCGATAGAAGTCTTTCTCCATCGAATACCGGGTGCCCAGCAGACCGACTGTCCGCGCGGAGCCTTCGTGAATTCTTTCTCCCACGGCATCCGCGATGTGGAGAACAGGCGCCCCGGCAGCCTCTTCAACGGCCTACGCGTAGATGTGCATGGTATTGGAGGCAATGAGGATGGCATGAGCCCCCGCGCCGGAGAGACGCTTCGCCTCTGTCACAAGCACCTTTTTGACCGCCGGCCAGTCCTCCCGGGCCATTGAATCCGAGAGCCCCTGGAAGTCGACCGAGCTCACGAGAAGCCGGGCCGAGTGAGAACCGCCCCGTTCCTTCTGCACGCCCTCATTGAGGAGCCGGTAATACGCCAGGGTGGAAAGCCAGCTCATGCCCCCGATGATTCCCAGCGTCTTCATTCTGTCCTCCCGGCTTTCTCCCTCGCCGCGACGAACGCCCTGACAGACCGCTCGACGTCCTCCTCCGTCGTGGCATAGGAGCAGACGCTGATCCGAATCGCAGGGTCATTGTTCCAGGTGGTGCCGCCGCACCAGCATTCGCCCGAAGCCTGCATGTGCGTGAGCGTTCGCGTCGTCAGTTCCGGCGTCGCGCAGGTCACGAGCACCTGGTTGAACACGACCTCGTTCTGGATGACGAACCCTTCCCGCGCCATGAGGCGCGCGAACAGGTCTGCCAGTCCGCAGAGGCCCTCGACGAGCTCAGCCGCTCCGGACCGGCCCAGCGAAAGCAGCGTGGCCCACAGGTCGATCCCCCGTGCCCTGCGGGACATGTCGGGCGTGTACATCATCCCGTCTCGATCTTCGCTGAAGGAAAGATACGCACCCGTCACGCGCATCGCGGCTGCAAGCGCCTCCCTGTGCCTGCAGAAGACTATCCCGTTGTCGTAGGGCGCGTTGAGGGTCTTGTGCGCGTCCGCGGACCATGAATCGGCGAGCGCGGCGCCCTCCATGAGGCGCGCAAACCGCGGAGAGGCTGCTGCCCAGAGTCCAAAAGCGCCATCAACGTGAATCCATGCGCCCGCTTCACGCGCCGCAGGAACGATGGCCGCAAAGGGATCAAACGCACCCGTGCTCACGTTTCCGGCCTGCAGGATCAGCAGGGTCCTTCCATCCATCCGAGGCAGGTGCGCGGGAACGATCCGCCCCTGGCCATCCACGGGCACACGCTCGACGCGGTCGCGTCCCAATCCGAGCAGGCCAAGAGCCTTCGACACGCTCGCATGAGCCTGCGCTCCAAGGACCACCCGGATCTCCGGCGCGCCCAGGAGCCCCCGCGCCCCGCAGTCCCATCCCGCGCGCCGGAGCAGCTCGTCGCGGCCGGCGGCGAGTCCACAGAGCGTCGCAATGGAAGTCCCGCCGACGAGCCCCATGGCGGTCTCGGGAGGCAGCCCAAGAAGGCTCACGAGCCATTTTTCGCACCGGGCCTCCAGAGCGGAAGAGACAGGTGACATCACGTACATTGCCGCGTTCTGGTCCCACGCATCCGCGAGCCACCTTGCAGCGATCGCGGCGGGCAGGCTTCCCCCGTTCACGAATCCGAAATACCGGCCCCCGGTCTGCGCCGTGGTGGCGGGTGACCCATAGCGATGGAGCATCTCCAGAATGCGCGACGGATCCGTCGGCTCCTGCGGCAGCGCTGTCGGGAGGGACTCCAGCCCCCGCACGGCCTGTGCATCGGGGATGACACGCATCGAGCGGACACCCGCGATGTACCGCTCGGCAAGGTCGCGTGCCTGGTCCAGGAGGCGCGACTCCCGCGCCTGCTTTCGGAGAGTGTGCAGAATCGACTCCGTGCCCATGCAGCCGAGGATAGCACCTGAACCTGTGTGCAGTCAGGGTCTACAATGCAAGTGCCAGAATGGGAACTTCGAACCGAAGTGCGGGAATCGACTTGCCGATGCTGCCCCCCGTCCACGCGGTGTGGGTCAGTGGAAGGGCGACGCCGATGACCGTGCCCAGTGCCGCCCCGGCAATCACGTCAGTCATGAAATGCATCCCGGAGAAGACTCGCAGCGATGCGGTGAGCACGGCAAGACTCACTTCCGTCGCCGCGAATGGAAGGAGCCAGGGTGAACCGGAAGGGAGGTCGACCGCGGCCACCGTGACGCCGAATGCCGCGGCAGCAAACGCCAGGGTGGCATGTCCTGAGGGGAAAGAGTCGTTTCCTTCCCAGACTTCAGGAACAGATCCGGACACCGGAGCGAGATAGACCCAGGGACGGACACGGGGGAAAAGGAACTTCAGCGTGTTCTTCGCGAAGAATGAGCGGGACAGAACTTCGAAATAAATGACTCCGGCGGCAAATGCCTGGTCCTGGCTGATTCCGAAGGCAAGGGCCAACGGAAGGGCCGCGGCGGCGTACTGCGCGACGCTGCTTGCCACATCCAGCCCCGGGGAATAGCTGAACATGGCCAGCCGGTCGAACCTGCTCACCCGGTCCATGTCCACCGGCATTTCCTGGGTCGATCCGTGCAGGCCCAGGCTCGCCGCCGCAAGGAGAGCCCCACCGGCCGCCGAAACGCCGTCCGGTATGAGGCTGACCGACAACTGCGCGGGCGCACTGAAGACCGGGCCGAGCGCGAGAAGGACGAGAAGCGCGGCGCGAAGGTGGGCTGACCGAGCGAGCTTCATCAGCCCGCACGCTATCATACCTTGTTCACGTCGTCCATCTTCGCAAGGTCCAGGACGAGGTGGCCGTTCTCGTCGTTGTGAAACGCGGGAGCGAACCTGTATCCCCAGAGGACTTCGTCGAATCGATAGGAAAAACGCGAGTTCACCGCCTGGCTGAACGTGTCATCGAATCCACGGAGGAGGACCATGATCTCGGCAGCCTGAGAGGCCATGTCTTCGGCTGACTTGCCGGACAGCGGGCTGGTCGCATCGATGGGGTGCACGACAGTCCAGGTGAGAGGGAGAAAGTAAATGGCCGAGCGTTCCAGCTCCAGCTTCGCATAGACACGCCGGGCTTCCCGACCTGTCCCTTCCACGGTCATCAGGACGACGGTGATTTCGATGTCCACGAGCGCATTCGCGCGCTGGTTTGCGATCCGGAATTGCAGGCTCGTGGCCCCCTGGTAGGGCGCCACGATCGCGAAGGTGCTGAAGAGGATCCGCACGTTCGGCCGGGAGAATCGTCCATACAGAAGGCCCGCGCTGAACGCGAAGCCCAACACGCCCAACATCGCCCCGATGCTCGCCACGACGTTCGCTTCGATGCTCCGCGGCGCGATATTCCCGTATCCCACCGTTGTGAGGGTTTGCACGCTGAAGAAGAATACCTGGAGGAAGGTCTCGATCGGCGTTCCGGCGGGGATCCCCTGGAGACCGCCGATGCCGGCCGCAAAGAACAGCCCCGTGAATAGGAGGGTGACGGAAAAAAAGGCCGCAAGGATCACGGCGAAAAACGCCGGCCATGAGAGGCGGATGAAAAACTGGTAGAGATGGAAGTCCTGCAGCCGCCGGCCGTGGCGCCGCACATTGAACGAGCCGTCCCTGTTGACGATCCTGCGGACCCTGCCGTCGTAGCTCTGGGTGATGCCCGGGTCAAAGGGTTGCTGCTTCATCGGAGAATAATACTAGTGGCGACGCTGAGCGCCCACTCTCGGGCAGAGAGTCAGAACATGACTACGTCCGCGCAATTCGGGCCGCAACTTGATACTACGCACATGGGCGCGGTCAAACAATGCGAAAGGGAGTCAGAAATTGACTACAGGCAGGACCTGTAGCCAATAGGCCCACTTGGGCAGAAGCCTGCTTGGGCAGAAGCCTGCTTGGGCAGAAGCCAGCTTGGCAGAAGCCCACTTGGGCAGAAGCCAGCTTGGCAGAAGCCAGCTTGGGCAGAAACCTGCTTAGGCAGAAGCCCTCTCGTCCAGGGAGTCAGAAATTGACTACAAACGCTATGGTTCTAACCTGTCGTTGCGATTTCCACAGCGCATCGTGCTGTCCGACCAAGCGAGGCTTCAAGCAGCGTGCAGAAATCACCTTTTCGAAATGATGTGCTTGCGAGAGTGAGAACGAACCGTGTCTATATCGAAATCAAGGGGATGATCCCCGGCGCCCTTCTGCAGTGCCTTCGTGACACGTATGGGCGGCGGCTGATCCTTCACATTGAATACGGGAAAAGAATGCACAACATTCTCGACGCTCCCTTGTACGAGCAGGATCCAAAGGAGATGAATCCCGGCGCATGGCTCAGGTTCTTTCGGCAGGACAACGGTCTCTCGCAGGCGGGGCTGGGTCAGAAGCTAGGGGGCGTATCGCGGCAGAACATATCCAACATGGAATACGGGCGTCGGCCGATCAGCCGAAAGATGGCACTGAGACTGTCCAGTTTCTTCGGGGTCTCCGCAGACAAACTCATCGGGTAGACCCGCCCGGCGTGTCCCCCTATACTTGCGGAGGAGGACCGAGTGACCAAGCGCGAACGCGTCCTGGCGTCCCTCTCCCATCGACAGCCGGACCGCATTCCCTACAACATCCGATTCACCGAGCCCGCGCGTGCGAACATGGCCGCATACTACGGTGATCCGGAGTTCGAGAAGAAGCTCGGCAACTGCCTCCATGTCCTGCACACGGAGCCCGCACACGCCTGGAAAGAGATTCGCGAGGGGACCTGGGAAGACCAGTTCGGCGTTCACTGGGACCGCTCCATGGACCGGGACATTGGCAATGTCTGCAACGTCAGGGTCACGCGGGACACACTCACCGACTTTCGTTTCCCCGATCCGGATGATCCTTCCCGATTTGCGGACCATGCGCGGCTCATCGACGAACATCCGGACGAGCTGCACGTGACCAACCTCGGGTTCAGCCTCTTCGAAAGGGCGTGGACACTTGCGGGCATGGAGACATTCCTGATGGCGATGGTCGACGACAAGCAGTTCGCGCACGCCCTTCTTGACCGGATACTGGAGTACAACCTCCGGGTGATCGAGAAGGCGTGCGCGCTCCCGATCGATGCAATGATGTTCGGCGACGACTGGGGACACCAAATGGGCCTTCTCATGGGCGCCGGGCTCTGGCGCGAGCTCATCGGGCCCCGGGTCCGAAAGATGTATGCGCTTGTGAAATCCCGCGGCAAGCGGGTTTTCATCCACTCCTGCGGGAAAGTGGACGAGCTCTTTGCGGACCTCATCGAGAGTGGGCTTGACGTATTCAACCCCTTCCAACCCGAGGTGATCGACGTGGATGAAGCCAAGCGCCGCTACGGCGACCGCCTCTCCTTCTACGGAGGAATCAGCACGCAGAGGACCCTGCCCTTTGGCAGCACGAACGACGTGAAGGAGGAAGTCCGTCGGCTGCTCGACCGAATCGGGAAGAACGGGGGCTACATCGCATCGCCGGCGCACGACGTGCCGCGCGATGCGAAGCCTGAGAACATCGCCGCGATGATCGAAATCCTTCAGAACCAGTAGGGATCAGTGGCGGGTTATGACCTCATCCGGACGGACGAAGCACTCGCCCGCATGGTCTCACGGCTTCGCGATGCGCGCGTGAAGCGGCTGGCCATCGACGTTGAAGGAGAGAACAACCTCCACCGCTACGGCATCCACGTTGCTCTGATCCAGCTCTTCGACGGCGTGCACGGGTACATCGTAGACCCCCTGTCCCTCCATGATCCTGATCTTCTGAAACCGCTCCTGGAGAATGCGCCCTGGGAGTTGGTCTGGTTCGATGCGGGCAACGACCTGCTCTCATTCCAGCATGCCCTCGGGATCCGGCCGGCTCCGATCCTGGACCTCGCCATCGCGGCGCGGCTCCTCGGCAAGCCGGGGGGCCTCCAGGCGCTCACCGGCCAGGGAGGATCCTCCCGGGCAAAGGACCGGTTCCAGCGGGCCAACTGGCTGCGACGCCCGCTCTCACCGGCGCTTCTCGATTATGCAATCTCGGACGTCATGCACCTGTTCTCTCTTTCGGATGCGCTGATGAAAGAGCTGGAGGAGAAGGGGCTCCTGGAAGCGTTTCGGGTGAAGAACCTGGAGACGCAGAACGCTGAGCGCGCCTGGGATCCCTACGCGAACTTCACGCGCATTCCCGGCTTCAACCGGCTTTCGCGCGCCGACCGGGGATTCGCGAAGCTGCTCTGGTACGCACGGGAGCTCTACGGCCAGGCCCACGACATGCCCCCCGGAAACGTGGCCTCCCGGCAGGACATGAGGGCGATCATCGACAAGGGACTGCGTTCCGCAAGCGAGATCGCGCGCTTCCTCAACGAGCACCGCGAGCGCAACCGAATCGAGGCGGCAGACCTGGCGGCCCGGCTCAGCGAAGCGGAACGGCGAATGTCATCACCGGATCGCCAATGCCAGGGGAGGCGATGGTAGACTCATATCGAAGGCGGCACGAGGGCGTGGCATTCTCCCTGCACCTGCTTCGCGATCACCGGCTGTACCTCCCGAATCCCAGCTTCGGCAATCCCGGCTGGAAAGAGGCGGTGTGCCGCATCCTGATCCTGCGCCTTTCACCCTTCGCCGATGTGCAGAGATCCACGCCCCATCTCTTCCTCTTTCGCGAGGCAAGGGCCGCTCTTCCCGCCGCATTCATCGACATGGCATTTCTTCCGCGCCCCACCGACGCCGCAATTATCTCCGGGGCCGGTCTTCCCCTCATACTGGGAACGCAGTCGCACCGCACGCTGATTGAGTTCGACCTCGCCCTGATCTCCAACTCCTGGCTGCTCGAGCAGGTAAACCTTCCCTTCCTCCTCTCTCATTCGGGCGTACCGGTATGGGCGGGGGCCCGCGGAGAACAATGGCCGCCGCTCATCCTCGGCGGCTCCAACGCCGCGGCGGCCCACGCAGTGGTGTCTGAAACCGGCGATTGCATGGCGGATGCGATCTTCTTCGGCGAAGGCGAGGGAAGCGTGGGAAGGATCGTGCGGCTTTGGGCCGCGAGCAGCGGACTGCCAAAGAAGGTCCGACTGTCCTCGATTGCCGAGCAGGTGAACGGCCTGTGGATTGCAGGGAAGCTGGGGAGCTCCGTGACAAGGGCGCGGGCCCTCGGGAGCTTCGCGCCGGGGGGGCCCATTCTCCCCGGCCCCGAATCCGCGACAGCCCGGCTTTCCATCACGCGGGGCTGTCCGTGCCTCTGCTCCTTCTGCTTCGAAGGACACGAGAGGAAGCCTTTCCGGGAAATCCCGGCGGAGGAAGTCCTCCGCGCCGCCCGTGAGCTGAAGGTCGCAACCGGCGCCTCCACGCTGGAAGTCGAAAGCTTCAACTTCAACACGCATACGGAGCTTGCCGTCATCATGGACGGACTTGCGCGCCTGTTCCACAGGGTGAATCTCATGAGCCAGCGAGTGGACATCCTTGCGCGCACCACGGGGCTTCTCGACCTGGAGATCGCAGGGGACAAGAACAGCTTCACCCTCGGCGTCGAAGGGATCAGCGAGAGGCTGCGGGGATTTCTCCACAAGAGCCTGGCGGAAGACGACATCCGCGGTGTCGTGGAGGCCATGCACGCGCGAAAGACCAGGGAGATGAAGCTGTTCTACCTGCTCACGGGCAAGGAGATAGAGGCGGATGTCGAGGAGTTTGCGGGGTTCGTGAAGTGGGTAAAGCAGGTCCGGCAGAAGGCGGTCGCGGCGCCCCGGGTGGTGTTCAGCTTCGGATACCTGGTCCGCATGCCCTTTACCCCGCTGAGGCATGACGCCCCGCTCCTCCAGGAGCGTTCGTGGCGGGGCATCGGCGGCCGGGTGAAATCGATCTGCGAAACCAATGGATTCGAGTTTCGTATGGCCTCGAGCTGGCCCGAGTACGCGGCGTCGCAGGCTCTTGCGTGCGGAGGGTATTCCCTGCACGTCCTGCTGGAGCAGATGTCGGAGGCCGGATGCATCACCGATGCGGGGCTCCCGGACCGGGCCCAGCAGGCACTGGAGCGCTGGCTCGACGCGAATCGGGAAGAGATGTCAGTTGAGAGGCCCCTGGGCTACCCTTTCCCATTCAGTTTTCTGGACGATGAGCACAGCCGTCTTTTCCTCCACGGCCAGTACGAACGCGCCAAACAGGGATCAGACCGAGGGTATTCACGAAAACTGTCAGGGTTTTCCGGTGAGGCGCGCGCGCTCGACGAGCTGATGGACAGGAAACACCGGCTGAAACCGGTGTACGTGAACGTCCGGCTCCCGCGGGAAACGGCGGGCATGGGCGCGCCCTGGATCGATGCATGGCTGTTGAGGAAATATCTCGCCGGGCACCCCGCGGAGGCGGACAACATCCTTTCGGTCAACGGGACTTTCGCGGCCGGCATGGCAATGAACGCGGATGATCTTCCGTGGTTCGGCCAGACCGTTGCTGCCGTCATCGCCTGGGATGCCGCGCGATTGGTCCGGAGCCTTGGCGATGCCGCCGGACCCCTGGGCACCATTCTGGAGGAATGGGACCCTGAAACCGTGAAGAGGATCTCGGTCAGGGTGGAGCTTCCACGGCGATTCTTCCCCGACCCGGCGCAGCGACTGGCGGATTTTCTGCGGGACGCGCACGCGCCGGTCACCCTTTCCCGCTCGGGGGGCGTGACGACGTTCACCGCCGCGGCCAAATCGTTGAAAAGAAGGATGCTGCTGGCGGGGACGTGCAGCAGCTCAGCCGAAGGCACCGCGTTCGAGCTCCAGATCGGTTCCCGGCCGTTCCTTCGCGAATGGCTGGAGTCGTTCGGGGCGCCGGAGACGGCGCGGCAGGCGATTGTGGAGATTCTCTAGGGAGTCACGCCGGCCCCGCGAGGCCAGTTCTCCTGGATGTTCTGCAGAATCGCCTCGTATGGATATGCGCCGGTGAGCCGCATGCGGGGCTCGCCCCGCCAGAACAGCATGATGGTGGGAATGCCCTGGATCTCGAAGGCCTGGGCGACCTGCGGCTTCCTGTCCACGTTCACCTTCACGGTGAGAATGCGGCCGTGGTTTTCCCGCGCAAGGCGCTCGATCGTGGGAGAGACAATCCGGCAGGGACCGCACCATTCGGCCCAGAAAGCTGCCAGCACCGGCATCTCTGAGGTTCGAACAAGCTCGAAAAATGATCCGGGAAGCATCGTGGCAAAGATACTCACGACAGGGACCCCGTGCAATTCAATAGCGAAATGATTACATTCCCCCCATGTCAGCACTGCCCCATGTCCCGACCCGGGCCGAAGCCCTCGAGCTGTTCCTGTCCCACAACTCCGCCGAAAGCCTGAAAGCGCACGCCCTGTCCGTGGAAGCTGTCATGAGGCACTATGCCCGCAAGTACGGCGAGGACGAGGAGAAATGGGGCATCATCGGCCTCGTGCACGACATCGACTACGAGAAGTACCCCGAGCTGCACTGCCGCAAGAGCCCGGAGATCCTCAGCGAGGCTGGATGGCCCCCCGAGTACATCCATGCCGTGGTGAGCCATGGGTGGGGCATCTGCTCGGACGTCGAGCCCACGGAGCGGATGGAAAAAGTCCTCTACGCGGTGGACGAGCTCACCGGCCTCGTGAAGGCCTCCGCGCTCATGCGGCCGTCCCGGAGCATCCTCGACATGGAAGCCTCTTCGGTGAGGAAGAAATGGAAGGATGCGAGGTTCGCGGCCGGAGTCAACAGGGGAATCATCGAGAAGGGCGCCGCGATGATGGGAGTGGAGATCGGCGAGCTCATCTCGGAAACGATCCTGGGCATGCGGCCCGCGGCAGGAGAGATCGGACTGGCCGGCGCCGTCACTTGACCACTGATCGCGCCCGACCTTACTATCCGATGTGCGCACTTCTCCCGGCAGGCCGCTGCCTTTCGGAGCGACTCCCGACGGGCGCGGGACTCAATTCTCGGTCTTCAGCAGGCACGCGACCGCCGTCTCTCTCCTGCTCTTCGACTCACCGCAGGATTCAAAGCCCGCCCGGGAAATCTCGCTGGATCCCCGGCTGAACCGGACCGGCGACGTGTGGCACGTGCACGTGGAGGGAGTGGGAGCCGGGGCGTGCTACCTCTACAGGGTCGACGGGCCGGACGAACCCGAGAAGGGCCACAGGTTCAATCCGACCAAGCTCCTCCTCGACCCCTATGTGAAAGCGGTCACCGGCAACTTCACCTGGAGCCTGCCGGAGCGCATGCCCAAGGGCATCGTCGTCTCCGACGAGTTCGACTGGCAGGGCGACATGCCCCTTGCCCGGCCGCTCCGTTTCACCACGATCTACGAGACGCACGTGCGAAGCCTCACCCTCAGCCCCACTTCCGGGGTGGCGCACCCCGGCACGTTCCGCGGCGTGATCGAGAAGATCCCCTACTTCCGGGATCTCGGCATAACGGCGCTTGAGCTGCTGCCGGTGCAGGAGTTCGACGAGCTTGAAAACACGAGGGTGAATCCCCGCACGGGTGAGCGGCTGCAGAACTACTGGGGCTACAACACGATCACCTTCTTCGCGCCCAAGGGCCGCTACTCCAGCGCGGGCGCCGGAGGCGAGCAGGTCACCGAGTTCAAGGAAATGGTGCGCGCCCTGCACGCCGCGGGGATCGAGGTGATACTGGACATCGTGTTCAATCACACCGCCGAGGGCGACGAGACCGGGCCGACCCTCTGCTTCCGGGGCTTCGACAACTCGATCTACTACATGCTGGACGAGGAGGATCCGCGCGTCTACCGGAACTACTCCGGCTGCGGCAACACGTTGAACTGCAACCACCCCATCGTGCGCACGTTCATCATCGAATGCGTGCGCTACTGGGTCGTGGAAATGCACGTGGACGGGTTCCGTTTCGACCTGGGCTCCGTGCTCGGAAGGGACCGGGAGGGCCGCATCATGGAAAACCCGCCGATCCTGGAGCGGATCGCGGAAGATCCGGTCCTCCGACAGACAAAGATCATCGCCGAGGCGTGGGACGCGGCGGGCGCCTACCAGGTGGGATCATTCCCCGGCGGCCGCTGGGCGGAATGGAACGACAAGTTCCGCGACGACGTGCGGAGATTCTGGCGCGGCGATGAGGGCACCGTCCCTCACCTGGCCACCAGAATTTCCGGAAGCGCCGACCTCTACCTGCGGGACGGTCGAAAGCCCTTTCACAGCGTGAACTTCGTCTCATCGCACGACGGATTCACCCTCAATGACCTCGTGAGCTACAGGCGCAAGTACAACGAGGAGAACGCGGAACAGAACGTCGATGGAGCCACTCCCGACGAGTCCGCCAACTACGGCGTGGAAGGACCGACGGCTGATCCCGTCATCGAGGCGGTGAGAAACCGCCAGGTGAAAAATCTCCTGGCGACTCTCCTTCTCTCTCTCGGCACGCCGATGATCCTGGGGGGCGACGAGTTTCGCCGAACGCAGCGGGGCAACAACAACCCCTGGTGCCAGAACAACGAGATCTCGTGGTACGACTGGCGCCTGCGGGAGAAGCACGCCGACGTGCACAGGTTCACGCGCGAATTGCTCGCCTTCAGGATGAGGCATCCCGCCTTCCTTCGGCCCGAGTTCTACAGCGGGCGCAACTCGCGGCACGACACGATCCCGGACATCACCTGGCTCACCGACGCGGCGGAGCCCGCCGACTGGGCGTCCGAACGCCTCACACTTGCGCTCCTGATCGACGGCAACAAGTCGGAGATCGACGCGGACAGGGACGACAGCGACATCCTGATCATGCTGAACGCCTCGGATGCGCCGGTGCTCTTTACCCTCGCACCGGTGCCCCAGGGCAAAGAGGCGTGGTACGGGGCAATCGATACCGCTCTGCCGTCCCCACGGGACGTTGTCCCGCCCGGCGCAGAGGAGCGCGTCGAGCAGGAGACACGGCGCCTGGAGGCGCGGTCCACCGTTGTGATGCTGTCCCGATAGGCATTGACCCATCCATTGCGCCGGTGTAGGCTTCGAACCGAACCATGCGCAGGCGCATCCTCCTTGCCATTGGCGGCACGCTCCTCGTGATGCTCATCATCATCTCGCTGGCATCCAGCGCAATCCTCCTTGAAAGCTATGCGGGGCTCGAACGGCGCTACATGGAGCGCGACGCGCAGCGCATTGGGGCCGACATCTCGCGGCAGGCGCAGGCCCTCGGACGGTCGGTTGAGGACAACGCCGCGTGGACCGACCTGTACCGGTTCGTCCAGCATCCGACCTCCGCGTTCACGCAGACGAACTTCACGGCTGAGGGCGCCGCCAACCTGCACCTCGACGTCGTCATCATCCTGGACATTGCGGGCAAGATCGTGTACAGCCGCTCGTACGGGACCGGAACAGCGCGGGCCGGGATCGTGGACAACCTTTCCCCGTGGATCGCAAGCCACCCCGGGCAGGTGCGATTTCAGGATAAAACCGGCAAGGCAGAGGGGATAATCGGCCTGCCGCAGGGACTTCTGGTATTCGCATCCCGCCCGATCGTGGATGATCTGCGATCCCTCCCCGTTGATGGCACGCTCATCATGGGCCGGCTGTTCGACGCTAATCAGGTGCGCGAGCTGGGGAACCGGCTCCTGGTCACCGTGTCGGTCTACCCTCTGGAGGGGTCCGCGGTTCCCGAATCCGTGCGCGGCGTGCTGCCCCGTGTCACACCGGATAGTCCCGTGTACATCGACACCACCCGGGGCGGGATGGCATCCGTCTACTCGCTGCTGCGGGATATTGAGGGGGTCTCCGTGGCCATCGTCCAGGTGGACTCTCCCCGCGATATCATGCAGCAGGGAAAACGGACGGTGCGGTTCTTCTACATCTGGCTGTTCCTGGTCGGCGCAGGTTTTTGCGGGGTCGTGATCCTCACGATCGAGCGCACCGTGCTTTCACGGCTCATGCACCTCGGAAGGAGCGTGCTCGCCATCGGCACCGGGGGGGATCCCACGAAGCGGGTCGCAATCGCCGGCAAGGACCAGATCGCCTACATCGGCGCGGCGATCAATGGCATGCTGGACGCCCAGGCCAAGGCAACCGAGCAGCTGCGCGCCAGCGAGCGTCGGATCGAGGCCTTTCTCGATGCCGTGCCGGATGCGATCTTCCGCGTCACCCGCGACGGCACGATTCTCGATGCGCGATCGCCCCGGCAGCTCCCGCTCCTGGAGGCGGCAAACGACCTCGTGGGCCGGGATGCCGAGATGATACTTTCGCTGTATTCGTTCCTGTCCCCCGAGCTCTTCGACAAGTCCATTGCTGCCACGGGAACCGTGCTGGACACGGGCGTCCCCCAGATGCTCGCGTTTCACGTGGACGCGGCATCCGGCCGCCGCTGGTACGAGGAGAGATTCGTGGCCAGCAGCGAGTCGGAAGTGATCGTCCTGGTGCGGGAGGTGACTGACCTCAAGCAGGCCGAGGAGGCCCGGCGGAAGGAAATACTCTTGAAGGAAATCCATCACCGGGTGAAGAACAACCTGCAGGTCATCTCGAGCCTCCTCGCCCTCCAGGCAGGCGCCACGAAGGACGCGCACACGCGCGCGCTCCTCCAGGAGAGCCGCAACCGGGTGCACTCGATGGCGCTGATCCACGAGAAGCTCTACCAGTCGGCAGACGAGCGCGGGGCCAGCTTCAACGCGTATGTCAGTGACCTGGCCGCGCACCTTCGGCATTCCTACGCGGGGAACGCCGAGACGGTGACGATGGACATCGACGTGGATGAGATCACGCTGGACATGGACGTCCTGGTCCCCTGCGGTCTCATCATCAACGAGCTTCTGTCGAATGCGCTGAAATACGCATTTCCAGAAGGCCGGACCGGAACGATCAGCGTCACAATGCGCAAGGACGCAGCGGAAAAACGCGCCGAGGGTACGCAGATGCTGGTGCTCACGGTAAGCGACAACGGAGTCGGGCTGCCCGCGGACGTGGATATCGGCGCTCCTGTCACCTTGGGCCTGCGTATCTTGAACACCCTCGTAAGCCAGCTCCATGGCACTCTTGCCGTGGACCGCGGACCCGGAGCCACCTTCACGCTCACCTTCCCGCAAGGCTGAGGGGCCTGTCTATTCCTTCTCCAGAACGAGAAGAGACACGTCGTCGTTGAAGATGTCAGACCCGCGCCACTTCACGACCGCCTCCCGAATTGCGCTGATGACCTCCGAGAGCGGCTTTCCCCTGCCGGCCTTTATGGCATCCTCCAGCCGCTGCGGCCCGAAGCTTGCGCCGGAGGGATTCGCGCAGTCCACGAGCCCGTCGGAATACAGGAAGAGCCTGTCCCCGCTCTCCATCTCCAGCTCATCGGAAACGATGTCCGCGCTCGGGAAGAGACCCACCGCGTAGCCTTCGATCCTCAATTGCCGCATCGATCCGTCAGCCTTCTGGAGCAGGGGAAAGGGATGGCCGGCCCGCACGAGACGCAGCTTGCCTGTTTCCGGCTCTATCGTGGCGTAGGTCATCGTGAAATAGGGATTGGCATCGTCGCGCAGGTAGAAGCGCGTGTTCAGCTTCTTCACCACCTCCGCGGGAGGGAGCGCGCGCGCACCCGCGGGCCCTGCCGCCTTTTCCACCAGGATTCCGCCCGCGTCGGGGTGCGGCGAAAGAAACATGTGCAGGACCAGCGAGAAAAGGGAAGGAATGATTCCCTGGCCGACGACGTCCAGCGCGTAGAATGCCGCGTGCGTGTC
>JBEKTX010000004.1:0-29522 GCA_049515615.1 Spirochaetia bacterium
GCGAAGTCC
Source organism: Spirochaetia bacterium (assembly GCA_049515615.1). Taxonomy (GTDB): domain Bacteria; phylum Spirochaetota; class Spirochaetia; order SZUA-6; family Fen-1364; genus Fen-1364. The sequence continues at coordinate 10 of JBEKTX010000004.1, forward strand.
AGCGCGCCCAGGTTGTGCAGCCAGCCGTTCGTGCCCCACACCCAGTGGGCGATCGGATCGTAAACCAGCGTCGCCCAGAGCAGGCTGAACACCGCGAAAGTGGAGAACTTCAGCCGTTCAGCGAACGCGCCGCTGATGAGCGCGGGGGTGATGACCGCGAACATCATCTGATAGACCATGAAGAGCTGGTGGGGAATTGTGGCAGCGTAATCCGGATTGGGCGTCAGGCCCACGCCCTTCAAGCCGATCCACGAAAGGTTGCCGACGAAATGTCCGACGTCCGGGCCGAAGGCCAGGCTGTATCCCCAAAGCACCCATTGCACGCTGATAAGGCACAGGATGAAGAAGGAGTGCATCATTGTGGAAAGGACATTCTTGCGGCGCACCAGGCCGCCGTAGAACATCGCCAGCCCCGGTGCGGTCATGGCCATGACCAGCGCGGTGGCGGCGAGCATCCAGGCGGTGTCTCCGCTGTTGATTTGAGGCATCGATCCCTCCTTTTAGAAGAAGATTCTTTGCCATCAATCAGCAATTTGCGTGCCAGGTCCTGAAATGCCCTACGTGCTCTTGAATCGGCGCGACTCGATGCGGTACTTCCTCACCCGCAGGCCCATGATCCGCTCGGTGATCCCCAGCGATGCCGCGGCCGCCGCCATGGTGCCCCGCGATGATTTCAACGCCTCGACGAGGAGCTCCTTCTCCACCCGATCAAGCGTCGCCTTGAGAGTTCCGCGGGGCACGGTGCCGCTTGACTCGGCGGTCTGCAGCGAGGGAGGCAGGTGATGTCCGTGGATCACGTCGTCGTCGCTGAGCAGCACCGCGCGCTCGACGCAGTTTTCCAGCTCCCTCACATTGCCCGGCCAGTGATATGCCATCAGCATGTCGATGGCCGGCGTGGAGATGCGGCGCACGTTCTTGTGGGTCTTCAGGCTGTAGCGCTCCGCGAAGTAGTCCGCGAGCAGGAGGATGTCGGTCCGTCTCTCGCGCAGCGGGGGGATGTGGATGGGAAACACGTTCAAGCGGTAGTACAGGTCCTGGCGGAACTGCTCGCGCTGGATGAGGTCCTCCAGCACCCTGTTGGTCGCCGTGATGAGGCGCACGTCCGCGCGGATCGTGGCCGTGCCACCCACCCGCTCAAACTCCTTTTCCTGCAGCACCCGGAGGAGCTTGATCTGCATGGCGGGTGAGAGGTCCCCGATCTCGTCGAGAAAGAGCGTCCCGCCCTCGGCCAGCTCAAAACGCCCCTTACGTGATGCCACCGCGCCGGTGAACGCGCCCTTTTCGTGGCCGAAGAGCTCGCTCTCGATGACCCCTTCCGGTAGGGCCGCACAGTTCACTTTTACGAAGGGTTTCGTCGCTCGCGGGCTTGCGTAATGAAGCGCATGCGCCACCAGCTCCTTGCCGGTGCCGCTCTCTCCCCGAAGGAGCACGGTCGTATCACTGGACGATACCTGGGCGATGAGCTTGTACACCTCCTGCATTGCCTTGGAGTTGCCGATGATGTTCGACGGCCGGAAGCGGTCCTTCAGCTCGTCCTGGAGCCGCAGGTTTTCCTCCATCAGCCGTTCCCGTTCCTCCTGCGCGGACTGGCGCAGCCGCACCGCCTGGGCGATCAGGGAGGCCACGATGGAGAGCACCCGCACATCTTCCTGGAGGGCCTGCGCCTTCGAGGCGATCCGGTCGGCGCTCAGCGCGCCGACGACCTCCCTTCCCAGCTTGATGGGAACGCAGAGAAACGAGAGATCCACCTCGTGGGACTTGCGGGCCCCCGTCTTGTCCAGGAATTCCGGCTCTTCGGAGATCCTGGGGACGATCGCCGATTTGCCGGTCTGGATGACCTTGCCCGTGATTCCTTCTCCCAGCTTGTAGCGGCCCTTTTTCTTCTGGCTTGCGGACAGGCCGTAGGCGGCTTCGATGGAGATCTCCCCGCTCTGCCGGTTGAGCAGCGTGATGGTCGCGAACTTCATGCCGAGGGAGCGGGTGATGACCTCCAGCACCGGCTCCACCACCGTCCTGAGGTCGAGGCTGGAATCGAGTATCTGGGTTACCTCGAAAAGTATGGAGAGCTCTTCCGCTCCCCCGTCAAGCTTCCGCCTCTCTCCGGGCATCTTTTCCTCCTCACCTCTTCTACAAAAATGTACTTTTTTTTCGAAAAAGATACAGAAATGTAGCCGCGGTTCTGGCGACTGTCAAGGAGAGAGTGCAGCGACGGACGGCGCGCGCGGGCCGGCGAACCGCGTTGACACAGACGGCCGTCATCCTTTAGAAACCATGCATGAACGCTCTCGCACACGAGCTGAACAACGCCCTGGCCGGCAGCGTCGCCGACGCGCTGCTCTCCGGCCTTGGACGCCGCCTGTATTTTCCCAAGGGGATCGTGGCCCAGTCCGCCGAGGCGAAAAAGGGCGCCACCCGGGCAAATGCCACCATCGGCATCGCCACGAAGGCGGGCAAGCCGTTGTTCCTCCAGGCCATTCGCTCCCTGGTGCCCGGCCTGGACCCCGACGAGATCTTCCCCTACGCACCGACGCAAGGTGTGGAAAAACTGCGGGAGCTCTGGAAGAAAGAAATACTGTCGAAGAATCCCGACCTCGGGGACGCGCGATTCTCGCTCCCCCTGGTCGTGGCCGGCCTGACGTGCGGTATTTCAACCCTCGCGGACCTGTTCGCCGACAAGGGAGACTTGCTCGTTCTCCCTGACCTGCACTGGGACAACTACCCGCTCATCTTCGAGACACGGCGCGAAACGTCAGTGGTCACTTTTCCCTTCTACGCCGGCGCCGGATTCAATGTCGCGGGGATGCGAGACGCGCTCTCCCGCGCCGCCGGATCGGGAAAGGTGATTCTCCTCTTGAACTTCCCGAACAATCCGACGGGGTACTCGCCCACGATCGACGAGGCCGCGGCCATCGTCTCGGCTCTCCGGGAGTTCGCGTCTCGCGGCAACCGCTTCCTTGTGATCACGGATGACGCCTACTTCGGCCTGTATTACGAACCGAATATCTACGAGCAGTCGCTTTTCGCGCGCCTCTGCGGCCTCCACGAGAACCTCCTGGCGGCAAAAGTCGACGGCTCCACGAAGGAGGACCTCACGTGGGGCTTCCGGACCGGGTTCATCACGCTGGGCGCGAAGGGACTCACCGAGGCGCACTACGATGCGCTGACGCGAAAACTGATGGGCGCGCTTCGCTCCACGGTTTCCAACTCCAGCATGCTCGCCCAGAACCTCATCCTGCATTCACTGGAGAACCCCCTGCGCGCCGCGCAGAAGGCAGAGGCGGCGAAGCTCCTCCGCGAGCGCTACGATCGGGCGAAGTCGATACTCTCCAAAAGGAAAAGCACGGCGATCGAACCGCTGCCGTTCAACTCGGGGTACTTCATGAGCTTCCGCCTGCTGCGCGGCGCGGCGGAGGAGCTTCGCAAGGCCCTGCTGGCGGGGAGCGGCGTCGGCACGATTGCAATCAACGACCGCTGCCTGCGGGTTGCCCTCTCCAGCGTGGACCTGGAGAAGCTCGAAGAGTTGTTCGATGTGATCTTCAGCACGGCGGAGAAAATGTAGCGGGACCGGCGCTCGCGCCGACTGCAGCGGCCTCTACTCGTTCACCAGCAGCCTGCCCAGGTCCTTCAGCTCGGGAATGCGTTCGTACACCGGGCGCTTCTTCTCGTGCGCGGCCCTGTCGAGGTTCGTTGTTTTCAGATAGAGCTCGTTGACCAGGTCCGAAAGGATGGCGATGTTGACGCCGAAATTCTGCGCGGCCATGTCGCGCAGCACCCGGTCCTGTTCGGTGCCGCCCTGCGCGAGCACCCCGCGGATGTTCGGAAGCATCTTCATGCGCGCCTGGTGGATGAAGTGCGCCGCGGCGAGCACCATCTCGTACAGCTCGTCGAATTGGAAACCCTGCTGCTTGTAATACTCCGATTTGACGGTGAGGTTCTCCAGGCGGTCCCATTCCGCCTGCTGAAGTTCGAGCATCACCAGCGCCTTGCGGATGAAGCGGTTGGAAACATTGTTCTGGAAATGATCGCCTATCTTTTCCACGATTCTGAAAATGTCAGGGTCTTTCACCGGCACGTTCTGGCCTCTTCCGCGGAAAAGGTAAACGATGCCCCGCGCGGGGTCAAGCGGCGCGACGTCATTCAGCGGACGGGGTGAACAACCTGCCCTGGCGGGACCCCCGCGCCCGCATTTCCCTTTCGAGCTCCGAATAGAACACCTCCTTGGGCCAGAAATCACGCGGCGCCGCCAGCCTTTCGGCGGGAGTGTCACAGGTGAGCCGCATGATGACGGTTTGCGGAGGCAGATGCTCGATCGCGGCGATGACGTATTCGAGGTGCCGCCGCGGTGACGGCACCGCGATCTCGCCCTTCCGGTGTTCGGCGGCAATGACCGTTCCCACAGGCACGTGCAGGTTGTGGATCTTCACGCCGTCAGGATGGAGCCGCGCGAGGACGCTCATGGTCCGCAGGATCTCTGCAAGGCCTTCACCCGGCAGGCCGAAGATGAGGTGGACGGCGATCTTCAGCCGGCGGCGCCGCAGCAGGTCGAAAGCCCGCTCGAAGTCCGCAGTCGTGTGCCCGCGTCCGATACGTTTCAGGGTCGAATCATTGGCGGATTGCAGCCCGAGCTCGACCCAGACCTCGAGCCCCCTCTCGCGGTAGGAGGCGAGGAGGTCGGCCTTCTCCTCGTCGAGACAATCGGGACGCGTCGCGACGTTCAACCCGCGGAAGCGGGCCAGCGCGAGGCCTGTGTCGTAGACACGTCGCAAGGCTTCCGCCGGCGCGTTCGTATTCGAATAGGCCTGGAAATACAGGATGTACTCACCGTCTCCGCGGGTCCGGCGGTAGAACGATATCGCGTCGTTCACCTGCCGCTCCAGCGCGCCCGAATCCAGCGCCGGGCCGTCAGAGCCGGTGCATCCAACCGGGAAACGGGGCTCGTTCCTGGACAGGTACGGGGCCCGGGATCCGTCGGCGTCGCAGTAGGAGCAGCCGGCCCCGGATCTGCCTCCGGCCCTGTTGGGACAGCTGAAGCCCGCGTCCACGGCAATGCGATACACGCTGCGCCCATGACGCTGCTTCAAGTAGCGCGAGTAGGTCAAGTACAGAGGTTCGCTCACGTGGTCTCCACGTGCGGCAGGCTATCAGAATCACCGACGATTGAGAACGAGGGCCCGGATCCGCTCGTTGCACGTTGACACCGCATGATCGTTCTCCCTACAGTGCTCGGGATGAGAACTGCCCTTCGCCGCGCGTCTCTCGCGGGCGCTTTCTCTGCCTGCGTGATGCTCGCCGGCTGTGGATTCGGCCTGGAGGGGACCATCCAGCTGGTGACCAACCGCGCCGAAATGGCCGCATACGTCGACCGGTTCAACGGGCTGCAGCCCGACGTCAGGGTGGAATTGTCATACCAGGAGTCACCCTCCCAGGCCGTTCTCGACGGATCCGCCGGTGACCTCGTGATCGGCGAATGGCTGGCGAGCCCCTCCATCATGGACAGGATGGACGGTCTCGGGGACATCGTGAAGCCGGGGAAGATCGATCCCGCGTGGTTTTACGCACGCCTTCTTGCCATGGGGTCGCGCGACAACCGCTCCGTCCTCGTCCCCCTCTCCTTCTCCCTTCCGGCGGTTGTCTATGTCCGCCAGCTCACGGACCTGCCCACCATGTTCATGCCTCTGGACACCCTGCAGAGCATGAGCAAGGCCTTCAACAGGACGAACAAGGCGGGCGCCTTGCTCAACGTCGGGTTCTCCCCCGCCTGGAATCCGGACTTTCTCACCTCCACAGCCCTGCTCTTCGGGGCTCACCTTCGCCCGGGGAGAAACGGCATGCCCGGCTGGGACGAAAACGGGCTGAAGAAGACGGTCGAATTCACGCGTTCCTGGATGGTGGGCGTGAACGGGGGCGCCGATGCCGACGCTGCATTTTCAAAACGGATCCTCGTGCAGCCCTGGTACAAGCTCCTGACCTCCGGCAAGACCCTCTTTTCACTCGCCTCCTTCCCTGATCTGTTCGCCCTCCCGGAGGAGGAGCGCAGGGACTTCGATTTCAGATGGCTTTCTCATGACGGGGCGATCCCGGTGCTCGACGACGTCCTGTACGCCGGAGTCCCGCGTTCATCGCGCGACAAGGCCGGGGCAAAGGCATTCCTGCAGTGGTTCTGCAGTCCGTCGGTCCAGCAGAGTCTGCTCACGGTCAACCAGTCCCGCCGCATTGGCGTGTTCGGCATCACCAACGGGTTTTCCGCACTGAAGAGCATAGACGAGAAGGACCTGCCGGCGAAGTACCCGCTTCTCCTCGGCCATATCCCGATGGAGAACCTTCTCACCTTTCCCGATACCCTGCCGGACAACTGGGTCAAGCTCAGGGACGCGGTCGTGCTGCCCTGGATCCTGGATTCAGCATCCGGCGCGGAGTCCGAGACGCTGGAAAAGAGGCTCGAAGACTGGCAGAGCGCGCAGAAAAAATGACCTTCACTGCCCCGTTTCCCGTCCCCGGCAGCCTTTTTCATTGACATGGGCCGGGTTCTGACTTATGATTGCTCCATAAAATAATCAACCTCAGGAGGTTGCCAATGGCGACAGTAGAGCTCAGGAACATCACCAAGGTGTATGAGGGGGGCGTCAAGGCGGTCGACAACGCAAACCTGACGATCAATGACAAGGAATTCGTGGTTCTCGTCGGGCCTTCGGGCTGCGGGAAGACCACGACCCTCAGGATGGTCGCGGGCCTGGAAGAGATTTCCGGGGGCGAGTTGTATATCGACGGGAAGCTCATGAACGACGTGGCGCCGAAGGACCGGGACATCGCAATGGTCTTTCAGAACTACGCCTTGTATCCCCACATGACCGTGTACGACAACATGGCCTTCGGTCTGAAAATCCGCAAATATCCCCGTGCCGAGATCAACTCCCGCGTCCATGAAGCGGCCCAGATCCTGGACATCGAGGAGCTGCTGGACAGGAAGCCCAAGGCCCTCTCCGGCGGGCAGCGCCAGCGCGTTGCGGTAGGCCGCGCCATAGTGCGGAAGCCGAAAGTCTTCCTTTTTGACGAGCCGCTCTCCAACCTGGATGCGAAATTGAGGGTCCAGATGCGCGCCGAGCTCTCCGCCCTGCACCACAGGCTGCAGGCAACCATGATCTACGTGACCCACGACCAGATCGAGGCCATGACCATGGGGGACCGGATCGTCGTGCTCAAGGACGGCCTCATCCAGCAGATCGGCACGCCGCTGGGCCTGTACAACACGCCGGTGAACAGGTTCGTGGCCGGCTTCATCGGCTCTCCCCCAATGAACTTCATGAAGGTCGGCCTGAAGATGGAAGGCGGGAAGCTGTTCGCCGACGAGGGGACCTTCCGCCTTGAGCTCACTCCCCAGCAGACCGAAACCCTTCGCAACTACGCCGGCAAGGACGCCATCCTGGGCGTCAGGCCTGAAGACCTCCTGTATACGGAGGCTCCCGAGAGGACGAACAATATCCCGACGAAGGTGGAGGTCATCGAGCCGCTTGGATCCGAAATCCACCTCTGGGTGAGCACGAAGAACAACCAGCTCGTCGCCAAGGTCGCTCCGCGTCACATGTTCCACATCGGGGAAGTGGCGAACATGCACCCTGACCTGACGAAGATCCATTTCTTCGACCTTGAAACGGAGAAGGCGATCTTCTGAGCCGGGTCGCGCCTACGGCAGGCGCCCCTCGTTGCGCTTCAGGTACTGCTTGGTCAGGAAGCGGGTGAGGGCAAGCTTCTGTGCCACGTCCCGCCGCTCCCGGGAAACCTGCGCGAAGAAGACCTGCGTGGTCATCCCGCCGTCGATCGTCCCCGTGCCGACCCCGCGATCGTGGAGAGTCTGCAGCCGCTCCAGCCGGAAGGCCACGCGTTCGAGCTGGAACGCGGTCCTGCGAAGGCGCTGGAGGAGCGCGCCAATGATGCGTCTTTCTTTGAGCACCTCGGCTGCCGAGCCGATCCGCCCGGCTCGATCTTCGAACGCCCACTTTCTCACGATCCCCTGGTTCCGCGCCAGCTCGCGGTGCGCGAGATTGAACTCGCGGCTGAGCTGGAGATACCGCCGTGCGTTGGCCTGGATGAGCCTGAGAGCGTTCGCCTGCATGAACCGGCTCCGCTCCGCGCGCCACTGCGTCCTGAACTGCTCGAGCCCCGTGGCGGCCACCGGCACCGTGCGATAGACCTCCCCCGGCCTTTTCTCGACGACCGTGCCGGGGACCGCCGTGAGATCCTTGCCCTCTTCGTCGGTGACCACCACCTCGCCTTCATCACAGGCGACAAGAATGTCACCGCTTTCGGGAGCTGTCACGGTGAAATCGGTTCCCCGGACGCCCATCGCGGCGGAGTCCGACTTCACCTTCACGCTCTGCGTGGGCAGGAGCTTTGACACCTTCAGGGCGATCTGTCCGCCCATGATGCCGATCGTGCTCTCCTGCTTCCCCTCCACGGTCGCCACCTCCACGGAGAACTGCGTATCAGCGCTCATCTTGATGGTCATGCGGGGAAGCTGGGGAGACGAGATGGCGAGCTCGGCCTGGCCGTCGGACCTTGTCTTCACCAGGTCGAAGCTTTGCAGATCCTGTCCGATGGCAACGCCGTCCACATCGGCGCCGTCACGGACCATTGCGACCGTTCCCTCGAGATACGAGACGCTTCCGATAGCGTCCTGGGCGGATGCGCCGGCGCCGCAGACGGCCAAAAAAAGCGCGGCCGCAAGGCCGCGCATGACGTGCGACTTCAGAGGATGGCGAATATCATCCAATTGGTACCCTCCTCGACGAAGTAGTACTTCTGGTAGTTGGACCAGAACGGGATGCTGGAGGACATGTCTACTTTGGATTTCGCGTTGAGCTCATAGACCGTACCCGTGACGCCCTCCACAGGGCTTTCCGCGGGCTGCACGAAGATGCTGTCCAGGTCGATGGCGTCGGCAAGGGTGGTTTCAGTGAAGCTCGCATTGTCGAAGGAGCCCAGCAGGGATGTCTTCAGCTCGTCCCTGGAAACGGTCTGCCGTAGACGCATGAACCTGATGTTGTCGCTCATGTGCGACAGCGCGCCATCCGCATCCTTCTGCAATATTGCGCTCATGCATGCCTGGAACGCGTCCGAGATTGCCTTGCGGGAATCCGAATCCGTTGCGGCCGCCGGCGGCTGCGCTTCCACTGCCGCCGCCTTCTGCGGTGACCAGGTGAGGGGAGGAGGGTTCGGGCCTTCTCCGAGGATGAACCAGTCGGCCCCGACCTTGTGGATGTAGAATTGCTGATTCATGTCCCAGAAGCTCACGTACTTCGAATAGTCGGCCTTTGCGGTGACGGTATAGGTATACGTCGCACCCCAGGCCTTCTGCATATCCGCGGAGGCAGGGGCGATGACGGCGGTGTTCAGGTCGTACACTGAAGAAGGCTCCAGCCCGGAGAGCGGCGCGTCCTTGAAGAAGCCTTCGAGCTCCGACTGGGCATCCGCCCGTGTCACCTCGGCGGGGAGCTTCGAGAGGTAGATCGAACCGTCCAGGAAGCCGGCCGCCGATGCCGCATCCTTTTCGGCCAACGAGCTGACGAACCGCAGGAAGAAGGAGTTCAGGGCTCCGGAGGGAATCGCGCCCGCCCCGGCGCCGATCGTCGTCGTCCGTCCCGCGGCAAGCAGCTCCGCGGCCGACGGCAGAGAGACGTCCTTGATTGCCGCCGGATCAAGCTGCGGGTAGATGACTTTGGCGAGCCTCATGTACTCGCCGCCTTTTTCTGTTTTCCCGACGGCCTGGTATTGTTTCCCGGCGAGCCAGTACGACTCGCCTGCCCGCTGGCGGTCTGCATCGCTGTAGTCCTTCCAGAACTGCGCCCAGAGAAGTCCCGTGGCGGCGAAAAGCAGCAGGACCGAGAGGATGAACGTGTTCCTCATGCGCAGCCTCCTCGAGTGGATTTTACTCCTGAAAAGATTCTATCAATACTACTTTGAGTTGACAACCCATTTTTGTGCGTGTAGACTTTTCTCCGTAAGAGAGCCCGCCCCGTGCAACTACCCGGGGACGGAGAATGTGTCGACAGGGAGGCGCTCCATGGCCCGTTTCACTCGGCTCGCGTCAATCTTCGCTCTCTGCATTGTGCTCGTGAACTGCCCGTCGACGCCGAAACCCCCCGCGCAGACCGTCGCGGCTCCCGCTTTCAGCCCCGCGGAGGGGGTGTTTCCGGACGCGCAGTCCGTGACCCTTTCCACCGCGACTGAAGCTGCGGAGATCCGCTACACCACGGATGGTTCCGTCCCGACCGCCGCCACGGGCACCGTGTACTCAGCTCCCATCCAGGTTTCGACGACGACCACGATTCGCGCCATGGCGGCGAAAAAAGGCTGGGGCGATTCTCCCGTGGTGAGCGCGACGTTCACGATCACCGGGAAGGTGGCGGATGTGCAGTTCGACCCTCCCGCGGGAGCCTTTGACGCTTCCACCTCCGTGACGCTTCGCAGTGCGACGGACGGCGCGCAGATCTACTACACCACGGACGGCAGCACTCCCAGCGCCGCCAGCGGCATCCTGTACGCGGGACCGATCTCCGTCACCTCTACCCAGACCCTCCAGGCCGTCGGTGTGAAGCCGTCAATGGGCGATTCCGCGGTGACCAGCGCGCAGTACACGATCAACGTCCCTCAGATAGTGACCCCGAATGTTGCCCCGCCCATCACGGACGTGGAAATAGATGACGCCCGAAACGCTCTTGCCCGCGCCCGGGAAGTGGACGCCGACTTTTTCGATCCCGACAATTATGATGCCGCACGGCAGCTCCTGGATGAGGGCATCAGCCTGAGGATGAGCGACCCGGCGACGGCGCGGCAGAAGCTCTCGGACTCCAAGGAAAAAGCCGACCTCGCTTTCACCAATTCCGTTCAGCGGTCGGAAGCGGTCATGGCCGCAAACCTCGATGCAGCGCGCAAGAGGCTGCTCGCCCTGGAAGCGGACAAATTCCTCGCCGATGACTTCCAGAAGGCGACTTCGGGAATCGACGAGTCGGCCGCGATGTTCGAGAACAACGACTATGCCGGCGGCCGCACACGGGCCTACCAGGCGCTGAAGGAAATGACCGACCTCGGAAACCGGCTCGAGTCCCGCCTGGCTTCGGTGAAGTCGTTGAAGTACGACACCGAGCAGCTCATGAAGCAGGCTGAATCTGAAGAGCTCTATCAGTACGCTCCCGAGCAGAAGGACAAGGTGACCTCCTTGTATCTGAAGGGCGTCGATTCATTCCAGGGCTACAAGCTGGATGACGCGGAGGAGAACTTCGGGGCGGCCCGGGAGGCGGCTCTGGACACGATCCGCATTGCGCGTGAAGCCCGGGACAGCTCCCAGGCGGAGCAGAAGAAGAAGGCCGAGGCCATGCAGGAGCAGGTCATGAAGGCCCTCGTGGACGCTTCCAGCCTCACCGTTGTCACGGAGGATGGGACGGTCATCAAGCCGCAGAACTGGAAGGATGAGGATTTCCTGAAGGAAATCGACCGCATGATGCAGGAGGAGCAGAACAAGCCCGCCGCTGGTCCGCAGTCAATGACGGTGCCCGCGGACCAGAGCATCGTCGTCCTGGCAGAGGACACGACGGTGGATCTCCTCCAACAGGCGCGCGACCTGTGGGTGCAGGGCCTCAAGGAAAAGCAGGCCGGCAACTACGGGAAGGCGCTGGACTACTTCAACGAGGCGCAGCGCTACGTCGACATCTACAAGTCCTACGCAGTGAAGGGCGTCTACACCGTGCGGCTGATTCCTGACAGGCGCGACTGCCTGTGGAGGATCGCGGAATATGCGGACATTTACGGGGACCCGTACAAGTGGCCCAACATCTGGCGGAGAAACCGCAAGCTGATCCAGAACCCGGATCTCATCTATCCCGGCTGGCAGCTAGTAATCCCTCCGCAGTAGCGGCGGGCGCCGTAATCCCTCCGCAGTAGCGGCGGGCGCCGTAATCCCTCCGCGGCGCCGCTATCTCGCGGCGTAGCGCTGGATTCTCTCCACCAGCTCGGACTTTCTCTTTTCGAGCCCCTCCCTGGTCACTGCCTCGACGACGAGCCGGAGGAGGGGCTCGGTGTTCGACACGCGCAGGTTGAACCACCAGTCAGGGAAATCGATCCGAATCCCGTCCAGATCGGTGAGACTGCCCCCCGCGAAATCTGATTTCAAACGTCTGAGGATCTCGGGACCGTTTGAGACGGTGAAGTTGATCTCTCCGGAGAAATAGTAGCGGCCGATCTCCGACACCGCCCGCGAAAAGGACACGGCGGCGGCCGACAGGACCTCCAGGACGATGAGCGCGGCGATCATCCCTGAATCGCAGAAGAAGTTCTCCCGGAAGTAATAGTGCCCGGCAAGTTCCCCTCCTGCGATGCCGTCGGTGTCCCGCAGGAGCTTCTTCGCAAAGGAGTGGCCCACCTTGCAGATCGTCGGCTCCGCGCCCAGCGATCGGAGGAACTCCACGACGCCCCGGGACGAACGCACGTCGTACGTCATGGTCCTGCTCGACCCCCTGCGCCGTTCGGGGTGCAGGGTGAAGTAATAGGTGCCGAGGAACCCGATGAGAAGGTCCGGCGAAATGAACGCGCCGGTTTCATCGACAAACATCACGCGGTCGGCGTCACCGTCGAAGCAAATCCCGAGGTCGGCGCCATCATTCCTCACCCTGCTCTTCAGGGCCGCAAGGTTTTCCTCCACCAGCGGGTTGGGCGGATGGTTGGGAAACCTCCCGTCGGGCTCGTCGAACATCAGGGTGTAGCGCAGCCCGGTTCCGTCCAGCACGTCGCGGATGAAGAGCCCCGCCATGCCGTTCGAGCAGTCGATGACCGCCGAAAGAGATGCAAGGTCGGACTTGAACTTCGCCAGGTGGGCAAGGTAGTCAGGTCTGATGTCCAGCACGCGCAAGGCGCCGGGCCGCGGGGAGCGGGCCGGGGCAACGCCCGAGGCGACCTCCCGTTCGAGCACCGCAAGACCCGTGTCGTACCCGACGGGCACGGCCGAGCGACGCGACACCTTCAGCCCGTTGTATTCCGGGGGGTTGTGGGACGCCGTGATCATCACGCTCCCGTCCATATCGAAGTGCGCGGTGGCGAAATAGACCGCGGGGGTGTCGCAGAGGCCGATATCCGCGACGTCGCAGCCTGCTTCCATGATGCCCCCGGTGAGTTCGCGGAAAATCTCCTCGGAGGAAAGGCGCACGTCCCGTCCGACGGCGATCCGCCGGGCCTCCAGGAGTCCCGGCAGGTGCCGGCCGATGCCGCGCGCGGTGGCGGCGTTCCACTCCTGGTCATAGATGCCCCTGATGTCGTAGGACTTGAAGATACCCATCGAGGTGAATGTACAGGAAGGCGTCCGTCACTGTACAGCGCGCGCGTTTTTTCCTACCATACCCCGCATGGGACATCTCGCGTTCACGGTGAAACCGAACATTCCCGCGCGGTTGAAGAGCCTCGAAGAGCTCGCGCACAATCTCTGGATCAGCTGGAACTTCGAAGCGATCATGCTCTTCATGCGCCTGGACTACGACACGTGGCTGGCGTCCCGGCAGAACCCTGCCCGGATGCTCGGCATGGTGGCGCAGGAGAAGCTCGAGCAGGCCGCGCGCGATGACTCCTTCCTCGCCGCGCTTGACACCGTCTGGACCAAGTTCCAGCGTTACCTCGGCGCTGAACGCTGGTACAAGGGACCGTCGGAGGCCGCGATCGCGTACTTCTCCATGGAGTACGGCCTCGACGTGGCGCTGCCCGTGTATTCGGGCGGGCTCGGAATGCTCTCCGGCGACCACCTGAAAACGTCATCCGATCTTGGGCTTCCCCTCGTGGGCGTGGGCCTCCTTTACCGCCAGGGCTACTTCCAGCAGTACCTGAACGTGGATGGCTTCCAGCAGGAATCCTACCCCGAGAACGACTGGTACAACATGCCCGTCACCCTCTGTCGCGACGCGAAAGAGGTGCCGGTTTCCGTGCACGTGGAGATGGGACTCGAGAGCGTGACCGCATGGATCTGGAGAGTGGCGGTCGGCAAGAACTTCCTCTACCTCCTGGACACGAACATCGAAGCCAACCCGGAACCGTTGCGCCTCATTACCGCATCCCTCTATGGAGGCGAGCGCGAGACGCGCATCCAGCAGGAGATCCTCCTGGGGATCGGCGGCATTCGCGCGCTGAAGGCCCTGGGGATCAAAGCCTCCTGCATGCACATGAACGAAGGCCATTCGGCGTTCCTCGGCCTCGAACGGATCCGCGCGCTCATGTCTGAGCGCAAGCTCTCTTTCGCAGAGGCATGGCAGTGCGTGTGGTCAACGAGCGTGTTCACCACGCACACACCGGTCCCCGCGGGCAACGAACGATTCGAACCCGGGCTGATGGAGAAGTACTTCGGCGCGATTGCGCGCGATCTGGGACTGTCCTGGAAGGAGTTTCTCGCCCTGGGGCGCGAAGACCCGAACAACGACGGGGAGGAGTTCTGCCTCACGGTTCTCGCCCTGCGGATGTCTGCCTTCAACAACGCGGTGAGCCGTCTGCACGGCGTCGTGTCTCGCTCGATGTGGCACAGGATCTGGCCGTCGCTGCCCGTGGAGGAAATCCCCATATCCCACATCACCAATGGCGTGCATCCCCGGACGTGGGTCACCCATGAAATGATCGATCTGCTGGACCGGTATTTCGGCCCCGAGTTCCATGATACCCCCACGAACCTGGAAATATGGGACAGGATCGACCGGGTGTCCGACGAGGAGCTGTGGCGCACGCACGAGCGGCGGCGCGAGAGGATGGTGGCCTTCGCCCGCATGCGCCTCCAGCAGCAGCTTGCGCGCCGCGGAGTCACCAATTCGGAGCTCGGTCGAAGCGCCGATGCCCTCTCCCCCTACACCCTGACGATCAGCTTTGCACGACGATTTGCCGCCTACAAGCGGGCCGATCTCCTCCTGTCGGACCCGGACCGCCTGATACGCCTGCTCACTGACAAGGAAAAACCGATCCAGATGATATTCGCCGGAAAGGCGCACCCGCACGACCTTGCCGGGAAGGAGATCATCAAGAAGCTCGTTCATTTTGCAAGCGATCCCCGGGTGTCCAGCCGGATCGTGTTTCTGGAAGACTACGACATGACGATGTCGCGCTACCTCACCTCGGGCAGCGACCTGTGGCTGAACACGCCCCGCCGGCCGCTGGAGGCAAGCGGCACCAGCGGCATGAAGGCGGCGATGAACGGCACTCTCAATCTCTCCATCCTTGACGGGTGGTGGGACGAGGCGTACTCCACCCACATCGGGTGGGCGATCGGGAGGGGAGAGGAGTACGAGGACCACGCCCTCCAGGACGAAGTGGAAAGCGAAGCCCTCTACGACCTGCTGGAGCGGGAGATTATCCCGCTGTTCTATACCCGGGGGATGGACGGTCTCCCGCGCGATTGGATCCGCAGGATGAAGGAGTCGATGAGGGAGGTGGGCAAGCGATTCAGCAGCCACCGCATGCTCCTGGAATACGCGGGCACCTTCTACTCCCCGGCCCAGGCGAATGCGCAGAAGCTCCTGCAGGGAGCGTGCTCGGGGTGCAAGGAGACCGCCGCGTACCTCACGAAGCTCCGCCGCAACTGGGATGCCCTGCGCATCGAGGAGATCGTCTCCCCTTCGGAAAGGATCCTCTCCATCGGGGACACGATCTCGGTCAAATCGCGGATCTTCCTTGCCGACCTTGCCCCTGAAGAGCTGGGTGTCGAGCTGTACTACGGGCCTCTCTCGTCACAGGGAGAAATCGAGGAGCCGCGGCGGCTTGAGATGACCCCGTGCGGGACCGAAGGCAAGGCTGCCCTGTACTGCGCGGAGGTTGCCTGCGACAGGACCGGTCGACAGGGATACACGGTGCGAATCCTGCCCCGGCACCCGTCCCTGGTGCATCCCTTTCTTCCCGGGCTGGTGAAGTGGGGCTGAGGACTACAATCCGAACAGGTGGTGGGACGCGGCAAAGCCCTCTCCTGCCACGAACAGCACGATGAGGATGAGCGCGGGAAGAAAGTTCGCGGTTTTCAGCTTTGCCAGCCCGAGCAGGTTGATCCCGATCATGATCACGAGCGCCCCGCCCACGCCGGTGAGCTCCTTGAGCAGCTCAGGGCTCACCAACGGCTTCAGCCAGACCGCCGCGAGGGTGAGCAGGCCCTGGTAAACGAGGACCGTCAGGGCTGAGAACGCAACCCCGATACCCATCGCCGCGGTGAACACGATCGACATGAACGCGTCCATCACGGATTTCGTGAAGATGAGGTCGTAGTTGCCCTCCGCCCCGGCCTTGAACGAGCCGACGAGCGCCATCGCTCCGACGCAGAAGAGCACGGAAGCGTTGAGGAACCCGAAGGCGAAATCCTTCCCCTTGTCACCGCGGGCAAAGGTCCGCTTCAGCGCTTCTCCCAGGGAGAGGATGCCCTCCTCGATCCGCCACCAGGTGCCGAGAATCCCGCCGATGATGAGCGAGAGCGCCAGGTAGACGATCTTGGACGCGCTCATCGCCATCTGGATGCCGATGATCAGCGAGGTGATGCCGGCGCCGACGTACACGACGCTCTTGAAGGATTCCCTGATCCGGCCGTGGAGGAGCAGCCCGACGAGGGAGCCGGCAATGACGGCGAGCGCATTCACGATGGTGGCGATCATTGCGGTGCAATCTACCGGTTTTGCCGGCTTGTGGGAAGAACGTGAAAAAACTACTCTGTCGCCTGCCATGAGACTCCCTGCGCTGCCGTTGATCCTCTCCTTCATTCTCTTCCTCGCTCTTCCCGCGGGCGCGGACAGCCTCGAGGTGACCCGCGTGATCGGCATGGAGCTGAAGGCCGCCATCGATGCGTTCGGACTTCCCCAGAGCATGTTCACCTTCCGCGGCACGGAGGAAGCCCGGGACGACGTCGTCTTCTATTATCCGGACCATATGTACCTGTTCTGGTACAAGGACAGGGTGTGGCAGGTGCGGTTCGACCGCCGGTCCACGGCCGGCTTTCACGGGCTGTCGCCGGGCATGACCCGCCAGGAGGTGGAAGCGGCGGTCAAGGAACGTCCCCTCGTGTCCAGCGGGGACTCGTTGTACTTCGACCTCGACGCGGACAGCTTTCCGGTCCGCGTGCGCCTCGTCTTCGGCGGGAGCGACCTTTCGGACATCTACGTCTACAGGAGCGATTTCTGAGAGCACGCGGGAAGATCTGCCTCGTCCTGGCGGAACAGACCCTCGAAGCGGATCTCCATCACGCAGAGAGCTTCCGCGGCCATGTCGATCTCCTGGAGCTTCGCGTGGACCATCTCCTGGACTCGGAGAAAGCGGCGGCGGGGCGCCTGCCCGCCCGGGTCAGACTTCCCATCGTCCTGACTGTTCGACGGGCGAGGGACGGGGGGATGTTCCGCGGACCGGAATCGGAGCGTGTGGCGCTTCTCCGGAGGCTTGCCGGCGGCGGCTTCACCCATGTCGACATCGAGGAGGATCTGAGGGCCCCCGCGCTGGATGCAGAGATCAGGGAGAGCGGCGCGCGGATCGTTCGATCCCTGCACGACCTTTCCGGAGTTCCTCCCGGGCTTTTCAACAGGTTTTCCGCCCTGGCGCGACGGCCCGACGAGATCCCGAAGGCGGCCGTGACCCCGACGACGTGCGCGCAGCTTGCAGAGCTGCTCGATGTTTTCCGCGGCCTCGCGGACTCGGAGAAGATCCTCCTGGGCATGGGGGAGATCGGGTTTCCCACCCGGGTGCTTGCGCCGCGGCTGGGGTCCTCCTGGTGCTATGCTTCCCCGACCGCCCGGGCGGTGGCGCCGGGGCAGGTGACACCGACGACGCTTGAGGAAGTGTATCGATTCAGGGACCTCACGCCGTCAACGGCAGTATTCGGCGTCATCGGCAACCCCGTCATGCACTCTCGTTCTCCCGTGATCCACAACCGCGGCTTCAAGGCGCTGGGCATAGACGCCGTCTACCTTCCTTTCCTCGTGCCGGACCTCGACGGGTTCTGGAAAGTTGCCGATGCGATGGCCATCAGGGGACTTTCCGTAACCGTGCCGCACAAGCAGGCTGTTCTGGGCCCCGCAGTCCATGGCGATGAGATGGTGCGGGCGGTCGGCGCATGCAACACGCTTGTTCGTTCGGACGGAAGGGGCCCATGGAACGGCACCAACACGGACGGCGAGGGATTCCTCGCGCCGCTGCGAGCCAGGTTCGGCGGCGCCTTGCCGACCGGTCTTGGGGCGACAGTGTTCGGCGCAGGAGGGGCTGCGCGTTCGGTGGTCGCCGCCCTGAGGGGCGCAGGGGCCCGGGTGCTCGTTCTGAACAGAACGATCGAGAACTCACGGAAGCTGGCGGCGGAGTTTGGAACATCGTCGGGCGGCATCGATGCGAAGGGCATGGAATCAGCACGGGCGTTCTCGGACGTCATTGTGCAAACCACGAGCGTGGGAATGACGCCCCTGGAGGAGGCGGATCCGGCTCCCGGATTCAGATTCAGCGGCAGCGAAATCGCCTACGAGCTCGTGTATTCCCCGGAAAAGACCCGGTTTGTCCGAAAAGCACTGGAAGCGGGCTGCACGGTTGTCTACGGCCGCGAGATGCTGGTCGCCCAGGCTATGCGCCAGTTTCTGCTGTTTACCGGCTTTGAATACCCGCCTTCGCTCTTTGAAGAGCTGGGAAAAGGCCTGAATTGAGAATTTATTCACGATATACGGCTTGACTCTTTTTTCATTCTTCGTATCATGCGTGCTCATGCCGCACAAAAAGCTGTTCATACCCGGACCCATTGAGGTGCACCCCGATATCCTGAAGGCCATGTCCGTGCCCATGATCGGGCACCGGAGCAGCGACTATTCTGAGCTGCAGAAGCGAGTCACGGAAAAGGTCCAGAAGCTTGCCTTCACGACCTACCCCATCCTCTTTTCCGCCTCGTCGGGCAGCGGCCTGATGGAGGGGGCGATCCGCTGTTGCACGGCGAAACGGGCGATCGTGTTCTCGGTCGGGACCTTCGGCAACAGGTGGTTCGAGATCGCCCAGGGCAATGGCGTTCCCGCGGACAAGCACGAGGTGGCATGGGGCGAGGGGCTGACCCCCGAAATGATCGAGGAGCATCTCTCCACCGGCAAGTACGACTGCGCCACACTCACGCACAGCGAGACCTCCACGGGCGTGATGAACCACCTCGAGGAGCTCGCGCCGGTCTTCAGAAAGTATCCGGACGTTGTCTGGTGCATCGACGCCGTCTCCTCGTTCGGCGGCGTGAAGATCGATGTCGAGTCACTCGGCGTCGATGTGATGGTGACCTCCAGCCAGAAGTGCCTGGGCCTGCCTCCCGGCCTCAGCCTCGCCACCATCTCGCCCCGGGCGGAAAAGCGCGCCCAATCGGTGAAGAACCGCGGGTATTATTTCGACCTCCTGCAGCTCCTGCAGTTCATCAGGGAGAGGAACTTCCAGTACCCTTCAACGATGAGCATCTCCCACCTCTTCGCGCTGGACGTGCAGATGGACAGGATCATGAAAGAGGGGATGGATGCGCGGTTCGCACGGCACGACCAGATGGCGCAGCGCGTCCAGGGATGGGCGAAGAAGCACTTCGCCCTGTATCCTGTCGAGAAGTACGCCTCCAAGACGGTGACCTGCATCAAGAACACGAAGGGCATCTCGGTGGCGGACCTCAACAAGGAGCTGGGCAAACGCAACCTCACCCTCTCCAACGGCTACGGCAAGCTCAAGGAGCAGACGTTCCGGATCGCCCACATGGGAGACCTGCAGATGAGCGACATCGACGAGCTTCTTGGCGCGATCGAGGAGATTCTCAAGCTGTAAGAGCCTCCCGCAGAGCGCTGCGGCGCGAGAATCCGCAGAGTACCGCGGCGCGAGAATCCGCGGAGTACCGCAGCGTGATTTCCTTGCAACCCCCGGCAGCGCCGACTATACTTGAAGCCATGGGGGAGCTGAAATCCTGCCTCTTTTGCGGGAAAAACGTGGACGAGGCCTTCGAGTACTGTCCCCACTGCGGCTACGAGTTTGGACAGGGCGATGACAAATCCACCTCAGCCGCGGACTACCGCGGCATCCGTGGCGACAAATCCGCCTTCGGCAGCGACAAATCCGCCTTCGGCGGCGACCTTCCCGGTCTCATCGAGGAGACAACCGGCGAATGCGTCCCGCCGGGTGACGAGGACTACCTGCACCGCCTCCGCACGCTCCACGAAATACTCACGGACATGGAGAGGGAGCTCGACCTCATCATAGCCATGGACGGCGAGGTCGGCCGAGGCCACGGATGGCCCCGGGGCGGCAGCCCGAAAGGCCGACCATAGCCATGGACGGCGAGGTCGGCCGAGGCCACGGATGGCCCCGGGGCGGCAGCCCGAAAGGCCGACCCTAGGACCTCTTCAAAAGGTCTTTGATCACGCTTCGATCATCCAGAAGCGAGCTGAGACTCCTGTTGCAGTGCAGCCGGTACACGGTGCGGGCGAAGAGAGCCGTGATGTCCGCGCTGAGGTACCATTCCCTCCCCAGCAGGGACTCGTCGTGGTAGACCGCATTGGTCCCGATGATGCGGGAGAACAGTCCATCCTCGTACGCCTTCTGGAAGGATTCCACCGATTCCGCGGTTGTGAAGAAGGGGAGGCTCACCGCGCAGATGTTCTGCCGTGAGCCCGCCTCCCTCAGGACGCGCATGGCCTTGATCAGCGTACCCCCCGTTCCCAGCATGTCGTCGCTGAGGAACACGATCTTGTCCTTCACGGTCCCCAGGAGCCTCATGTCGGTGATGTTGCCCTTCTCGACGCTCTGCGCGACGCGGGAGTAGTCGCGCTCCTTGTAGAGCATGCCCAGCGGCCGGCCGAGGATGGAGGCATAGAACTTGCTCCTCTCCACCGCCCCGGTGTCCGGCGCGACGACCACGAGGGATTCGTCCTTGAGGTCGGTCACCGTGGCGAGCATTTTCAATATCTGGTAGGCGCCGTGCAGATTCTCCAGCCTCAGGTGGTTGAAGCAGTTTTCGATCTCTTTCGAGTGGATGTCGAGCGTGATCAGGCGCGTGACGCCGAAGTACTCGAGGACCTGGCCCACCCGGGCGGCCGAAAGGCTTTCCCGCCCCTTTTTCTTGTGCTGGCGCGAGTAGGGGAATGTCGGAAGGACCACCGTGACCTGCAGGGCTCCCGCCTGGAGCGCGGCGTCCACTGTCATCAGGAGACAGAAGAGATGGTCGTTGACCGAGAGCGTGTGCGCGGGATCGTTCTTCTGGAACCGCAGCGGGTAGCGGTTGGCGACATCCTGGACGATGTAGATATCGGTGTTTCGGACCGAGGAGAGGATCTCCGTCTTGAACTCCCCGTTGGGAAACCGGGTGTACTTCGCGGGGACCAGGGAGTTGCGCGTGCGATGCTCGTCCACCGGTTCGTCCAGGTCACCCGATGAGAGCAGGATATCATTTGCCAGATTGATCTGCCGGATCGTCTCGGCGCGCGACAGACCGTACACCCGGCTCAGCGCCCGGGCGCGTTCTTCCATCTTCTCCGCGGTGATCGTCTGAAGGTGCGAGTAGATTGCCTGCGCGAACTCCATCCCTCCGGGGCAGGGCAGGATGCCGATCTCAGACTGGCTCGCGTCAGCCATGAGATCCGCTGAACCAGGACACGGTGCGGCCAAGGCCCTCCTCGAGGCTGAACGCGGGCTTCCACCCGAGAAGCTGCGCCGCCTTCGAGTTGTCGAGGCAGCTGTGACGGATATCCCCGGGCCGGGGACCCGCACGGGTGTATCTCAGCTCCTTCCCCGTGATCCGACAGATCGCTGCGAGCAGCTCCCGCGTGCGCACGTCACGGGCAGTGGCGATGTTCACCGCCTCAGCGGATCCCTTGTCCATGGCAAGCAGGTTCGCGCGGGCGACGTCTTCCACGTACACGTAGTCTCGCGCCATGCCTTCCGGCTCTTCCGGGAACGCATTGACCACGGGTATCTCGCCGGCGAGCACTTTCGAGATGAAAATCGCCACGACCCCCGCCTCGCCGAGGGGGTTCTGCCGGGGGCCGAAAACGTTCGAATACCGCAACGCGGTCCATTCCAGGCCGTGCGCCGCGCCGTAGAAACGGAGGTAGTGTTCGCCCAGGAGCTTGTGGATCGCGTAAGGTGACACCGGAGCGGGGGTGTGATCCTCCTTGAGGCGCTCCTCACCGGCCTCGCCGTACACCGCGCCACCGGAAGAGATGAAAATGAACTTTTTGACTCTTGCCGCAATGCTGCACTCCAGGACGTTCAAAAGTCCCAGCCCATTTACCGTTGCGTCCCGCACCGGCTCACGGGCGGAGACGGTCACGCTGATCTGCGCCGCGTGGTGGTTCACGATCTGGGGTTTCTCGATCTCGAAGACCTTCCGAAGCTCCGGAGAGCCGATGTTCATGAGGTAGAACGGCACGTCCCGGTGCAAGTTCTTCTGCGAGCCGCTGCTCAGGTCATCCACGACTGCCACCTCATGGCCAGACGCGAGGTATGCTTCGACGACATGAGAGCCTATGAATCCGGCGCCACCGGTGACGAGAATTCTCATGAAACGACTCTACCATCCGCGTGAAAGGGCGGTCAAGGCAAGAGCCCTTTTTTTAAACAACTTTGGCCCTTCACATGCCGATTATTGTACGTAGCAGGAAAAGAAGAGGTACGGATCTTGAGGAAAACACTACTCCTCCTTTGTCTCTCGCTGGTCGCGGCAGTCTCCTTCGGCCAGGTGAGCTTTTCCGGCCTGGATCTGTCCGCGTCGGACAGGCTCCTTTTCGCGGCGACGGCGGCGTCGACCGACGTCGGGGCATTCGACACGCTGTTCCTCGCCGATCCCCGCACCCGGCATCTCCGGCAGCTCACATTCTACCCGGAGGAGGTGCAGCTCCTGCAGGACAAGGACGTGCTGCAGATTCAGAACAGGTTCGGCGTCTTCCGCTCCGATACGGAGTTCCGCAACATCACGCCCATTGCGATGTTCCCCTCCTTTGTCGGCGGGAGCCAGGTCCAGTCGGGAACGATCGCCCCCATGCAAACCTCGCCGGACGGACGGTACCTGCTCTATCTGCGAACGCGCTCCCCGGCGTACGGCGATCTCACCCTGCTCAATGTGGCCACCGGCGTCCAGACGGTGATCTGCACGAAGGTGGAGCTTTCCCTCGAAGCATTGCCGGCTTCATGGTCTCCTGATTCCCGTTTCATCGTCTACGCCAAGGCCTCCGGCCTGTACTACTTCTCCCTTGCCCAGCTTCAGGAAAACCGTGTGCTGACCGAGGAGCTCCGCAACATCGGCTCGGGTTCAATGGCGAACGTCCGATGGGGGGCGGCCGGCGCACTGGACTACATCTCGGGGGTCATCGTCTATGAAATCGATCCCAACGAGCTCTTCACCCGCGCCCTGTACACCGGCTTCCTCAAGATCGGCAAGGTGGTAGCGAAAATACCCTTCCAGTTCGATTCCAACTTCGATACGTTCTGGGTTTCACCGGACGGCAAGAACCTCCTCCTCGACAAGGGCGGGAGGAACATCTTTCTCTACTACATCACCTTGGATGATTTCCACGCCTCGGGAGTTCCTCTCTCACTCCCCTACTTGTCCCTTCCCCGTGACACGACGGTGCGGAAGGTGATCTGGTCAGCGGGAAACGTCGTGACGATGCTCTGCGAGACCCGCAGCGGGGGCGTGCGCGGCACATCAGTGTTCCGTCTCGCGCAGGACGCGCAGGGGGCCTATGGGGCGTTCGTGCGCACCGACGACAAGGACGTGCGCGACGTCGCCCTCTCACCGGACGGCACACGCGCGGCCCTGATGGGCGCGGACGGGGTGACGTGGAAGGACTACGCCACGTGGCAGGACAAGGGGAAGCTCGACCATCCCTCGCCCCTGCACGTGATGTGGCTGGGCGATGACGAGCTCCTGGTGGCCGGCGCGTTCTTCATTGAGCGCTACGCGATCGGCTCCGCGAGCTCCACCCTCGTGGCCCTCTCACAGCCGGGCGAATTCGGTCATTCTCGTGAGGGGGATTCGGTCCTCACCCGGCAGAAGGACAAGGTCTTTGCATTCGACGAGGCGGCCGGGGCATGGAAGAACGCGGGCGCCTACACGGTCAGGGACAAGAGCCTCGCCTCGGACAACTA
This sequence comes from Spirochaetia bacterium, assembly GCA_049515615.1. Taxonomy (GTDB): domain Bacteria; phylum Spirochaetota; class Spirochaetia; order SZUA-6; family Fen-1364; genus Fen-1364. Next base: position 24,118 of record JBEKTX010000004.1, read on the forward strand.
CCGCGTCTATCTCGAGCCCTCGGCGCGCGGCAGCTACGCGAACATGCTCATGGTGCGGGAAGCCAGGGGATTCGGCACGACCGCGCTGTTTCCCCCGGAAACGGTGATCTACGAGCCCTTCCCCGCCGTGGACGAGCCGGTGGATTTCACCAACGTGTCCCACGGCTCACGGATCAGGCGCCGCGAGGTGAGCCTTGTGTTCAACGCGGTGGACTCGGCAGAAGGCCTCACCCGCATCCTCAACACCCTCTCGGCCTACCGGGTGCGTGCAACGTTCTTCGTGAATGGCGAGTTCATGCGCCGCTACCCCGACGCGGTCCGGGAGATAGCGGATTCGGGGCACGAGGTCGGATCCCTCTTCTACGCATACTTCAACATGACCGATGCCCGGTTCACCGTGGACCGCGACTTCGTGAAATCGGGGCTTGCGCGGAACGAGGATGACTACTTCGCCGCCACGGGCCGGGAGCTGTCGCTCCTCTGGCATGCGCCGTATTACATTGTAAACTCGGGAATCATCGCGGCCGCCGCGGAGATGAATTACACCTACGCGGGCCGGGATCTCGATTCCTATGACTGGGTGACGGCGACCGAATCGAACCAGGCCAGAGGCATCTACATGCGCGCCGCGGATCTCGTGGAGCGCATCCTCGCCCAGAAGAAGCCCGGTTCGATCATCCCCCTGCAGGTCGGCGCGGGGGAGGGCAGGCGGGACGACTACCTGTTCCAGAAGCTGGACATCCTGATCAACGAGCTGGTGGGCCGCGGGTACGACGTGGTACCGGTTTCCACGCTGATTCAGGATGCCCGATGAGGCATCGGGGCTGTCCCGGGGGGCGTGCGGCGTGATCGGGGGACGGCCGGAGAGAAAGGGGAGACAGCGGTGAACGCACAAGATCCGGTGAACGCCTACAAGGAGATCCAGATCAAGACGGCGAACCAGATCCGGCTCATCGTCATGCTCTATGACGGGGCCATCCGGCACGTGAACCTCGCGCTCGATGCATTCGCGGACGGGCATCACAGGTATGACGTGATCAACAACCACCTCATCGCCTCCCAGGACATCCTCAGCGAGCTCATGGCATCTCTGGACTTCGAGAAGGGCGGAGTGCTCGCGAAGAACCTTTTCAGCCTGTATTCATTCATGAACCGCCGCCTGCTGGACGGGAACCTGAAAAAGGACCCGGCGCCCCTTGTCGAGGTGAAGAAGATGCTGAGCGACCTGCGCGAGGCCTGGGACGAGATCTCGACGCGCAAGGGGCTGGAGGAGAACACCACCCCGACGACCGGGGTGAACATCGCCGGATAGAACGACCGCACACGCGCACTGCGTTGGCATGACCGGCACGGGCGGGCACGGGCCTGGATATCGCACTCCGCGCGATGTGCTCGAGGAGGGGAGAAATGAGCACCATCGAACAGAATGTCGCCGTCTTGAGGAGGCTGCGGGCAATGCTCGCGCGCCAGAGGGAGAAATTCGATGCCTACCTGCGCCTCCTGGAATGCGAGGGGGAGGCGATAGAAAATGGTGACTCGGATAAACTCCTCACGCAGGTGGAGATGGAGCAGTCCATCATTGCCGAGATATTCACGCTGAAGAAAGTGATCGCGCCGCTGGAGAGCCTCTACCAGGCCAGCTACCCGGCGGGCACGGAGGCGACGATCCCGCGGCTGAAATCAGCATTGTCGGAGATGGGCGCCGAGATCCTGGCTCACAACGGCCGCAACAGGCAGAGGCTGCGGGAACGAATGGAGGACGTGCGGCGAGAGATCACGTCCCTGCGCTCCTGGCCGAAAACCGGCTCACCCTACGCCGAGGTCACACCCGGGCTCATCGACATCACGACATGAGCCGCGAGCTGTACCTGATCGACGGATACAGCGTCATCTACCGCGGGTATTTCGCCTTCCTGAACAGGCCCCTTCTCAACCCGATGGGGAAGAACTCCTCGTCCGTGTTCGTGTTCTTCCGAACGATGTTCCAGCTCCTGCGCGACAGGGCTCCGGAGTCGATCGTCGTTGCAATGGACTCACGGGTGCCGACCTTCCGGCACCTCCGCTACGAGCAGTACAAGGCCACCCGCGAGAAGGCGCCGGATGATCTGCACGCGCAGGTGCCGGTCATCGAGGAGATCCTGGAAGCCCTGCGGGTCCCGTGCGTGAGCGCGGACGGCTACGAAGCCGATGACGTGATCGCGACTCTCGCCGAGAGCTGCAGGAGCGCCGGCGCCCCATGCTGGATCCTCTCCGGTGACAAGGATATCCTGCAGCTCATTGGCGGCAACGTGCGCCTCCTCGCGCAGGAGCGCGGCAGCACGGCTCTCGTCGAGTACTCGCGTGAAAAGGTGTTCCAGTCAAAGGGCGTGTATCCCGAGCAGATCGTCGATTTCCTTGCTCTGACCGGCGATTCGTCGGACAATGTCCCCGGGGTCGCCGGCATCGGCGAAAAGACGGCCCAGAAGCTCCTCGCCCGGTTCGGGGACCTGGACGCGATCTATGCAAGGCTGGGCGAGGTCACGCCGGAGTCCGTTCGCACGAAGCTGGACACGGGCAGGAATGCGGCGATCCTCTCCCGCGAGCTGGTCACGCTGAAGCGCGACGTTCCAGGAATGCCCGCGGTGGAGGACCTCATAATGCCTGACCTGGATAGCGGGAATGCCGCCGCTCTTTTCGAGCGGGAAGGCATGAAGACGCTGGTCACGGAGCTCAAGGCGCTGCGGCGGTCCGCGTCGGCAGCGGCGGAAACGACCCCCGCGGCGAAGAAGACGGCGGAGACGACGCCCGCAGCGCCGGCGCCGGACTCTGAACGCACCGCGGTGACGCTGAAAAGCACCGCGCCGGGAACATATACCACCATCACCGCAGTCTCTGAGCTCGACCTCTGGATTGAGCGGGCGCGGCGGGCCGGGACCTATGCATTTGACGTGGAAACAGACGGTACTGACGAGATGCGTGCCCGCCCCCTCGGTTTCTCCCTGAGCATCGAGGAAGGGAAGGCATGCTACATTCCCATCCGGGCCTCCGGTGTCACCTGCATCCCGGAAGTGACCGTGAAGCAGCGTCTTTCGGCTCTCCTTGAGGATCGGTCCCTCCGCCTTGTTGGCCAGAACGCGAAGTACGACTACAAGGTGATGCGCCGCTGGGGAGTCCGGCTTTCGAACCTACACTTCGACACCATGCTGGCCGCGTGGGTCCTTGAGAGTGACGAGGGCGTCTACGGCCTTGACCGCATGGCGGAGAAGCGCCTTGGCTTCCGCACAAAGCCGTACAAGGAGCTGGTGGGAAAGGACCAGACGCTGGAGCAGATCCCCATCCAGCAGGTGACCGACTACTCGGGAGAAGACGCGGATCTCACCCTCCGCATGTATGGGCTGCTCTCACGTGACCTGGCCGCCGAGGGGCTGACCGCGGTGCTCCAGGACATCGAGATGCCGCTCGTGACGGTGCTGGCCGAGATGGAGCTTACCGGCATCCGCATCCTCTCCTCCGAGCTCGCCTCGTACAGCCGCGAGCTGGAGGCCTCTCTCGCCGTGCTGGAGCAGGAGATTTACGCCCTCTGCGGCCGCACCTTCAACATCAATTCCACGAAGCAGCTCCAGGAGATCCTCTTCTCGTGGCGCAAGCTCACGCCGGTGAAGAAGACCAAGACCGGGTATTCCACCGATGTGGATGTGCTGGAGATCCTGGCCGCCCAGGACCCCGTACCTGAGAAGATTCTCGCCCATCGCAAGCTCTCCAAGCTGAAGTCCACGTACGTGGATGCTCTTCCCCTCCTGGTGAACGAGGAGACGGGCCGGCTTCACACCCATTATGTGCAGACCGGGGCGGCCACCGGCCGGCTGGCCAGCAAGGATCCCAATCTCCAGAACATCCCGATCCGCGAGGAGGAAGGCAGGCGAATCCGCAGCGCCTTCGTGCCGGCGCCCGGCATGAGCTTCGTCAGTGCCGACTATGCCCAGATCGAGCTCGCCATCCTGGCGTATCTTTCCGGGGACCCGATTCTGCTCGATGCATTTGCGCAGGGAAAGGACGTGCACCGGCAGACCGCTTCCCTGATCTTCGGCGTGCCGGAGGACCAGGTCACGCCCGATCAGCGGCGCGTGGGCAAGACCATCAACTTCGGCGTTGTCTACGGCATGTCGGCCTTCGGGCTCGCCCAGGGGCTGAGGATTCCCCGGGCGGATGCGGAACGGTTCATCAGGACCTATTTTCAGCGCTTCGAGGGCGTCGACAGATTCCTGAAGGGGACCATCAGGTCCGCGGAGGAGACCGGGTTCGTGCGGACGCTGATGGGACGCCGCCGACGGGTGGCGGCCATCACAAGCAAGAACCGCACGGAAAAGACGGCCGCCGAACGGGTCGCGGTGAACTCCCCGATCCAGGGGACCGCGGCCGACATTGTGAAGATGGCAATGGTCCGGCTGTTCCACCGGCTGGTCGAGGCGAAGCTCTCTGCGCGCGTGCTCCTGCAGGTGCACGACGAGATCATTCTCGAGGCGCCTGTCGAAGAGGTGCCCGCGGTGGAGAGAATCGTGCGGGAGGTGATGGAGCACGTCACCGAGCACCCGATCCCCCTCAAGGTGCACTGCGAATCAGGGGAAAGCTGGGGAGCCTTTCATTGAGGCGCCGCCCGCAGGGCGGCTGTTGAGGATGCACCTGACTGAGGCAGACATGGCGGTACGGGAGATGGTCATTGAGGCGCCGCCCGCAGGGCGGCTGTTGAGGATGAACCTGACTGAGACAGACATGGCGGTACGGTAGATGGTCGTAGGACTCACAGGACGCTACTGCTCAGGGAAGGGAACGGCGGCCAGGGCTTTTGCCTCCCACGGGTTCAGGATCGTCGACGCTGACGATCTCAGTCATGAGGTTCTCGCCGAAAGGGCGGCTCAGGTGATCCAGGAGTTCGGACCGGGAGCGCGGGCCCCCGACGGCGGGGTTGACAGGCGCGCAGTCGGAAGGATCGTCTTTGCCGATCCGGCAGCGCGCACGAGGCTGGAGGCCATCCTCTATCCCGACATCACGGAGAGGATCAGGCAATACGTTGCGGAGGATGATCGTGACGTCGTCATCAATGCCCCGCTCCTCCAGCGCGCGGGACTCCAATCCATGTGCGACGCGCTGGTGTTCGTGACGGCCCCTGCCCTTGTCCGGCTTGTCCGCGCGATGAGGCGGGACAAGCTCTCCCTCCGGGATGCCTGGGCCCGTATCAACGCGCAAAAGGACGTGCGCCCTCAATTGAATGATCGCGTTGTCGATACTTATACTGTACGAAACCGGGGGAGCTTGCGCTCCCTGCAACGCCGCGTCGAGCGCATCGCCGCGGTCCTGAGAGGATAGGACTCGCATGGAGAAGCAGAAGGTTTTCTGGGTGGTGTTGTCGGTGAGCGTCTTCGTCGTGG
>JBEKTX010000005.1:0-28410 GCA_049515615.1 Spirochaetia bacterium
AAGCACGTCCCGCGGATCGGCGTCCAGGCCGCGAACGTAGTCGACCGCGATTCCGATTACCGCCTCAACGGCCCGCGGCTCGATCTTCTCCACCGTGTCTTTCTCCGTGTGGTAGTACGGGCTCCTGCTGAAAAGGCCCGTGGGCAAGCCGATCACTGAAGTCGCGGGGATACCGGCGGTTGCGAATGCCGCTGCATCCGTGCCGCCTCCCCCGAAGGGGATCGCCAGCGTCCGCAAACGCACCCCTCTGGCCCCTGCGATCTGCACAAGCTCCTCCGCCATCGGTCTGCACAGGCCTGTCGCGAAGTTGCGGTCACGGGTGCAGACAGCGAGGTCTTCCAGCTTGTAGACACTGTCGACATTGAAAACGCGGGTCGGTATGCGGCGAAGCTCCCCGCGATGCTCCCTTGCATGGTGGATTGCCCCGCGCTGACCCACCTCCTCACCGTCCGTGCTGAGCACCACGACACGTGTTCGCTTGAGCGGATTTCCCTTCTGTCTTTCCTTGAAAAAATATTCGGCAACAGACATCGCCATTGAGCATGCGTTCAGGTTATCTCCGGCGCCGGGTGAGGGACGATTCGTGGAAAAGAAGAACAGCGGCGCCGCAAACAGAAGCCCGATGACCACGAGCCAGGCCTGGGCTCCCGCAAAGGGCTGCTGCGTATGAGTAGCCGCCTGGCCAATGCTTGCCGCGACCAACGACGCGGTCAGGTAGAGGTACGAGGCTATTCCAAGCAGGAACCGGACAAAGGCAATCTGTGGGACGTGGGAAAGAAAGCCCAATACGTGGGGGCTGTCGTGATGCCCGACAAAGAGCACCTGCTGCTCGATCCGGCCCGCAGGCTCAAGAATACCGACGACATTGCAGCCCTCAGACCCTGGGAAAAATCGGTCGAACAGCGTCCCGTACACGACATAGGCAACGATCGTGTAGGACAGGCCGAGGAGAGTCAGAATGGCGCCGAGGAAACACCAGTACCCTCCCAGGAGACCGAGGATGCTCCCCGCCACATAGGCAATGGCTGCGGCCTTGCCCACCCACCAGAGCACGCGCGGGTGAAGGGTGAAACTCTCCTCTTCCACGGCGTCGCAATAGGTTCTCATTGCGGAAGCGATCTCCCGAGCGGCGGCCCGGCATTCATCGGTGCCGGCAATTCTGTACCTGAACCTGTTCAGAAACGCTGCGGTGCGGGCAAGACAGCTGCGAGCGAGAACATTCACTTCCTGACCGTCGATTTTCATTTTCGCTTTTCGAAACCGAACAACCGGGTTTAGAACTTCGCGGTGCCGCCAGGGCCCGGCAGGTTGTTGATCCTGGCAAAATACGACTTTTCCCAATAGGCGGCATACGAGGTGCCGTCAGGGAGATGCGCCAGCGCGATTTCCGTCCTGTCGAGTCTCCAGCCGACAAGGCTCTCTTTTTCGAATGCCGGCTTCCCATTCTTGCTGATCAGTTCCTGCTTCATGGAGTCAAACGCTTTTCGGTCCAGGTCCTTCTTGAATGTGTAGGAGGCCGAGAGAAGCTTGTTGTTTTCAAGGACGTAGGTGATTGTTGCCGGGAACCCGTTCACAAAGGTCCGAAAGACAATCTGCTGCTGACCCGGCAGGCTCAAATACGAGACGACGCTTCCGGCTTCGGAGGCGATCACCTCTTCCCCGGTCATCAGCCAGGAGGTATTGCGGAACTCAAGCGCGAATGAACTGTATGCAAGGAAGAGGAAGGCGAATACGACGAAAACTCTTTTCAACTCACATGTCCCCGTGCCCGTTGAATATGGAATGCATGTTATGAAATGTCAACGCGGCAAGGCGGGCGCTCGTTCGCGGGACAGCACTTGCGAAAGCGCTGAAACGTGCGATAGCGCGGATTGGCGCGACATGGTTCGCCGACGCGCTTGACCCGCTGCCCCTGGTGCCTTGCCTATTCACGGGCTGCGACGACCGCGGAGTGATGGACGGCGAAGTTCATGGAGCTGGCAATGAAACAGAGGGAATGCGCCTTTTCGTGCAGCTCCATTGCGAGGGCCTGCCTTCTCGCGTCCGCAATCTCGACCCTTGGCCGCAGAGTGACCGATTCAAACCTCCCGCCGCCTTCAGGAGTCGTCTTCATCACCCCCGTGGCTTCGTCGGTGTAGCTCAGGACGGAGATCCTGTCCCTGGCGCAAAGGGCCAGGTAGGAGAGCATGTGACATGAGCTGAGGGCCGCAACCAGCAGGTCCTCTGGATTGTGCTTGTCTCTTTCTCCGCGAAATACTGGATCGGCGGATCCGACGAGGTCCGGCTTGCCATCCGTCTTGATCCGCCACTGTCGGCCGTAGCCCTGATACGTGGATGTGCCATCGCCAAGATTGCCTTCCCAGACAAGCCGGCTCTTGTACTCGTGTTCTGCGCTCATGGCGATAAGATAGCCATGGAATCACGCGAGCGCCCATGAGGAGCCGTTCATCAGGGGGAGCGCGATGTTCCCCTTCCGTGGACTGCCATCGTGCGTACTTTCGCCTGTCAGAGCACTGCCCGCACTACCCGAATGTTGCGCACAAGCCAGCTCCAGGCGAAGACGACTGGCACGCCCACCACCGTGACGGCGAGGAACTTGATGAACGGGCCGAGGGGCAGCGCGAGGAACGCCATCTGAATCCCGACGATCAGCATGGGGTGCCAGAAGTATGCGGAATACTGGTTGGCGGCAAGAATCCTGCCGAACGGTCCTTGTGCGTCAGCCGCCTGCCGGAAAAGCACCAGCAGCCCGATGCACATGCCGAAACAAACGAGCTCCTCCCAGATCGGGTATGCGATTGCGAATCCTCGAGCGCTGAGAGAGAGGGACGGGTGCGGGATCAGGGCCCAGGCGTACCAGGCCACCGCCGCAGCTGCACCGACAGCAAGCCAGGTGATTCCTCTCCGTGTGGGGAAGCTCTCGAACCAGCCACGCCGGAAAGCCAGGGCGCCGAAGATGAAAAAGGCGAGGTCCCTCGGGACATCGGCAAAGGCGACGCGAAAGAAGCCCAGCAGGTTCATCCATCGATCGATGGGAGACCAGATGCGCACTGCTGCGCACAGAACGGCTACAAGGAGGACGGCCACACAGGTCGTGAGCAGACCCGGCGCCGCGGTCTTCGACTCCTGGTTGCGCCGCGGCGCATTCCTCTGAGATGATTCTCGGATCCTGCGCCGGACCGCATAGACGATGCTGAAGAGCAGGACGTGCTCGAGGTACCAGAGGTGCGCGGCATTGAAGTAGTCATCCCAGCGGGTAATGTGCTCGCCGAAGAGGAAAACCCGGGAGGGGAGCATGAGCGCCGCAAATGCAAGGACCGGAACTCCCAGGCGCACCAACCGGCTGAGGATGAAGGCGCTGAACCCGTTGCGCTGGTACGCGCTGACCATGAAGTACCCCGAGATCATGAAGAAAAGGGACATGAAGAAGGAGCGGTTCACGGTGAAGAAGGGGCCCAGGATGGCCGCCCGCGCGGTTTCCTGCACGGGCCAGTATCCGCCCGTGGGGCCGTACGCCTGTCCGACATGGTGCGCGATCACCAGGATCGTGAGGGCGATCCGCAAGTTGTCCAGATAAGCGATCCGATTCGTCTGCATTTTATTCCCCCGGATGACACTTCAAACCCGTGGGAGGCGAAAAATGCACTGTGTTCGAGCCTCATGAGGGGGAGCAGGAATCTCCTGGCGTTCATCCCGACGAGGAGCAGCTGCTGTTGCACTCAAGAGGATGACGTTACCCCGAAGCGTTTCTCTCCGATATTAAGAACAGGCGGTACACGTATGAATCGATCCACACGCGACATTCTGTTCATATTCATCGGGCTTTTTCTGTCCCTGGGCACACTGTGGGCCTCGAAAACTCCGGCAGAGTCGCGATTGACCCGCGACGTTGCCTACCTGAACACCCTGGGCAGGAGCTCAGACGGGGAGAAGTCGCTCACGCTTTCGCTGGAGAGCCGTTTCAGGGCGGATTCAGCGCGGATCAATGAGATGCGCAGGGCACGGCTCGGCTATGGCGACATTTCCGTCGCGCTCTCGCTGGCCTCCCACCTCCCGGGCGGCATCACCCGGGCCAACGTGCGGAAGATCGTTGCCCTGTGGAAGAGCCCCCGGTTTGACGGGTGGGGGAGAATCGCCCGCTCGCTTGGCGTGCGGCTTGAAAGAGTCGTGCTTCAGGTCGAGTCCCTGCGGGCGCGGCCTGCGGGGAGGACCGCGGCCGCCGCCCCGAAGGCGATGGAAATGCCGCGCCCTTCCGGCTCAATTCACCGGTTGGTCAGTGGCGAATGAGGCGTGAGCAGCGCCATGTGATTCATGGGCCCATGGCCGCGCCCGATCCGCAGCCCTGATGACGCGGCGAGGATGGCGCTGACATAGCCCTTGGCGGCGCGCACGGCAACTAGCATCTCATCGCCCAGGGCAAGTCGGGCCGCGATTGCAGAAGCGAACGTGCAGCCCGTCCCATGGGTGTTTCGCGTTTCGATCCTCGGTCCCGTGAGCTCCTCGAAACGCTCTCCATCATAGAAGAGATCCGTGCTGAAGTCCGTGCCCTCCAGGTGCCCGCCTTTGACCACGACGCATCGCGGCCCTTTGGCGTGTATTGCCCGCGCGGCACGGCGCATCCCTTCCCTATCGGTGACGGGAAAGCCGCAGAGGACCTGCGCTTCCGGCAGATTCGGCGTGACCACGGTCGCCAGTGGCAGGAGGGAGGAGATCAGGGCGTCACGCGCCTCGGGCTCCAAGAGGGCGTCACCGCTCTTTGCCATCATCACGGGATCCACCACGAGAGGTCGGAGCCTGTGCTCGACGATCTTTGCCGCGACAGTCTCGATGATCCGCGCGTTGAAGAGCATGCCGGTCTTGATCGCATCCGCGCCGATGTCCTTCACGACGGCATCGATCTGCCGGGCGACGAACTCAGGAGGGATTGCGTACACGCCCTCGACCCGCACCGTGTCCTGCGCGGTCAGCGCAGTGATCGCGCTGGTCCCGAATACGCCGTGCGCCGCGAATGTCTTGAGGTCCGCCTGGATTCCCGCCCCGCCGCCGGAGTCCGAGCCCGCGATCGTCAAGGCCGTTTTCATTTGAAGTGGTCCCATCCCGACTCCTCGAGCGCCCGAGAGCTCCCGTCCGGAAGGATGAGCTCGGGCTGCCCTCCCCCGGAGATGATCTCTCCGATGACGGACACCGGGGTCCCTGTCTCGGAAGTGATGCGCTGCGCCAGCTTCCCGGCGCGTCCCGGGGGGGCGGTGAACAGAAGCTCGTAGTCCTCGCCGCCGTGCAGCGCAAAGTGCCATTCATCCCCGCGCGCCGCGCGGGAGAGGGCGCGGTTGGCGGCGCTCACTGGCAGCGTGTCCGCGTGCAGGCGGACGCTCACGCCGCTTTTCTCGCAGATGTGGCGGAGGTCGCCGGCTATGCCGTCGCTCACGTCGATCATGGCACTGGCCTGGCGCAGGGAGCCGATCAGCGCGCCCTCTCTGACCCGCGGCGCGGGGCTGTCGCGACGGGACCGCGCAATCTCCGCATACGCCGCGTCCGTCGCATCCACCAGCTCCGGATCCAGCAGCAGCGCAACCCCTGCCGCCGCATCCCCCACGGTTCCGGTGACCATGATGAGGTCGCCCACCGCGGCACCTGAGCGCAAGACGACATTTTCGCGGATCGTCTCCCCGAGCAGGAAGACGTCAATGAAGATCCCCAGGTGGGAGCGCGAGATGTTGCCGCCCACGATCTGGACGCCGAACTCGCCGCCCTGCTCGCGCAGGCCCGCGTACAGCTCGTCAATGAAGGCGACCTCGAGGTCGGCGGGAAGACCGAGGGACACCAACGCATAGCGGGGGATGCCGCCGGCTGAGGCGATGTCGCTCAGGTTGATCGCCAACGCCTTGCGGCCGAGGCTGCGCGGCAGGATGGCGTGACGGAGGAAGTGGGCTCCTTCCACCTGCACGTCGCAGGTGGCCAGCCACACGCTTTCAGTTGCGCTCGCTGCTTTCAGCACCGCCACGTCGTCTCCTATGCCCACGATGACATTCGGCCCGGGGCCGGGAAGAGCCGCGCGGATCCTTTCGATCAGTCCGAACTCGCCGATCTGCCCTATCTTCATCGCATCCTCACTTTTTCCATGACGGTCCGCAGGGCGCGGGCCGCCGCCTCCACGTCCTCGGCGGCAACGATGGCGGACACCACCGCGATCCCCGCGGCGCCCGCTTCCATCATTGCCGCGGCGTTCGCTGCATTGATGCCGCCAATGGCAACGACCGGGATATCCACGGCCCGCGCCATTCGCCGAAGCCCTTCGACGCCGAGCGGGGGCGGAGCGTCGGGCTTGGTCGGGGTCGAAAACACCGGGCTTGCCCCGATGTAATCTGCGCCGTCGTCAACAGCTTTGCGCGCTTCCTCGACGCTGCCTGCAGAGACGCCCAGGATTTTGCGGCGCCCGATCAGACCGCGCGCACCGGATGCCGGCATGTCGTCCTGCCCGACGTGTACTCCGTCGGCATCCACCGCGAGGGCAACGTCGATCCTGTCGTTGACGATGAAGGGAACGCCGGCGGTCCGACAGACCCTGCAAAGCTCGGCCGCCTCCTCGATCATGCCGCGCGTGGATGCGTTCTTCTCCCGATATTGCACGATCGTTACCCCTCCGCGGATTGCGGCCTCGACGATCGCAAGGTTGGTCCTCCCGCGGGAGAGGCCCGAATCCGTGACCAGGTACAGAGAATATCTCGCTGCCGGCGCCGCGGCCGCGAAGGTCTCCATCCGCCTACGAAAGATCCACCACGCGCGCTCCTTTCTCGAGCAGCGCGGGTGTCATGTGGTACAGCTCATCGAGAAGAAAAGATCGGAAAGACCCCGGTCCCCTTGTGCCGCGCGCCGCGCGCTCCGCCGCCAGTCCGTAGCAGGCCAGGGCAGATGTCGCGGCGATCAGCTTGTCAGATTCAACGGCGCAGAAAATGGCGACGACCGTCGTCGCCATGCATCCCGTGCCCGTGATTGTCTTCAGCATCTCGTGGCCGTTGTCCACTCCCCGTACGCGCGTGCCGTCGGAGAGGATGTCGCGCTTCCCCGTGATGGCAACAACGGTGGCCCGACGCAGGGCAAGCTGCCGGGCCACGGCCTGCGGGTCCGCCACACTTTCCACGGACTCCACCCCCCTGACCATTCCGCCGGCTCCTGCCAGTGCGCCGATCTCGCCAGAATTTCCCCGGATGACGTCGATGTGCAGCTCCTTGAGCAGGAGCTCTCCGGTTTCGTTGCGGTAGCGGGTGGCGCCCACGCCCACCGGGTCATAGACGATCGGCACTCCGCGCTCATTCGCGCGTTTTCCCGCCATCACCATCGCCTCCACGAACTCGGGGAACAGAGTACCCGGGTTCAGCACAAGCGCGCCCGCGGCGCCCACCATCTCTTCCACTTCTTCCCGCGCATGCGCCATCACGGGAAGGGCCCCCAGCGCAAGGGTGGCGTTGGCAGTGTCGTTCATGACAACCCAGTTCGTAATGTGGTGAATGAGCGGATGTCTGCTTCGGATCCGATCCAGGAGCTCCGCGGCGATCGCCCCGTACGTCATGTACCCTCCAAAAATCCGAATGCCAGGGAGAGCAGGAAGGCCACTGCGAAGCTCGGCAGAGACCCTCCCGCCAGCCCGAAGGACGCCGGCACCAGCTTCTGCCATGCCGGAAAAATCGCCCCGAGCGTAGAAGGGTTGGCCAGATGATAGGCAAGTATTCCGGCGGCCCATGCGATCATCGCCTGAATCCTCACACCCTTTGTGAACCAGTACGCCCCTCTGGCGCGGTAGAACTCCTCGACGCGGTAGCGTCTTTTCTTCAGCACGAAGAAGTCCGCCGTGAGGATGCCGAAGAGGGGCACGAAGAAAGATCCGATGAGGTAGAGGAAGTTCTGATACCGTGTGATGTCGAGGAAAACCGCCACGAGGAAGCATGCCGCGCCCAGCGCCACGATGAGCCAGCGCTGTTTCACCTTCGGGAAGAGGTTCTGCAGGGAGACGGCGGAGGAGTAGAGGTCGGCCCATGCGTTGTGAGTCTCATCGGCAAGGAGGATGAGGAGTGCGATCCAGCCCGCGGAAAGGGCGATGGCGGAGGCGAAGTCTTTCGGCTCCTGCCCCACCTTTGATCCGAGGAGAAAAAGAGCGCCCAGTGAGAGGAACCAGGCGTTCGTGATGAAAAACCCGAGCATCGTGCCCAGGAAGCCCTGCCGACTGGAGCGGGAGAAGCGGTTGTAGTCCGCCACGAGCGGGAGCCATGAGATGGGCAGGGCAATGGCCAGGTCCACCCCCGAGCCGAACGGCAGGGAACCGTCGCCGGGCTGTTTGACGAGCGCGACCACGTCCATGGTGGAGAAAGCGTGGACCGTGAGCCAGACTCCCGTGGCCAGCGCGATCCAGACCGCGAATTTCTCCAGCCACTGGCGCACGACCCCGATCGGACCGCCCACTCCCATGATGATGACGATGACGGCAAACACGGCCGTCCATACCGCGTAGCTGCCGGTCCCGAAGACGGTCTTGGCGATGACGGACGCGGCCACTCCCATCACGACGAACTCGAAGATCGTCCACCCGATGAGCTGAAGGACGTTCAGGACCGTAGGAACGTACGACCCGCGCACGCCGAGCACCGGACGCAGGAGCACCATTGTCGGCGCGCCCGTTGAGCTTCCCACCGCTCCAATGAGCGCTAGGAGCAGGCAACCTGCGGCGCTTCCGATCAGGATGGCCAGCAGGGCGTTTCCAAGGTTGAGCCCCGGTACCAGGAACGTGCCCGTAAGCATGACGAGCAGGCCGATGCCCAGGTCTCCCCAGAGCACCGTGAAGTCCATGAAGCCGAGCACCCGGTGGTCCCGGGGCACCGGCTCGATCCCCCATTCGGGCGGGCTCTGGAATCGCGGTATGATTTTCTGAAAAGCTCGTGCAGGCGTCATGCGCTCCTCTTGAATCGCCCCTCTTCAAAGGCCCCTCTTTAAAAAAAAACCGCCCCACGCGGGGCGGCTGAATGCCTTTTCACCCTCCCTGCGCTGGCATTATCCAGATCAGGTTCAACGGGTCGGCGGCTTACAGCCGCCATCTCAGCCCGGTCCCACCGAGCTCCCCGACAAATTATCTACTTCCGATCAAATGTAGCGAAGGCCGCCGGAGGTGTCAATCGGCGCTGCAGGCGGAGTCGGCCAGCCTCACCTTTGCTCGAACAGCTCGCCGATCTCGCGAGAGCTCACCGCCTCTTCCGCAAAAGTGAAGGTGCCGTGTTCGCGCATCTCCCGGGCAGCGCGAAGGAAGGCGCCAAGGGCCGCGCGGGCGAGTGAGCCGCCCAGCCGCGACATGCGGCATGATCATATCGCGCCCAACCGTATTGTCGCGCTTGCCGAGGGAGAACGCGTAGCCTGCGCTCGTCGTTGCCAGGGCTTCGAAGCCCAGCCGTGCAAGCAGCCGTGCCGTTCCAACGTCCCACGGGTTGGGGATGATGAACGCGCCTTTCCGTTCATGGAGCGCCCGGAAGTCACTCGCCTTTGATTCCTGGCTCTGCCTCCGTGATCCTCCTGAAGAAGCGTCAGCGAAGTGTGACCGCTTATTTGATCAGTAGAAAGTCGAGCAGTCCAATGATGACGCCACCTGCAACCCCGATGACATTGATGGAAATGTAGGCACGGGTGATGAGGGACGTCGGCAGACTCAGTCCCAGCCCCAGCAACCCGCCTGTAATCATCGGGTTCATGGCCCAACCTACGTTCGGTATGAGCAAGCCGAGCATGAACCTCTCCAGGAATGCCCCGGACAAGGCCTCGTATTTCTTCTGCTTGCTGTCAAACTTGGGGGGAGCATCAGCAAGGCATCGACAACTCCAAATGAAAGACCACAGACGAGACCGAATGCCAGTTTGCTCATCGGATCCTCCTTCGTTCTGTTCAGGACACAAAGACCATGTTCCTTGACAGAGTCTGGCGGACAGGGCAGCTTTCCGCAATTTTCATGAGCTTTTTGTTCTCCTCAGGGCTGAGCTTTCCTGAAATATCCAGAGAGTACTTGAAGATAGCCTCTGATGGGTTGCTTCGATCGAGTGAAACCGACGTCGAAACGCTTTCCACCGCAATCCCATGATTCGAGGCGTACATCCGTACGTGCATGTTCACGCAGGTTGCCAGAGCTGCCTCCAGCAGTTCATGCGGGCGGAAGCCCGCGCTGCCGCCACCCTTTTCAGGGGTTGTATCGGCGCTTGCCATGTGCGTGTCGCTGGAAAAGCGAGTCAAAAATGGACTCGCTTCACTATGAGTGACGATCATAAGACTCACTCCCTTCTGCTGACCCATCCGACATCGATTCGAGCAAGCTGTCACGTGTCGAGTTGCTCCCTCTGTTTGGCATAGGGTTGCCGCAGTAGCTGCACCACCCCCTTGCTACACAACCGCTTCACAGAGACGGATCTTCCGTGGAGCGGGCAAATCCTTTCTCCCGATATAGTACTGCTCCGCGGCTTCGCTCGTCTGAAGAAACGATACTTTGCGAAAACCGCAGTCGATCAGCTCCTTTCTGAGTCCGCCCAACTCGAACCGGGTAAGCCATGGTTCGCCATGTGCCGCCGCCCTTTGAGCGGTTGAAGTCTGCTCACCTCCGGATTCCGGAGTTTCCGTCCTGTTCAGAGCAAATGCAAACACGAGGCTGCTCCCTTCCGGCATTCCTGCGATGCTCTCGAAAATGCTGCGTACCGTCTCGTATTTCAGGTAGGCCAGCACTCCCAGGCAGGACACGAAAGTTGGCAGTGAGAAGTCGATCGTGGAATGGGAAAGCGCTTCCCATAAGGTGTTTTTCTCGAGATCGAGCGGCAGGAACTCTACGTTCTCAGGGAAGACGATCCTCTTAAGCTGGAAATGTGCAATCTTGGCGGATTGAGTGGCTGGATGATCTACCTCCATGATCTTCAAATCACGCGCCCATTCGGGCTGCCGACATGAAAACGTATCGTATCCGGCGCCGAGGCTTATGTATTGCCTGACCCCGGATTGAAAGGAAGAAAACAACCTGTCCTCGGCATATCTGCTCCTGAGTACCACATGCGAACGCAATGCTCTTGCCTGCGGGGAACTGTGTCCCTCAGGCTCTCTTTCGATCTTTTGAAGCGTATCCTGGTCCAATAACAGGGGCGATACGGGATCTTCTAGAATGTGAGGGAGCTCATCCACCTTCTGGTGGACGGCGCGGATGTAGGAAACGCCCAGCGCGGTTGTGCTCGCTTTGTTGTCTTTCATTCCTGCCACCTTCAGACCGGAGGGTAGCATGGCGCGGAGGAGCGCGTGAATCGATTGCAATTCCATTGCGTCGAGCTATTTGGACGCCCCTCTGCGTGCAGCCTCTACTAGCTTCGATTGAAGAGAGGCGGCAAATGCTAGAAAAGAGAGTTCTTCAAGAGGTTCGTGGTATTTTCCTCGGAGTCCGGAATGAGCATTTGAGGAAATAAAGCACGTTGAATCGTAAAGCCGTTCACGCACAAGCCTTGTGCAGAAAAGTTTGTATCTATCCAAATAGGATGTTTGTTGAAATTCCTTGAATGCCGGAAAATGCTTGCCTCTAAGTCTAACTGGAGTAACCGACCTCGGGTGCTCTTCGAGGAGCATCATGTACCCGAGCCACGCTTTTCGGCGAGGGCGAAAACGCGCCTTCTCGGTAAGCGGTATTGAGATCCGTTGCGTTACCGAGAGCTTCTTCTACTCTGTTGTTGAAATTGTTCCCGAAAGAAGGCCCAACATGGGACTTGAACTCTATGGTCGCAACGAGTCTCCCTTCATAGACAACCACAAGATCCCAGTCCTTTTCCGGCCGATAGTAACCTGGTAATGTCGTCTGGTCAACGTGAATTGAGCTTGAAGGAATGCCCTCGTTCTCTATGAGTCGGGCAAACAGAGAGACAAAACCGTCCATTTGTTTGCCACCGGTGACCATTGCCCGATTGCCGGCATCCTTAAATCCGGATCTATTTCCTTGTGCTTTGCCCTGTGAAGAACGGGTTTTCCAGAATTGAATTACTGCTTTCTGTAGGTCTGCAGTCAATTCGTCATTGGTTAGCAACTCCAAGCTCCTCGCTGCACGAATCTTGTACTGACACTTCCATCTTTGAGAACATATCGGTGGCTTGAGCGGAAAGTCTGTCTTTCGCGAGGGAGAAATAGTGTGGATCGATCTCTATTCCGATACTGTTGCGTCCCCATTGTGCGGCCGCCAGATTAGTCGTGGCGGTTCCCATGAATGGATCCAGGACCGTGTCACCGACAAAGCTGAACATGCGAACGAGACGCGAAGCCAAGGAGAGAGGAAATGGAGCTGGATGTTGCTTGGTTGATTCGCCACCTATATCATGCCAAATCTGTTGGAACCATTTCTTGTGGTTTGGATCTGCGATGATGCTTAAGAATCGTGCGGGCTTTGAAGGTTTCCGATAGCCGCCTGGTTTGCGGAGCATCAAGATATACTCGATGTCGTTCTTAATAACACCGTTTGGTTCGTAAGGTTTTCCCAAGAAGCGGGAATTTCCTTCTACTTCATAGGTCGCATTTGCGATCTTATGCCAGATGATTGGAGCAAGATTGGAATAGCCAAGCTTTCGGCACCTTTCTTGGATAGACGAGTGCAGTGGCACGCAGGTATGTTCACCGTTGTTGTTTCTCCTGGAAAGGCAAACGTCTCCGACTACGCAGATGAGTCGGCCTCCCGGAACAAGTGCTTTAAGAATCCACTGCCACACCTTATCTAGGGAATCAAGAAAGTCGTCATAATCGGCAACATGCCCCAATTGGCCTTGGGTCTCTCTATACCGTTTCAAAGTCCAGTAAGGAGGGGATGTGACAACGAGATGCACCGATTCCGGCGCGATTTGAAGAGGATCTCGAGCGTCACAAAGAAGTAGCTTATGGTGGGTAGGAATTCTCCTGACGGCATCCTCTATGGCAGTGATCGCCTTTGCATCTTTCGCTAGTGTAGGGATGCTTGTATCGAGGTCTTGAATGGAGGCGTAAGACTTGGGCAGATAGGCCTCAAGTGTGGCGGTTTTCGCTGGAGCCGAGTCATCCATGCTTCTAGCTACGGGGCGATTTCGCAATTTGCTTCAACTATTTCAAGAAACGGCATGTAGGTCAAGTCTAAGCTTTGCGCAGTCATTTGCCCAGGGGACTTTTCGAAAGGCGGCACCCCTTTTGCTAAAGGAGTCCATATACATCTTGCGTCCGGATCTACCAAGCGTCGGGCTCATTGATTTACTTCTGATTCCCTGTCCGAGCTAGAAGCGATTGAATCACTTCTTCTATCCGCTGCCGGACCTTCTTGTAGTCGATCTGTTTCCACTGTTCCAGAACGGGAATATACAACGCGTCCTTACTTGCCTCAATCTTATCAAGGAGCATCAAAATAAGGGAGCGGTTCTTACCCTTGAGAAATAGTACATTTGATTGATAAATCGGCCCCTCCGATATTCCCTTCAGAATCTGAAGTAGTTCAGTAGAGTAGGTATCGCGTTCAATCTCCCACCCAGCAGGAGTGAATACGAGTAGGGGAAGCCGGCCCGAATACTCTATTGCCAGGTAGCCTTTTTGGATGACCCAATCTATTCGTTTCAGGATGTCCTCGTAACTCATTTCACGATAAAGCCCATAGCTTGGAGAGGAGTCCAATTTAAGTTCAAGAACTTTTCGTTCGCGCGAGCCCTTCAGGATGCGGGAGAGCAGGGTTCTTCCGCCTGACATTATGAGCTGATCGGCAGCACGAAGTATGGCGACAAGATTAGCATGTGGAAGCTCTGCAATCCCTTCTGCATCCAATCTGACCGGAACTCTCGCCTTTCTTTGGGACATCAAAGCCTCTATTGAACTCCCCCTCCACTTCCATTTGTTGGATGTATCGCGGCGCTAGAAAAGCAGCTCTCCTCGTTCAGTAACGAGGTAGGTCATCCCGCATCCATCACAAACATGATCTCCGCGCTTGAAAACTCTGCCCTCTTTACCACACTCAGTACATTTTGCCTGTCTTGGGAAGCTCTTTTTCAATTCTTTTCCAAATGCGGAATTCAGCCAATCAATACCTTCATCCATGTCTTCAACTATATTGAAAAGCTTCGATTCCGACAGATCCTGGAGTTTTTTGTGTGCATTCTCTGAGAGTCCACAGAGAAGGAGCGTTCCTCCCACGTCTATTAGCAAATGCCAGGCCGAGACAATACAAGCTACTTGAAATGAGGAGGAAATATCAGCGTCTCGTAAATCAAGGATAATCCTTTTGAATCCCAGAACAATGCAGCCGGAAACAACAGCATCCAGCTCCATACTCCAATCCCCAGACCGAGTTTTTAGGCATAGAATTGCCACCTCGGGACGCGTTTCAATCCCAAAGGCGGTTGATGGTTCAGTCACCAGTGCGTTTACGGTCTCTAGAGGAATGATTTTATGCTTCATCTGTAATAGTGTCAGAATAGCACGATCTGAAGGCCACGTCCAAGCCGTTCATACGGAGGAACGTTGGACGCGCCCGGCATGCGCTGCTGGCCGGGCTCATGGAGCGCCTGACGATCGGCGGTTTCATACAATGGATTTTTGTGACGGCGCTGTTCCTGCCGGCCATTCCGCGAGGCCAGGCGGCAGTCTAGCCTTTTTTCAACCAGCCTGTGCCGCAGATGGCGGTGAAGTCGCAGCGGGGGCAGACCGCGCGAAGGTCTTGAGCTGGAGCGAACGACACGTCGGCTGAGACAATCTCTTGCAGGAGATCAATCATCACCTTCTCCAGCACGGGCCATGATTCGTGGACAGCCGCCGCTTCCTCGAAGAGCGGCAGCTCGATGCTGGAATCCATCAGTGTTCGCCCAAGGAGCAGGAACATGGCATGGATGTCGGCAGGGGTCCGGCCGGTTTCCGCGGAGTGAAGGATTACATAGAAGGGAAGTTGAAGAGTCGGGATGGCCCGATTCCATGTCTCCCGCTCTTCCAGCAGGAGCTTGTCCAGGTGCATCCTGTATTGAGACTTGTCGGCCGATTTCTTGTAGTCGATGAGAAAAGGTGCACCGTCCCGTTCCTCCACGACATCCAGCCTGCCGCGCAGAGAAAAGCCCTTCCACTTCGTCTTTGATTCATGCTCGAGGGACTTGATTTCTATCCGGTGGGAGCCGACAAGCGGGCGGAGATATCCAGTAAGAAAGTCACGCAGGTGGCGATTCGCCTGGTTCCGCAGCAGCCTGTTGGCTCCCGCCTCCGCGGAGCCGAAATGCTGCGCGAAAAGCTCGTCGACCGCGGTGGTCATGGCATCGGGGTCAGCGTCTTCCTCGGTCAGGGGTCGCCCCTTGCGGCCCTCGAAATAGCGGGAGAGAACGGCATGGACGAACGTCCCGATCTCAACGGCCTCGATTTCACCGGAGAGGTCTTCACGCGGCGAGAGGCGGAGGACGAAGCGGTAGTAAAACTTTAATGGGCACTGAAGGTACGCATCAAGTGAGGTTGCGGAGTGATCCATGGTCGCAAGCCAGGCGGAAATCTCGGGGGTTTTCGGGATCGGCGCGGGCGGCGCGCTGGTGAGGTTCACATTGTAGCTGATGGATTGGATGAGGCTGCGCTCATCGCGTAGCCCTTCTTCTTTCTGGCGTTCCCAGAGCAGGCGCTCGACGAACCTCGACCTTTCCTTGTCGGCGCCCTCCACGTACAACAGGTGCATTTCACGAGCCCCCGCGGCGAGAAGCTCAAAATGGTAGGCGGCTATGTCCTCCTGGTCGCGGTAGGTGGAGAGGCCAAGGGCCTGACGGACAGGGAAGGGAAGGAGGGTGTTCTCCGTACGGGCCTCGGGAAAGACGCCTTCGTTCGCATCCAGGATGAAGACTCGCTCGAACTGCAGGGATCTGGTTTCAAGGCCGCCGAGGACCTGCATGCCGTGCAGGGGAGTGCCCGGGAAGTTCAGGTACTGGGCCTGGAGGTAGTTTCGAAGCAGGGTGAAGTAGCTCCGCGTGTCCGTGAAGGTTTTCTCCGCCATCAGGGAGCGGGAGATGGCGTCCAGGGACTGCACGAATGACTCGGAGAATGGAGTGAAATAGGGGTGGTCCCGGGCGGTGCTCTGGTCCTGCACCCAGGAGATGAGGCTGATGCATCGCTCGGCGAAATCCCGCACAGAGCTGAAGGACCGAAAGCTCCCGATTGTGCGAGCATGGATGTCAATGAGATGGGCGTGAAGCGCGCCGGCCTCAGGGCCGCGCCCGTCCTCCGCGACTCTCTCTGCCGCGTCTTCAAAGAGCGCGGCATCCCCTTCGATCTCCTCCAGCGTCATGAACCTGCGGGTGCGGGTTTTCTCCAGGCGCTCTTCCAGCGCGTGGAACAGCACGCGGGTGGCCTCCGCCGATGCGCCAAGCCTGATGTTCTTCACGTAGGGATGCAGGACAAACGAGACATAAGCAGGGATGTACACCCGGTGCCCGTCCATGGAGCCGACAACTTCCATGAGATTGTTGAAGAATCCGTACAACGGCGCGCGTTGGAGCGGGTAGGGGAGAGAGATGTTGTAGCTCTCGGAATCGAATCGGCTGAGGCAGTGCCGCAGGAGCGGGAAAAGAGTCTCAGGGGATGGGAGCACGATGAGCGTGTTTGCGTCTGCTCTTGCAAGGGCGGCGTTCACAGCAAAGACCTGCCCATGGGTGTCCGGGCTGCTGGAGAATAGAGTCTGCGGCCGGGGGAGGGGAGCCGGAGGCGGCGCAGAGGAGGGCACCGAAACAGCGAAGCCTTCCATTCTCTTTCGCATGCCCGGGCCATCCTGGAAGATCTGCTGAACCGACGGCCACTTCGACACTGCCTGGAAAATCTCTTTCTCGGCCCTCGTGAGCGTGAAGAAGCCGGCAAAAATGACGGGGCCTTCCGCACCACGCTCCGCAAATGGGCCGACCATCGGTATCTCGCCCGGCTGCAGCGCTTCTGAGACCTCGACGTAACGCGACGAGCGGGTGGAGAGATCACGGCCGTCCAGGGCGCGATAGAACTCCTCGTAGAAATGGGAGAGCGTCCGCAGGCGCTGGCGCGCCCGGGCAGGCACTTCCTCTTCCACCAGGGGCTGGACGCCGGCCACGTCCTCCGGCTTCGCCTTTTCGATCAGCAGCTCTTCGAGGTCTCCCTGGATCTTCAACCCGAGAGGAAAAAAACTGTCGAGGCTCATGAAGGCCGAACCGCCCACGGGATCTTGTGTCGCAACCTGGATGTCATAGAGGATCGCCACGGCGTCCATCGGTTCCGCCTTCGGACGGACCCTGCCCTGGCGCGCATCGCGCTCCTCGAAGATGCCGTCCACCAGCTCGTCCATCGAAAGGATCCTGGGGGGGACGAAGCCGGACCCTTTCTTATCCGCGAGCCGCCGGCGAAGGAAGTGTGCGGGACGCTTGCCGGGGAAGATCACAAGGGCCTTGGCGACGTCCCCGGCTTCCTCGATCCGTCGGGCGACTTCTTCTACGAGGCTTGCCCCGGCGGGAAGGAGCGTCAGGCTCACGAGATCCTCCTCGCGGTCCCGAGGTCCACGTAGGCGAGGAGCGCTTCGACCGTCCTGGCCGGGTACACCTCGGAGAGGATCCGCATGTAGTCTCTCACCTGCGCCTCATGAGCAGCAGGATCTTCCGCGCCGGTCTTGAAATCGATCACGGTGACGCGCCCCGCATCGACGACAATCCTGTCCATACGCGAGAGCCTGCCCTCTGAATCGCACAGCTCCTGCTCAGTGAGGATCGTTCTCCCGGCCTTCGGCGTAAAGCAGTCGGCGATATCCGGGACCCCAAGCAGGCGGACGAGACTCGGGACCAGCGCTCGTGCCTCCGTGAAGTCGCTCCGTGCTTCCCGGGCCGCGCGCTCACCCGCGGAGGCCAGTTGCGCCGAAAGGTCCGGGCCCGCCTGAAGCGTGAGCTCGAGCATCCGGTGGGCAAGCTCTCCGCGACGGCGCTCTTCACGGCCCAGGCGGCCGCCGCCGAACGTCACGGGTACGGGCTTTGCCTCGTGAGAAAGATCCGCGGCGCGCTCGCGGGAGCCGGCTGCCGCCTCGGGTCTGCCCTTCTCACGGGATGGCGCGAAGGTCTGGGCCGGAAGAAGGTCGAATGGATACGTGTCTCTCTGGCCCTTCACGCCAATGACGTACATCTCGCGCTCCGCCCGCGTGAGCGCAACGTACAGCCGGTTCAGCCGGTCCACGTCCGCCTTCATCGTCTCCTGGTCGTACAGCTCGCGCAGAACAGGATCGCGCCGCGCAAGGTCCTGGGTAATCTTGACGAGTCTGTCCTTGTCGCCATCCCTCAAAACCGAATACTCGAAGCGGTGACTGGACTCCCCGTAGAGCAGGACGACCACGACTGGAAAACCCAGGCCCTTCGCCTTGTGGATGGTCATGGCATTCACGGACGGCGCGCTGCGCGGGACGCTGATCGCCCACTTTGCCGCGCTGTCCGTGCCTGCTTCTTCCGCGGTTTCGAGGAACTCCCGCAGGCTGTTCGCGCCCGAGCCTTCGAACTCCTTGACTGCCTCCAACAGCTTGGCAAGCGTTGCCTCCTCGTCACCGACGAGGGAGAATACGTCGAAGCGAACGCAGGCCTCGCTCACAAGATCGTACAGCGGCAAGTACCCCGCGGAACGGAAGAGCCCGGCAAAGCACGCCTTCCACACGCCGGGGAACGCGCGCTGGAAAGCCTTGTACAGAGGCCGCTGGTTGCGATTTGTATAGAGAAGATTTCGCACGGCTTCCGCATCCGGCCCATCCTTGAAGGCCTGCAGAGTGCGCGCGAAGATTTTTCCCAGGATGAATGTGGCAAACGCCAGGTCGTCGGGCGGCGAATCCAGGAAGGAGAGGAGCGCAAGCATCTCTCCTGCCACGGTGCGGGTCCTCACGTCCAGCGAGCTGAAAGAGATGAAGGGCACGCTGATGTCGTTCAGCCATGCGGTGGCGCGCACGACATCGGCGTTTTTCGGCGCAAGCAGGGCGATATCTCCCCAGCCGTAGCCGCGCGCTTGCAGGTCCTTCATGACCGCTTGAAGCTTTTCACGCTCGGGCGGGTTCTCGTCGTCACGCTGCAGGATTTCCACCTCGACGTACCCCGGACCGCCGGCCTCCCTCGCCGCCTGGTGCCAGTCGTCCAGCCCGCTTCGCCGCGCGGCCTCACGGTACTTCGGGTCAGACGCGGCCCTTGTCCGGAAAACCTCTTCCGCAAGGCCGACCACGCGCGGCCTGCTCCGCCAGTTCGTCGAGAGCTCGTGCACGTCGCGCGGCGCCGAGGCGAACGGGCTTGCCGCTTCCAGCGCCCGCATGATCGTGTAGTCAGCCTGGCGGAAGCCGTAGATGGCCTGCTTGGTGTCTCCGACCACGAAGAGGCTTCCGTCCATGGCGAGCGAGTTTTCCACGAGCGGGAACAGCGTCCTCCACTGCAGGGGCGATGTGTCCTGGAACTCGTCCACGAGGTAGTGCCAGATCCGCTCCCCGATCCGGAAATACACGTCGGGAACCATGTCGTCTTTGAGGTAGTCACCGAGGCGCCGGCCTATGTCGCCGATGAAAATCTTCCCCTGGCCGCGCTTCACCTTTTCAAGCGATGCGGACAGCTCTCCATGCAGACGGAGAAAGGGCATGTAGAATGCACGGGCCCACGCCCCGGCGTACGCGTCCACGGCGGCGCCCGCCTCATGCCAGGCCGATTCGATCCGTGCGTACATCTCAGTGCCGGCGGCATCGCTTCTTGACGGCTTCTTCACCGGGCCGTTTCTCATGGATCCGGTGAGAAGGTCGCTGAAGCGCCCGGCCTGAACCTGGGCGAGCTTGCCCTGGAACGTCGAATTGCCGTGCAGGTCCAGCCCGGAGCGCTCAACCATGCCTTGGAGCGTCTCGAATGCGTCCGCGATCCTGTGCTCGAGCCTCCGCATGACCGGGCCCGGATCCTCCACGATGGGCGTTTCGTCCATGTTGGAGAGCTTCTCC
The DNA here is from genome assembly GCA_049515615.1 of Spirochaetia bacterium. Classification (GTDB taxonomy): domain Bacteria; phylum Spirochaetota; class Spirochaetia; order SZUA-6; family Fen-1364; genus Fen-1364. The sequence continues at coordinate 19,958 of JBEKTX010000005.1, forward strand.
TCCACTTTCCTGATCTCCGCCAGAAGCGGCGTCGATGGATCCCAGGGATAGCTGCCGCTGGATGCTTTGAAGTCGAGGATCGACTCGATGGTCTGGTCGAGCAGCTTCGCATTGCCGCTGCCCGCCTCTGCCTCGCGCAGGAAAAGGTTCCACGCGTAGTCCACCAGGGGCTGGGCGTCAAGGACGACCTCGAAATCCGGACCGAATCCGAAGTCTATTGCGGAGGCGCGAAACACGGAGGACATGAAGCTGTCAATTGTCCTGACCTGGAACTCGGAAAACCGGGAGAGGATGTTCTCTATGAGCTCTCCGGCTCTTCTGGAAAGCCGTTCCGCGCCGCCCGAGGTGACCTCGGTCATCTCCCGCAGCCTCTCGGGATCCTTCAGGCAGAGGAGCTTCAGCCACTCCAGCACCTTCCTCCTCATTTCTGTCGAGGCGTTGTTGGAGAAGGTGATGGCCATGAGGTTTCGAAGCTCGTTCTTGGGAATTCTGTCCGAGAGGAGGAACTGTACGTATCGCTGGGTGAGCCGGAAAGTCTTTCCGGAGCCCGCGGAAGCCTTCAGAACGGTAACGCGCGGGAGCCGGAGCGTGGTGTCCTGCTCGAGGTCGGGCATGTGCGGCCATAGTAGCGGCGCTGGATTGCATGCGCAAGACACAGGCAGGAATTCGGCGGCTCAACCAAAGAAGAGCTCCCTATACAGGCGGCGCGCCATCACTGCGCCGATCCCCGATTGATCCGCCGGCAGCCTTTCTGTCATCGCTTCGTCCCTTCGTTGCTTCATGGTCTCCAGGAACTCCAGGTCGACGATCGATATGATCGCAGCGATCTTTCTGCCTCGGCGCGTGACCAGCACCGGCTCTCTTCCGTAGGCAGCACGATTGATCGCCTGCGCGAGGTTGTCGCGAAGCTCATTTGTGCTCACCGTGGGCAGAACCGTGGGATGGCCGAAGTCATCGAGTTGCGCGGCCATACCCGGAAAGACGGCCGCACTAGATTCTCTGCTTGCGGCACTGCAGCCGGGCGGGCGCCCGTTGGCGGGGCAAAGCACGCGAAAGCGCGGTAACGTACGTTACCGCGGGTTGGCGCGACGTGGTTCGTCGGGGATATGGCGCGCGGGATTGAATTGACTGCGCGGAAGCCCATGGGTAACTTTTCATATGAGTGTAAAAATTGGAAAAGGTAAGGTTGCGGGCATAAACTCGTGCGCCAACGACGCAGGAGTGATCGCCGCGGCGGCAATGGACCAGCGAGGATCGCTGGAGAAGGCAATCGCAAAGGCCAGGGGAGCACCGTCGACCCCGGAGGATCTGGTGAGCTTCAAGAAGGCTGTCACCGGTGTGCTCACGAAACACGCAAGTGCCATCCTTCTGGACCCCGAGTTCGGGCTGCCGGCGGTGAAGCTCCGTGCAAAGGGAACGGGTGTGCTGCTGGCCTATGAGAAGACCGGCTACGACACGAAGGACGACAGCCGCCTGCCCGACCTCCTGCCGGAGTGGAGTGTGCGCCGGCTGGTGGAAGTCGGAGCCAGCGCCATCAAGATCCTCCTCTACTACAACCCCTCGCACCCTGAGAAGGTCAACGTCATCAAGAAGGCTTTCATCGAGCGCATCGGCGGAGAGTGCGCGGCTTCCGATGTTCCGTTCTTTCTCGAGATCATCGCGTATGACGATGCCGTGGGAGATGCGAAGAGCCTGGAGTTCGCGAAAGTGAAGCCCCACCACGTGAAGGCGTATATGGAAGAGTTTTCGCTTGCGCGATACGGGGTGGACATTCTCAAGGTGGAAGTGCCAGTGAACCTCGCGTTCGTGGAAGGAACCAAGGCTTTTGCCGGGCAGGCAGCCTACTCCCGCAAGGAGGCGATGCAGCACTTCAAGGACGCGGCGAGCGTCGCCCGAAAGCCGTTCATTTATCTCAGCGCCGGAGTCACCGACGAAGTTTTCCGCGAGACCCTCGAGCTTGCCGCTGAAGCCGCCACCCCGTTCTCCGGCGTCCTCTGCGGTCGGGCCACGTGGCAGGACGGCATCCCCGTATATGCCAGCAAGGGCTACGATGCCCTGGTTGAGTGGCTGGAGGACCGGGGGGTGAAGAACATCGAAGCGCTGAACAAGGTCCTGGCCAAGGGCGCCAAGCCGTGGTGGGACTTCTACGGCGGAAAGAAAAAGATCGAGACCACGGGCTGAAGCGACCACGCACGGCGTGCCCTAAAAGCTGCCCGCGCCCATCGTGAGCTTCAGCGACAGCGAGAAGCGCCCGAACATCGACACGAACTCCGTATTGTCCGCCCCATAGCTGATCCAGGGCGCAAAGGTCAGCATGAAGTTGCGAAACGGCGTGAAGGAAATGCTCGGGCTTGTCACGCCTGAGCCGTCGCTCAGGTTGCCCTCGTAGAACACCGCCAGATCGACCCTCGAGCTCAGGATGTCCGTCCAGCTGATCTGCCCTGCAAGGTAATGTCTTCCCGGTTGAAACGCGTCGGACTGTGAGAGCTGCGGGCCCAGCGGAGGCGTGCCTTGCGCCTGGAGCGTATAGGCGGCTTTCGCGGCACGCTCTCCGGCGGAGTCCGCGTAACCCTGGCCGTTGTAACAATACTGAGCGATGAACGAGATGTGCCAGTCGGCCTGGAGGTAGCGCACGCCTATGGTCCCGCTGAACGTGGGAGTTGCCGTGTCGATGGAGGAGAGGAATGTGCCGGGCGCGCTCGTCGATTCCTGCACGACGACGGTGTCCATGCCGCGGCGAAGAACCCCCTCGGCAAGAAGCCCGAGCTGACCGAAGAGCGAGCCGGTTGCTGTCATCATCGCCTTTGGCCTCTGGTTCTGCTGGTAATAGCCGCCCAGGCCGACCTCCCAGCCTCCGAGGAGCACCTCCACCTTCGGCGCAACCGCAAGCTCGTCCAGGCGGAAGCTGCCGATCTGTGCAAAGGCCTGGTTGGCGATGACATAGAGATAGAGATTGTCGACCTCCGCGAATGGCGCGTTGACCTTCAGGGCAAGAGGACCGGCCCGCTCGAGGGTTGGCTGAAGGGGATTGATCGGTGTGAGGCTGATGATGTCCGCGGGGCTGAAGAAATATCCCACACCCCAGTTCACCACCTGCTGGCCTGCGCGGAAATAGAGGCTGTCATTGAAATTGAGATCTGCATACACCTCGAAAACCGAAACCCCTGGGAGGTTCGGGACGAAAGGGCTTTGCAGCCCCGCCGCAGCCGCCGTAGTGCTGAACGGGTAGGCCGCCTTGATTTTGGCAAAGACGCGAAGGTTGTCGAAGGGCCGGGCATCGAGATAGAGGTCGGCCTCCAGATCCGGAACGAAGAGGCTCGAAGCTCCTGCCGCGGGATTCCCGAGGTCGGGGTACGCGCCGGTCCAGTTCAGGAAACCTGTGTAGTCTGAAAAAAGTGTGCCTCCGACCTCGACGCCTTTTGCCTGGAACGGAGGGGTGGGTGCGGCCGGCTGCGGGTTTTCACCGCCGGATTCGAAGAGCGAATCCGGGTTGTCAGGTATGCCCGACTGCGCGCCCAGGGCAGAAGGCAGGGCCAGCGCCGCTGACAGGAGGATGAATGCAAAGTCTTTCATGTCTACCTGCTCACGCTTTCGATCCACGCCTTGGTGAACGTGGCGCTGGTCAGCGGCCGGACCGAGGGTTCGGAGAGAGTCATCTGCGTCCTGTTTCCCTTGTTCAGCTCATCGACGAAGAGCATCCGGGTGGCGATGTACTGGCTGCCCAGCGCGGCATACGCCGGGCAGTAGGCACTGCGCATGAGCCGCCGCGAAAGGCTGTAGTCCTCCGACTTGAGTATGAGGCCGATGTCTTTTCGCACCCATATTCGTTTCCACGGATACGTGACTTCCTCGTTCGTCCCCTTCAGGTCCAGGATGTAGACCGCGTACGCGCCGAGAACTCCCTCCTTCCAGCTCTCCACGGAATAGTCCCGCGCATAGTTGGTGCGGTAGAAATCGCTGTTCATCGCGTCCGAGCTCTGCCAGTTCTCCTTGAGAGAGGAATGGGTGAACAGGCGGCTCTGCGGGTCGTAGAACCAGAGGTTGTTGTCGATCTCCAGGTATCCCTGGCCTTTCTGGGCCGGGGGGGCGGATATCAGGATCACGAACTTGCCCTCAGTGTCACGCCGAAACATCTGCGCCTGCACGTTGAGGGGACTCTCTCCTGTCCTTTCCATGACGGCCGAGTAGACCCCGGTGAAGTCGGTTGAGAAGTTGGTGACGGCATCGATCCTCTTGAGGATCCCGATGAGGTCGGGATCGGCCCAGGCTGCCGTCCCGACAAGGCAGAGCGCCAGGATGAGAAGCCGGAACAGACTGCGCAACGAAACGTTCATGAGTTTTCCTTTCAGGGGATGGTCAGGTTATGGCGGCAAGGGCCCTAGCCGGTGAAAGCCGTGCTGCCCTGCGCGCGGGATAGAGCGCCGCGAGGACCGTCAGCAGCCCCACCAACAGCAGTTGGGCGATTGTCTGCGCCGCCGGGAGACTGAAGCTCAGGCGCCCGCCCTGGAGAATCATGGCAAACGTGCCGGAGCCGAAATTGAAAAGGCGCAGGACGTCCATGATGAGGGCAGCCCCGCCGAGACCGGCGACCGCTCCTCCAAGGAAGAGCAGGAGGGCCTCCAGCAGGAAAAGGTTCCGCACGCTGCGCCGCTTCATCCCGAGGGCGCGCATCGTTCCGATTTCCCGGGTGCGCTCGACGATGACCATGCGGAACGTGTTGGTGATGCCCACGACGATGATCACGAAAAGCACCAGGAGGACGATGAACGCCAGGCCATTGAGGGCGCCCGCCATCTGGGGGAGCTGTGCCTGGCCCAGGATGTCGTTGATCGTGTACAGCCGGTAGCGCATCCCTTCCCAGGGGGTGTCGCCCGCCTGCTTGATGAGGGACTGGAACATCGCCGCCGCAGGGTTCTGCTCGTGCTGCTTGAGCATCGCCCGCATGGGGTCCGCATCCTGCTTCCCAGACGTGCGGTCCAGCACGGGCACCCGGACGGAGAGCGCGTGATAGATGCGGCCCGAGTCGACGTCCGTCGTGTCCCGGTGTCCAAGGAGGATGCCGAGCGTCTGGTATTCGCCTGCCCCGATGTTGATGAGCGAGTTCACGTACGGGAGACCCGCGTAAGCGGCAAGTGAATCAGAGAGCCCCGGATCGTGGCTGATCGCCGCAACCTGGAAGTCCCCGACGTTCACCTGGTCGGTCACGGTCCTCAGCTGGATCGTGACAGTGTCCCCGAGCCGGGCGCCCAGCTTGTCAGCGATCTTCCTGCTGAGGATGATCCCCGTCGGGTTGCTCATTGCGCTGAAGCTGCCCTGCAGGAGCGCCAGCCTTTCCCGGACCAGGTTGTCACCTGACCACTCCAGGCCGACGACCTGCTGCACGGCCTTCTTGTCCCCGCACATGAGAGTCCCGAGGAAACCTGAGCTCCTCGTGAGCCTTTCTACCGGGACATTCGATTCCTTGATCGAGGCAAGGAGGACGGCATCGTCATGGATCACGCTCACGCGCTTTCCGGAAGGCGTCCGCTCCAGCCCCTGGATGAATACCTGGCCGCCGAAGAGATGGGAGAAATTGTCCGAGATGTTCCGCTGGAAGCCTCCCGCGGCGCCGTTGACGAGCGTGACGATCAGCAGGCCGAAGGCAATGGCTCCTCCCAGGAGGAAGCTGCGCTTCTTCTGCCGGTTCAGGTTCCTGAATGCAATGCGGATAGTGTGCATGACTGCTCTCCTATTCGTTCTGGCCGGTCCGGATTGCCCGGATAGGCGGGATCCGAAGCGCCACGGCTACCGGGTAGAGATGGGCGATGACCCCGATTGTGAAGAACACGATGACCGACGCGCCGAGCGCGGAGACCGATACCACCGGCCTGAGAACCGGGCCACCGACGAGAAGCTGCAGGAGCGTGTTCGATGCGGGGATGCCCAGCGCGTTCAGTGCCGCAACCAGGGCTGCCCCGATCCCCGTCCCGATGAGCCCGAAGAGGATCGAGATCGTGAGGGTTTCAATGAAGAACATCCGCCAGACAAACCCCTTTTTCGCTCCCAGCGCCCGCATTGTGCCGATCTCCGAGGTCCGCTCGATGACGCTCGCCACCAGGGTGTTCATGATGATGATCATGGCCACAACGGATACGACCAGGATCGCGGCGACAAGGAGGATCCGGATCAGGCTCGGAATGGTGGCAAACGGGCCTGCCGCCCGCTGCCATCCGCCGGCCGCGGCCTCGATGCCATTGGCGGAAAGCCACTTGTTGGTTTCCGCGATGAATCGGGGCGCATCGGCCGGGTTCTTCAGCGTCACGATGACGTAGTGCCAGGAAGATGGCGACATTCCCTCCAGGGCCCGGAGGCTGGCCGCATCGATATAGCAGATCATGCTGAGAGCGGCGCTGCTGCGTTTGTACGTATAGATCCCGCGGACCGTGACCGCGCGGATGGCCGTCCCGAAGTTCTGGATGATGACCGTGCTGCCCACGGTGAGGCGCGTCTTCAGCTCCCTGTCCAATGACTCTATCTGTTGAGCGGAGAGCAGGATCCCCTGCTCCCCCGGGAGAAGGAACCGTCCTGACATGAGATCGACGGAGTCGAACATTGCCTGGTAGCTCTCAGGCTCGATACCGAACAGAAATACGAGCGAGTCGACGTTCGCCGAATCGTTTCCTTCGATGTTGATCTGGTTGGCGCCCGTGATCTGGGAAGTGACTCCCTTCACGCCGGGTTGGGCGCGCACGTGGGCCATCACGTCCTGGAAGCGCGGCATCTCGGGGGTCGTCTCGGTCCCCCCCATGGACTGCACGCCGAACAGGGAGACCGGCGCGGCTGCCTTTCCGCTGATGATCACGTCCCCCGTGAAGCTCTCAATGAAGGAGCGCCGAAGCCCGAGGGAGGCGGTTTGCATGAAGGAGACGCCGGCCACCAGGACGATGACGCCGAAGGCGATGATGGAGCCCACGATCAAGCTCTTCGTCTTGTGGGCAACGAGGTTGCGCAGGGCCAGTCTAACGAGCACCCGCATGTTCTTTCCCCCTGCGTTGATCGGAGACGACCATCCCGTCCTGCAGTCGGATGACGTGATCCGCGATCTCGACGATCGTGCTGTCGTGGGTGGAGAACACGAAGGTCGTATCCCTTTCCCTGTTGATCTTCTTCATCAGCGCGATGATCCCTTCTCCCGTGGCCGAATCGAGGTTGGCCGTGGGCTCATCGGCGAGCACGATCTGCGGCCGCGTGACCAGCGCCCGGGCAATGGCCACCCGCTGGCGCTGACCGCCGGAGAGCTCGTTCGGCCTGTGGTTCCTCCACGCGTCCAGCCCCACCTCCCCGATGAGGAAATCGATCCATTCAATCTTTTCCTTCCGTCCCATTTCCGTCCTGCCGAGGAGCAGGGGGAACTCGATGTTCTCGTAGACGTCGAGCACGGGAATGAGGTTGAAGGACTGGAAGATGAACCCCAGGGTCTTGTGGCGAAGGGTGGTGATCTCCGCGTCACTCATTCGTTCCGTCGCCAGGCCGTTGATCCGTACCGTTCCCCCGCTCGGGGGGTCGATGCAGCCGATCAGGTTCAGGATGGTGGTCTTGCCCGAGCCGGACGGACCGGCAAGGGAGATGAAATCACCCTTCTCGATTGCAAAGCTCACGCCCCGCACCGCGTGAACCTCGGTCTTCCCCAGGGGATAGACCTTCTGCACGCCAGACAGCTCAACGATTGCCATTCGCACGCTCCTTTCCCAGATTCGATTCTGCGTCGGAATCTATAGCGGAGACGTGCCCTGGTCGTCTGAACGGGAAGGCTCAGACCCGATTTTTGCTTTTCAGGCGGTAGTCGGAAGGCGTGCGACCGGTGATTCTTTTGAACACGGCATTGAAGGTGGGTTTGGAATTGAAGCCCGCGTCGAAGGCGAGGGTGATCATCTTGTCGTTGATGCGCGATCCGTCGTCCATCAGGCGGAGCACTTCGCGCACTCGGTATTCATTGACGTAGTCGTAGAAGTTCTTTCCGAAGTTCTGGTTGATCACGAACGAAAGCTGGTTCCGCGCGGCTCCCACGCGGCCGGCCAGCCCCGAGAGGTCCAGGTCGGGGTCCAGGTACAGCTTCTCCGATTCCATTGCGCGCTCCAGCCTTCGCTGAAGCTCCAATGCCTCACCGGCCGGAACTGTGCCCCTCAGATATTTTGCTCCCTCAGGCGCCGGGGGGTCGCTCATGGCCTCCAGGCGCGGCGTCTCCCTCTGGAGGATCCCGCGGTAGGCCAGGGCGCAGACATAGGCGCTCAGAGCGAGGGAAAGAAATGCGCGGACATGAAGCGAGGGCGCGCCATGGATCACGAAGACGAGGATGATCGCGTAGCTCAGGTACAATGAGAATATCACGTGCATGAACCACCGCAGCCATCCGAGATCGATCCCCGCGGTGTTCGACACCTGTTGGCGCAGGGCCGTGTGGTAGCGGCGCAGGT
>JBEKTX010000006.1:0-28170 GCA_049515615.1 Spirochaetia bacterium
GGAGAGCGAGCTGGTGGCGGGCTACCACACGGAATATTCCGGATTCAAGTTCGCCATGTTCTACATCGGGGAGTATGTCGGCATCACGCTGATCTCCATGATGGTCGTCACCCTCTTCTTCGGCGGATGGCAGGGTCCCGTGCTTCCTCCCCTTGTCTGGTTCCTGCTGAAGACTCTCGCCTTCCTCGGGTTGTTCATCCTCGTGCGGGCCGCGCTTCCCCGGCCGCGCTATGACCAGCTCCTTTCATTCGGTTGGAAGCTCATGCTTCCCCTCGCGCTGTTGAATCTTGCGGTCACCGGCGGGATCGTGCTCGCCGCCGGCAGATAAGGAGTCCGTGCAATGCTGAGCATCCTCAGGACGCTCTGGGTCACTTTCCGCCACGCCTTCAACAGGAAGGTGACCGTTCTCTATCCCGAGAAGAAGCGCCGGCTGCCGCCGCGCTGGCGCGGGCGCATCGTGCTCACGCGCGATCCCGACGGTGAAGAGCGCTGCGTGGCGTGTCACCTCTGCTCGTCGGTGTGCCCGGTTGCCTGCATCGCCCTGCAGGCGGGCATAGATGAGAAGGGACGGCGCAAGCCCGATTTCTTCCGCATCAACTTCTCGCGCTGCATCTACTGCGGGCTGTGCGAGGAGGCATGCCCCACCTTCGCCATCCAGCTCACCCCGGACTACGAGATGGCGGAATATGAGCGCACCAACCTGGTCTACGAGAAAGAGGACCTGCTGATCTCGGGCACCGGCAAGTACCCCGGGTACAACTTCTACAGGGTCTCGGGCATGGAGATCAGCGGCAAGGGCAAGGGCGAGGCGGAGAACGAGCGCCCGCCTGTGGACGTGCGGAGCCTCCTGCCATGAACGCCGTCTTCGCGCTCGGCGGCATCGTCGCGCTGGCCGCGACGGTCATGATGATCACGCGTCGCAGTGCGGTGCACGCGCTGTTGTACTTCGTCGTGTCGCTCCTGGCCTCTGCCGTGATCATGTTCATCCTCGGCGCGGCCTTCGTGGCTGCGCTCGAAGTGATCGTCTATGCGGGTGCGATCATGGTGCTGTTCGTTTTCGTGATCATGCTCATCGGTCCTGAAAGCACCACTGTTCCGAGCAGGGCCTGGATCGGACCCTCGGTCCTCAGCGTCGTGCTCCTCGCCGAGCTGGGATGGGTCCTCGCGCGGGGCGCTCTTGCCGCGCAGCCCGCGATCGAAGTGGGTCCGAAGCAGATCGGCATGGCCCTTTTCGGTCCCTACATCCTGGGCGCCGAGATTGCGGCATTCCTTCTCCTGTCGGGGCTGGTCGGGGCCTTTCATCTCGGAAGGAGAAGGACGTAAATGGCCTCAGTGCCTTTTCAGTACGGCCTTCTGCTCGCCGGCGTTCTGTTCTCACTCGGACTGATCGGCGTGATCGTACGCCGCAACCTGCTGTTCATCCTGCTGTGCGTGGAAGTGATGCTCAACGCGGCGGGCCTCGGCTTCGTGGTAGCCGGAGCGCGCTGGGGCCAGGCCGACGGCCAGGTGATGTTCATCTTCCTTCTTTCCATGGCGGCCGCCGAGGTGGCCGTGGGGCTCGCGCTCCTCCTCCTGCACTTCGGCCGGACAAGGACGCTTGATGCCGATGCGATGAAGGCCGGCACAAATGTCACTAATAGTGACCGGGAGGGGATCTGAAATGTTGACCTGGACCTGGTGCATTCCTGCGCTCCCGCTTGCCGGGTTCCTCGTGCTGGCGATCTTCGGCGGCAGGTTCCCGAAAGGCGTGACCGCAGCGGTCGGCGCCGGATCCATCGGTCTTTCGTTTGCCGCCGCGGGCGCGGCGAGCGCTCTGTTCATGGTTTCCCCGCCTGCGGGCGGCTCCTTCACGTTCGTTCTGTGGCAGTGGATCACGGCAGGATGGTTCTCGCCGAGCATCTCCTTCACTCTCGATGCCCTCTCAGTGGTGATGATCCTGGTCGTTACAGGCGTGGGGTTCCTCATCCACCTGTATTCCACGCGATTCATGGCCGATGAGGAAGGCTACAGCCGGTTCTTCGCCTACATGAACCTTTTCGTGGGATCCATGGTGATACTCGTCATGGCCAGCAACCTGCTCCTCCTGTATCTCGGATGGGAGGGCGTAGGCCTCTGCAGCTTTCTCCTGATCGGCTTCTGGTACAAAGACCCCGAGAATGGGCGCTCCGCGCGCAAGGCTTTCATCGTCACGCGCATCGGCGACGTCTCCCTGGCCGTCGGGCTGTTCGTTGTCGCCACCACCCTCGGCACACTGGACATCAGGGAGATCGCGCAGAAGGCGGCCTCGAACTGGCAGGCGGGTTCCACGCTTGCCGTCGCCGTTGCCGCCCTGCTCCTGGGAGGCGCGGTGGGCAAGTCGGCGCAGCTCCCCTTGCAGACATGGCTTCCTGACGCGATGGCAGGACCTTCGCCCGTGAGCGCGCTCATCCATGCCGCCACCATGGTAACGGCCGGCGTCTACCTGATCGCGCGAAACAATGTCCTGTTCACCCTCGCCCCCCCGGTCCAGCTCGCGGTGGGGGTCATCGGCGCGGCGGGCGTCCTGGTGGCAGGGATGAGCGCGCTCACCCAGCGAAACATCAAGCGGGTGCTCGCCTACTCCACCATGAGCCAGCTCGGCTACATGTTCCTCGCCCTCGGGATCGGGGCCTGGTCCGGCGCGATCTTTCACCTTGTCACGCACGCATTCTTCAAGTCGCTGCTCTTCCTCGGAGCCGGGGTGGTCATCCTCGCCGTGAACCACGAGCATGACATTTTCGCAATGGGCGGGATGGCGCGGAAATCGCCGTTCACGTTCTGGATGTTCCTCATTGCCGCACTCACCCTCGCGGCTCTTCCGCCTACGACGGCCGGCTTCTCCAGCAAGGACCAGATCCTGGCGCTGGCATGGCAATCGGGAGGCACCGGCAGGGTGTTCTGGGCGCTCGGGCTTGCGGGTGTCTTCGTCACTTCCGTCTACATCTTCCGGCTGGTGTTCATCGTGTTTGCGGGGGCTCCCCGCACGGCAGCCGGGCACGGGGGCGGCGGGACCCCGCATGCGGGCGGCGGTCACGCCGCGGGCCGGGACGGGATGCAGGCAGGGCCCGTCATGGGAATCCCGCTTGCCATACTGGCGGTGCTCTGTCTTGCCGGAGGCTTCCTGAGCCTTCCGCACGATCTGGGCGGATCACCTTATCTTCTGAGCTTTCTCAACACCGCGCTGCCGGCCGCGACCATGACCGAGACGCCGCTCCGGACAGAGTGGATCCTCCAGGTGGTCTCCGAGGCGGCCTCTCTCCTGGGCATCCCCGTCGCCTGGCTCGTCTACCGGCGAAGCCGCTCGGTCGCCGGCGCACCGGCCCCAGCTCAGCCGGCCACCGGTCTGATCGCGCGATTCCTCCAGGCAGGATGGGGCTTCGACTGGCTGTATGACCGGCTGTTCGTACGGCCATTCGTGTGGCTGGCGAGGATCAACGTGAAGGACGTGGTGGACCAGATCTCCGACGGGGTGGGAGGACTTTTCATGCTCCTGTCACGGGCATTCCGCTTGACGCAGAATGGACGGGTGCGCTGGTTCGCGGCAGGCCTGGCGGCGGGCGCCGCGCTGATTGTTGCCGCGGTGGTGCTGCTATGATGGCGGCAACCGCAGGCGCGGTACCCCGTGCCGGAGCTGACATATTGCTCGCGCTGTTCGTCTTTGTTCCCCTCCTGTTCGGGCTCGCAGGCTGGGTGCTCGGGCGCCGCCAGGCGGGCATTTCACGGTGGCTCGCCCTTCTGGCGAACCTCTTCAACCTGTGCCTCGCGGCAGTCCTCTGGCTGGGGGCCACGGGAGCGGCACGCCTCCCGGGCATGGCGGTGCCGGGAGCAGGATCGCCCTGGCTTGTCGAGCTTCACGTGCCGTGGATACAGGGGCTGGGTATTTCGTTCTCCCTCGGGCTGGACGGGCTCAGCCTCACGCTTCTCGGGCTCACGGCGCTGCTGGGCGCCATGGCGGTGCTCTCCTCCTGGACGGGGATCACCGAAAGGGTGGCGTTTTTCCACTTCAATATTTCCCTGGTCCTCGCCGGAATCAACGGGGTATTCCTTTCCACAGACCTGTTCCTGTTCGTCTTTTTCTGGGAGCTCATGCTCGTGCCGATGTATTTCCTCATCGACATCTGGGGACACGAGAACAGGCACAAAGCCGCGGTGAAGTTCTTCCTCTTCACGCAGGTCGGCGGCCTCCTGATGCTGGTGGCCATCATCGCCCTGGCCGTCCTCCACGCCCTGGCAACGGGAACATGGACCTTCGCCCTGCAGGACCTCATGGGGACCGCCGTCTCCCCGGTGGTCGGCATGCTCCTGATGCTCGGCTTTTTCGCCGCATTCGCGGTGAAGCTCCCCGCCTTCCCGCTTCACACGTGGCTGCCGGATGCGCACACGGAGGCGCCGACTGCCGGAAGCGTGATCCTGGCCGGGCTTCTCCTGAAAACCGGCGGATACGGGCTGATCCGCTTTGCCGTCCCGCTCTTTCCCGCCGCCTCCCGGGCCTTCGCTCCGGTTGCCATCGGGCTTGCGGCAGCAGGGATCGTCTATGGCGGCCTCATGGCGTTCAGCCAGAAGGACATGAAACGCGTTGTGGCGTACACGAGCGTGAGCCACCTCGGGTTCGTGCTCCTCGGCGTCTATGCGTTCACCCCCCAGGCCCTCTCCGGCGCCGTTCTGCAGATGGTGAGCCACGGGATCAGCACGGGAGCGCTGTTCATGCTTGTCGGCGCCCTCCAGGACAGGATCCATACGCGGGACCTGGATCGCATGGGAGGTCTCTGGGCCCAGGTCCCCCGCATGGGCGCGGCCGCGCTCGTCCTCTCCATGGCCCTGGTGGGGCTTCCGGGCCTCGTGAATTTCGTTTCCGAGTTCCTCGTCCTGGTCGGGACATGGCCGGTGAGCCCCGCGGCCACGGTCATCGCCGGCTTCGGCCTTGTCATCGCCACGGTGTATGCGCTGCGGCTCTTCCAGACCGCGTTCCACGGCGCGCCGCGTGAGACATGGACCCTTCCTGACCTTTCCGCGAGGGAAACGGGAACTCTTTTCCTCGCCATCGCGCTGCTTGTGCTCTTCGGGCTTTTCCCGACGCCCATCCTGAGCATGGTCGAGCATTCGGTGAGCGGCGTGCTCGCCATGATTTCGGCCGGGGGCGGCGCATGAACGCGGCGGATCTCTACGGGATTCTCCCCCTGGCCATCCTTGCCGGCAGCTCCCTGATCGTGCTCTTCGCCTCCGCCTTCACGCGCAGGCTGGTCGTCTCCTTCGTGATCACGCTGGCAGGGCTTGCGGCCGCCATCACGTGCGTCGTCCTTGCCGCCGCGCACGTGCCCTTCGGGGTGTCCGGCCTTCTCTCGTTCGACCGTTTCGTGCTGTTTGGTCTCGTGCTGATCCTGGGTGGGACCTTCTTCGCCGCCATCAGTTCCTGGGCGGCGCTGCGCGGCCGCATCGAAGAGGGCGGCGACTTCTTCTTCCTCTTCCTGCTTTCCGCGCTGGGAGCGTGCATCCTTGCCGCCTCCAGCGCATTCGCCTCCTTCTTCCTCGGGCTCGAGCTGATGAGCGTTTCCCTCTACGCCCTTATCGGGTGGCGGCGTGAGAGCGGCATCGGCACGGAAGCAGCTATCAAGTATCTTGTCACCGCCGGCGCCTCCTCCGCGTTCCTCCTCTTCGGCATGGCCCTCTTCTATGCGGACACGGGGACCATGGTCCTCGCGCGGCTGGCCGAGGGCGGCCCGGGACAGAGCCTGCTCGCTCCCGTGGGTCTTGGCATGATACTGGTAGGAATCGGATTCAAGCTCGCCGTCGTGCCGTTTCACCTGTGGACGCCGGATGTCTATGACGGCGCACCGGCGCCCGTGACGGGCTTTATCGCCACTGTCTCCAAGGGAGCCATGGTGGTCGTGCTGGCACGCGCATTCGCCCCGGCGCTGGTCGGCACGGGCGGAGTGAACGGCCTGGCGAGGGAAGGGGCGGGCGCCGTTTCCGCGGCCTTCCCCTGGATCTTTGCCGCCATCGCCGGCCTGTCCATGTTCGCGGGGAACATCCTCGCCCTGCGGGAGAGCAACGTCAAGCGCATCCTCGCCTACTCTTCCATCGCCCACCTCGGCTATATCCTCGTGGCGTTCCTCGCGGGCGGAACTGAAGCCCTCCGCGCCATCGCGTTCTACCTCGTCGCCTATTTTGCCACGACCCTCGGCGCGTTCGCCGCGATTGCCGAGCTCTCCAGTCCAGATCGGGACGCGGACAGCATGGAGGAGTACCGCGGCCTGGCGGCGCGCCGGCCGTGGCTCGCGGCCGCCCTCACCGCGATGCTGCTGTCACTGGCGGGCCTCCCGCTCACGGCAGGTTTCATCGGCAAGTTCATCATCCTCCGGGCGGGCGCCGGGGCGGAGCTGTGGATCCTCGCGGTCATCCTGGCCGTGAATGGGACGATCTCGATCTTCTACTACCTGAAGATCGTCTCCGCGATGTTCCGCGGCTTCGCGGAGCATGCGGGCGGACCGACCGGCGCGGCGGTCGCGGCCGCCGGCGCCGGCGCGCGGCTGCATTCCGCGAATTCGGTGAGGGCACCATTTTTCGCCGCGATGGCCCTCGCCGCGCTCACCCTGATCGTGGTTGCCCTCGGCGTGTTCCCCTCGCCGCTGCTCTCGTTCATCGGCACCCTGACGACCACGGGGTTCTAGCTCCCGGACGGCAAGCGCGCCAGGTGCCGCGGCCAGGCGCTGGGTCGAGAGAGGATTTTCAAAGCGCGGCAACATATGGTAGTCTGCGCGCACCACGGACACAGCGGGCGCACGAGGAGGCGGATCATGGAGTCTTTTCATACCGGGTCGGAGTTTATCTCGGGAATGCGGACATACATGGAGGGAGACCGCGAAAAGTCCCTGAAGGCTCTCGGCGACCTTCTGGAAAAGAATCCGAATGATGCCTCCCTGCACGTCCTCCTGGGAAATCTCCTGTACTCTCATGGCACACTTGGAAAATCCGCGGAGCACTACGAAAGGGCATTGAAGATCGCCCCGGGGATGTGTCAGGCCTGGTACAAGCTTGGCGTCTGCTACGTGCGCATGGGCAAGCTCAGCGAGGCGCTGCGCGCGTTCACGAAAAACGTGGAGGCGGAGTGCGGCACCCACGTGATGTCCTACTACTGGATGGGCCTGATCAACAACTTCCTCGGCAACGACGAGAAAGCACAGGAGTCTTTTTCAATCCTCCGCCGCGAGTCGGAGGAATCCCTGCTGGCCAACTACTTCCTCGCGCAGCTTTACATGAAGCGCAACGAGCATGCCAAAGCCCTCCCCCTCCTGGAGGAGCTCGTCAAGATGAGCCCCGATTTCGCTGAAGCGCATTTCCTGATCGGCGAGGCATACGCCGGGCTGTACAAGAACTTCGAGGCCATCCAGAGCTTCCGCAAGGCGGTGGAGCTGAACCCCGACGACAAGCGCGCGAAGATGATGCTGGATCACTACACGGGGGATTCGTCGTTCTAGGGGATTACCCGCGTTGCTGAGACCGCGCGCACATATTCGCACCCTGAAATAGCGTGAGCCGCCAGAACAGCTTTATTGCTTTCCACGCTTCTTACGGGCCATTGAAAGAGCTATGAAGCCTGCGTACGCGATGGAGCCGAGCACTGGAAAGCTTTCAGCGGTCGGCGGCTCGCCTTTCCCCGCCGGGACCAAAGCAACTGGCGTCCATGAATGCGAGGGATCATTTTGGCCTGTCGAGTATCTCACGCACCTTGGTCAGGAACTCAAAAGAATGGAATGGCTTCTGCAGGTAGTCCACATCCGCGTCAAGAATCCCATGATGCGAAATGACATCCGCAGTGTACCCCGAGATATAGAGCACCCTCAGCCACGGGCATGACTGCTGAAGCCGGCGTGCAAGTTCCTTTCCGCTTATCCGTGGCATCACGACATCTGTCACCAAGAGCGCGACCGTAATGTTGCGCGCCACGACCTCCGAGAGGGCCTCCTCTGCCCCCGACTCCTCGATGACGAAATAGCCTGCTTCCTCCAGCGCAATCCACGCGACGCTTCGAACCGATGAATCATCATCTACAAGGAGTATTGTTTCTGTTCCTCGTGGAGCGGTTTGCACCGCCACTTTGTCCTGGGGGCTTGTCGGCTTCCTCAGAGGTCATTGGGAGATAGATCGTGAAAGTCGTTCCCTTTCCCATTTCGCTATAACAGTTGATGTAACCATCGCTCTGTTTGACAATTCCATACACCGTCGACATTCCCAGTCCCGTCCCTTTGCCTATTCCCTTGGTGGTGAAAAACGGTTCATAGACATGTGAGAGAGTTTCCTGGTCCATCCCGATTCCCGTATCGCTCACGGCAATGCGAACATACTCGCCAGTCTTCGACCCGGGATGATGTCGTACGTATCCCTCGTCAAAAGTGCGATTTGTTGTCTCGATTATGAGCTTCCCACCAGAAGGCATAGCATCCCGCGCATTCACTGCCAGGTTCAGCAGGACCTGTTCCATCTTCCCGGGGTCTGCCATGAAGTTACCGGTGAAGGGGTCGATAAGGGTTCGCAGCTCGATATCTTCCCCTATGACCCTCTCAAGCATTTTTTGAATGGAGCGAACAAGCTCTTTTGTATTGACTACTCGGGGTCTTAAAATCTGCTTGCGACTGAATGCAAGAAGTTGTGCGGTCAGCGCCGCTGCCCTGCTCGCTGCCTTCGTAATCTCCTCCACGTACTTCAGCTTCTCATCCGGCAGTCCCCGTTTCAGCACCTCACTATAGCCGGTGATCGCCTGCAGAACGTTATTGAAATCGTGCGCGACCCCCCCGGGTCAGTTGACCGATGGCCTCCATCTTCTGGGCTTGGGTGAGTCGTTCTGCGAGAGTCCTTTCTTCCGTTACGTCTCTCCCATAGAGGTTGATGTACCCCGCGTGAGTAAACGGCACAACTGTGAAAACGTACGTCGCCGAGGCCGCGCGAACCTCGATCTCTTCCGTTTTCCCCGATTCCCACGCATGAGTGACCGCGCGCAAATACTCTGATGGAACCTTCTTGTTGCCCCCTGTCCCCCAGGAAGAAATCAGAGGCTCGCTCGCCTTGTTTGAATAGATAACCGACCCATCCTGCGAGACTCTCATGACGGGGTGAGGATTCTCATCGGGGAATTGTGCGAGGCTCAGGATGCGCTCATCGGCCCGTTTCCGATCAGTGATATCCCGTGATATCCCGAAGGTCCCAATGATGTTCCCCTCCTTGTCACGCAGGGGCATCTTGGTCGTCAAAACCCACGTGTCAGGACGGCGCGGCCACGTTTCTCTTTCTTCCACGTTCACCAGAGGCTCGCCCGTGCGAATGATGCGCTGTTCATCATCGTACGCTTGTCTGGCATGTTCCTGGGAGAAAAAATCCCTGTCGGTCTTGCCCACGCAGGTTCGGTGTCCCGAAAACTGAGAACGCCCGAGCGATCATCTACCCCAACGAACGAGCCGGCTTTGATTGAATCAGTCTTATCGCCCTCATCAGCAGCAGGAATGGTTTGGACTGGGACTCCGTTTGATCGATTGTGCCCGCCATGTAGAGGTCCAAGTCCTCCGAATAATAAAGGAACGAGCCAGTAGAACCTGAATGACCCCACAGAGGACCCACCTTCATAATTGCGCTAACGACGCGGGGCAGTCTGAAGCGCATGGTTCCGTAGCCGTAATCGAGCGGAAAGTGCCATTTGCGCCAGCCGTGCATCAGACTCAGCGAGTCTCGCCGAATGATTCGCCCATCATTCAAGGCTTTCAGGAAAACGATCATTTCCTGCGCGGTAGAAACGATGCCCCCGTCAGCCCAGTAAGAGCCGTTTGAGCGGACCATGTCTATGTTCATATCTTTGTAGAACACGTCAGCGGGAGTACCCATCTTACCCTGCGAATGCCCCACCAACCAAGTGTGCTTAAGACCCAGCGGAGTGCAGAAGAACGTCTCATAGACGACTTCAAGAGGCTTGCCAGTTATCGCCTCGATGACCTTCCCTAACAATTGGAAGTTCGTATCTGAATAGGACGTACCCATGCCCGGTGCGAAGTTTGGCGTCAAGTCCCTGCGCGCCCTTTCTATGGTCTGATCTACGGTCCATGAACGACCTGGATTTTCAAGAAACGAGTCAAAAAGACTCTTCCCGTCTTTTCCTTTCTCAGAGTAATAGTCTGCTATCCCCGAACTGTGCGACAGCAACTGCCTGATTGTGATCTCCTGCGAAAAGTCTCTCCCCTTGTAGACGTGAATGCCTCGGATAATCTCTTCGGGAAGGTACTTCGCCATCGGATCATCTAAAGAAAGTGCGCCCATTTCATTTAATCGCATGATGGCCGTGGCGGTATAGAGCTTCGTTATGCTTGCGATGTAGATGGGCGTGTCCTTGGTCATCGGTACGGCACCGTCTTGGCGGGCGACTCCTGCTGCTCCAGACCAAGAGAAGGAACCATCACCCTTTGTCACTGATAGAACACAGTTCTTGACCGACTTGTCCCTCTCAACTAGTCCAGAGGCAAGGGACTGCAACTCGTTTCCCAGGTTGTCAGGAGCACGATTCGAGCAGCCGAGCACTGTCACGAGCGAACCCACTGCAAGGAGAATTGACAAAGCGATTCCCATCTGTTTCATAACTTTCACCTTTTCACGATTGACAGGATCAATCCTTTCTAGCTCAACACTAACCTCCGATCAAGAACCCTGCGGTGATCACCATGCTCCTCAATGCTGGCGCGGACGTCAAGGCGAAGGACCGTGCAGGAATGACAGCCTTTGATTACGCGAAGGGCAACGCAAAGCTGAGGGCACCAGAGCATTTCAACAGCTTCCTAAGCCGATTACGCTGCTGCGGCTATTGACATGAGGAGTTCCCCCTGTTTCATGGACACCCTGAACTGCACCCTCACGCGGCGTTTCGCTGCACAGAGTCCACGTTCTGCTACCTCGGTTCTATCTTTGATGCTATTTGGCAAAGTACCGTCGAACTTTCGCGGCAATCTGCCGATCCGTCATCTTGTCGACTGTCTCAACACTTACGACGCGTCCACCAAGGTCGATTCTTTCAAGACGTTTTTTCAGTTCGCCCTTTGCCTCACCAGGACCGAAGATCAGAATGGATTCCGCATCACGAATGCTTGCGATGACCGCATCGTAGTAGATGTTGAGATGTCCCGTAAAGGCTTTCTGTCGACTATCATCTGCCGGTACCTGTTGTGGTTCATAGGGACCCATATGGCGCGAACTTTGAGAACGACGGGCCTGTTTTTCAATCGCAGAGATCACCAGTCCTATCTCTTCTCCTTTGTCAGTGACAGCTACTACAATCGCCTTCCTGTGATCAATCCACAAGCCTACTTTCGCTTTCATCGAGTTCTCCTTTGGCCTCCAAACGCCACTAGAGCGACCTGATAGCTCTGACCATTGTTCCCAAACGGACCAGAGTTCTCGTAGTCGCAGATCAGTCGGCTATAGGCAGCCGAGAATCGAAGTTCCTATCTTTTTCCCCCCCCACCATGGTACAATATAGGTAGATCATAAAGGAGGGTACATAGATGCCCGAAAATCGAATGAAGGTTGCCCCTGATAATGTGGCATATGCTGACTCGGAGAACCGCAAGCTGATAGTGGAGTTCGCCATCCCAGGAGCGCCAGCGGATACCATCGATCTCAAGATGCTAGAAGACAGTGTCCATCTGTCAGCGCTGGCCAGGGACATCGAGTATGTTGCATCATTGGCTTTGGGTTGGGCGGTGAAGCCTGACAAAGCCGAAGCGACCTACGAGCACGGCCTGCTTCGAATCGAGGTGCCCTTCAAGGACCCGATGGAAGATGCTGTGAAGGTCGTTATCAAGGCAGGTGGCATAGAAGCCAAGACGAAAAAAATCGCAGGCAAATGACCCGATAAACTTTTAGGCTTGTAAACCTGGATCGCGCATGCGTTCCAGGATATTTGGCTCAAAGCGACTGAGTCGGGCAGCGGCTTTCGTTTGCTCAGCCTGACCGGGGACGCTTTCGGCGGATACCGTTGTCATGGCCAGGCGCTGAATACCATCCTGAGAGTTCCCTCGCTTGGTTGCACTGATCATCTCACCGCGAATCAAATAGCGGCAGAATATTGATATAGTCGCATGAGGATGCGAACTACTGCCGTTGTCTTACCACTTCCCAGTGGGCCAAACAGCGTTCATGCCGTGGCGCGGGGTCAGCTCAATCCTCGCGCCGAAGGCACTGCTGAACGTCACGGCTGCTTTCCCTTTTCCGTCGGGCCCAGCATTGAACGCGGGTCCAGGACCTTGTCCGCCTCTTCGGCGCTCAGCACACCTTCCCCGATCACCACCTCCCGCACGGTCCTGTTCTCCGCGAGGGCCTTCTGTGCGAGCTTCGCCGCCCGGTCGTAGCCGATCTTCAAAGCAAGCGGCGTGACCAGCGCGAGACTCTGCTCGATCCATCCCCTGCTCCGATTCACATCTGCGGCGATGCCGTCCACGCAGCGCACGGCGAGCGCCTCGCAGGTGTTCTTCACCAGCTCCATCGAGCCGAGAGTTTCCCAGGCGATGAGAGGAAGCATCATGTTCAGCTCCAGCGGGCCCGACTGCCCCCCGATGCTCACCGAGAGATTCGAGCCCATCACCCGGGCCGCAACCTGGATCGTCATCTCCAGGATCACGGGGTTCACCTTGCCCGGCATGATGGAGCTGCCCGGCTGCAGCGAGGGCAGGATGATTTCGCCGAGGCCCGTCCGCGGGCCGCTCGCCAGGAGCCGCATGTCGTTGGCAATTTTCGCCAGGCAGACTGCGGTCGCATTCAGGGCTCCCATGAGCTCGACCTGGGAATCGCGGGCAGCGATGGCTTCAAACTTGTTCGACGCCTCCCGAAAGGGGATGCGGGCTGCCTGGGAAAGCGCAGCGGTGACCCGCCGCGCGAAGTCGGGGTGAGTGTTGATGCCGGTCCCCAACGCGGTGCCGCCGATCGCCAGCTCCTCGAGACCGGGGCCACACCGCATGACCAGCTCCCGCGCTTTCTCTACCTGCCGGGCGTATCCCGAAAACTCCTGCCCGAGGGTCATGGGCACGGCATCCTGCAGGTGGGTCCGTCCGATCTTCAGCACGCCGGAAAACTCCGCCGCCTTGCGGGCGAGGCTGCGCTGCAGGAGTCCCATGGCTTCGACAAGACCATCCAGCCGTATCCGGTTGGCGAAGCTGATCACGGTCGGTATCACGTCGTTGGACGACTGGCCCCGGTTCACGTGGTCGTTGGGATGCACCGGCTCCTTGGAGCCGAGCGGAGCGCCGAGCAGCTCGTTGGCCCGGTTGGCGATCACCTCGTTGGCATTCATATTCCAGGAGGTGCCGGAACCGGTCTGAAAGACATCGATCGGGAAATGCTCGTCCCATTTCCCCTGCGCGACCTCTTCCGCCGCCCGGGCGATGGCTTCCGCGATCCGAGATTCCAGCAGACCCAGCGCGCCATTCACGCTGGCGGCAGCCTGCTTCACCTGCCCGAGAGCGCGGACGAGGGCGACAGGGATCCTCAGGTCCGACACGGAGAAGTTCTCCACCGCGCGCTGGGTCTGCGCGCCCCAGTACGCGCCGCCGGGGACCCTCACGTCTCCCATGCTGTCCGCTTCCACGCGGAAGCTTTCGCCCGCCGAGAAACCGGCGGACTTATTCCCGGCCATGACTGCCTCCCTTCGGCCTATCGGCCATCCAACGCCGCGCCCGACGCGCTTGCGCGTCATTTGGCGCGGCAGGCCTCGGCCGAACTCGCGGCTCTCGCTGCCCTGCGCGCCGCCTTCGGCGTCGCTGGGTCAGCTGCCGCCCTTCGCACGGCTTCGCCGTGCTACGCATCCAACACCGCGCAAGCGCGGTGGGGCTGCGCTACCGCGCCCGCTTGTCCGGGTTGATCCGTCCAGTCAGCCGACGGTTCATGATGTCCAGCTTCAGCTGCTGGATGGTCAGCGCGGGATCCACTCCTTTCGGACAGACCTCCGAGCAGGCGCCGGCGAACTCGCAGCCCCAGACGCCGTCCATCCGGTCAAGCGAATCCAGCCGCTCCCCCTCCCCCTGGTCCCTGCTGTCGCTGTTGTACCTGTAGGCTTGGGCAAGAGCCTGGGGACCGACGAAATGCGGGTTGGTGTTGCTCACGGGGCAGGCATCGACGCAGAGCCCGCACTTGATGCAGTGCGCGAAATCCAGGAAGTAGTCGACCTGCCGGTGGGTCTGCGGGTATTCCTTCTCCGCCCGGTACTGTTCCTCCGTGTCTGTGCGGACGAGCCAGGGCTTCACGCTGCGATGATTCGCGAAGAACTCGTCGAAGTCCGTGACGAGGTCCTTCAGGAGCGGATGTGCTTCCATGGGCCCGACGTGGATCGTCGGAGATCCCAGAGAGAACACGTTCGTCTCGCACGCCAGGCGCGGCTTCCCGTTGATCACCATCCCGCAGGAGCCGCAGATGCCCATATTGCAGCTGTAACGCATGGAAAGTGTGTGGTCCTGCTTTTCCTTCACGGCGAGCAGGATGTCCAGGACGCACGTGAACCGGTCCGCCTCGACCTGGAACGACTTCTCGACGAACGCGCGGGTGCCGGGGTCCAGCCTCTTCACCACGAGCTGGAATGTCTTCTGTTCCTTACCGAGCTGCTGTCTCACGCTTCTTCCCTCCGTGGATGTAAATGTCCCGCACCGCGATTGCACCGTAGACAAGACAGCCCGCCGCAATGACGAGGAGCAGGATCGTGAGTACCGCGCCGCCGACGGGCACGAGGGCGAAGACGGCCAGGGCGAGCAGGAGCACGGGCACCCCGAGCATGCCCATGTACTCGAAGATCATGATTGAAGAGGCTTTCATGGGAACCACCTCACCAGCATCACCACGAACCCCGCCGCCCAGGCGGCGAGCACGACGAAGGGGAACGCCGCATAGACTCCCGTTCTCTTCGCGTACCGTTTTCGGTACAGGTGCGCAAACTCGGCATTCAGGTGTCCGAAGGCCATGCCGCGGGACCAGACCAGGGCAAGCCCCTTCAGCGCCTCGAAGAACTGGGGCGTCCACAGCAGCCAGACCGCCGCGGTGAAGACCTTCAGGACGGTGCCGAGTCCGGGCACCAGAAGGTACAGGACGATGCACAGCGCGTAGAGAAGGGACAGGAAAACCATGATGCGGTTGGTGAGCATGTGCAGCCAGGCCTCGAAGGAGAACGAAAGCAGTCTCCCGATGCGCGACTGCGGCCCCCGGAGATCCGTGAGCCGTTTTCTGGATTCCATCAGTATTTCCTTTCCATCGGCTCCCATCGTGTACGGGCCACGGGAACATACGAGACCCGCGGAAGCCCCTCGGTCCTGTACGTAAGGGTATGCTTGAGGAAGTTCGCATCATCGCGCGCCGTGTGCTCCACCCTCGCGTGCGAACCGCGCGACTCCTTTCGCTGCAGGGCTCCCGCGGCCACAGTCTGTGCGAGCTCCAGCATGCTGCCGATCTCCAGGACGTCGCGGAGGTTCGTGTTGAACACCTCGCTCGTGTCCTGCACTCCGACATCGCCGTAGCGCTCGCGGAGCGCCGCCAGGGTGGCCTCCGCCTTCTTCAGACCCTGCTCGTCACGGTAGACGTGCACGAACGCGTCCAGGGTCTCTCCCAGCTCGCGGCGGAGCTGGTAGGCATCCTCTTTGCCGTTGCGGGAAAGCAGGGCGTCCAGCCGGCCGCACGCGGCATCCAGATCGCCCTTCACGTCATCGCCCGCCGCAACGCTTCGGTCCCCCATGGCTTTGCGGGCCGCCGCTTCACCTGTGATCCTGCCCCAGATGACGCAGTGGCTCAGCGAATTGCTGCCGAGCCTGTTGGCGCCGTGGACGCTCACGCAGCCGCATTCACCCGCGGCCCACAGCCCTTCGACAGGTGTGGACGCATCGTCCTTCATCACCTGCCCCTGGAGGTTCTCGTGGATCCCGCCCATGGTGTAGTGCGCCGCGGGGCGCACCGGGAGGGGAGCGTACGCAGGGTTGATCCCCAGCAGCTTCATCGAGATCTCCTTGATCATCGGCAGCCGCTCGTCGATCTTCTCCTCCCCGATGTGGCGCAGATCGAGGAGGAGGTGGGTCATGCCGGACACCTCGTGCAGGAGACCCCGTCCCTTTGCCAGCTCCGTGATCATTGCCCGGGAGACGATGTCCCGGGGCGCGAGCTCCATCTTGCTCTTCGCGTAGTCCTCCATGAAGCGCCTGTTCTGCGAATCGACGAGGTAGCCGCCTTCTCCCCGCGCGGCCTCGGTGATGAGAACCCCGGTGGGAATCAGGCAGGTGGGATGGAACTGGACGAACTCCATGTCCTTGAGAGGCAGGCCCGCCTTGTAGGCGAGGGCAATGCCGTCACCGGTGCTGGAATAGGCGGTCGTGGTGAACCCGTACATGCGGGCGAATCCGCCGGTGGCGATGATCCCGGCCTTTGCCGCGAAGAACCGGGGCTGGCCCGTGGCCAGCTCCAGGGCGAGAAACCCGCGGAACTCGGAGCCTTTCAGAATGAGGTCTGTCGCGTAGTGCTCGTGGAAGATCTCGATGTTCCCGAACGAGATGATGGAATCATACAGGGCGCTCATCATGAAGAAGCCGGTCTTGTCAGCCCCGAAGGCGGTCCGGGGGACCGTCATCCCGCCGAAAGCCCGCAGAACGATCCGGCCGTTGTCGTCCCTGTTCCACGGCACTCCGAGGTGATCGAAGAACCTGATCTCATTCGGCGCCTCGGCAACCAGCGTCTCTATGGCCGGCTGATCGCCGAGATAGTCACCGCCTTTCACCGTGTCGAACGCGTGCAGATCCGTGGAATCGTCCGCTTCACCCGGGTACAGCACCCCGGAGATCCCCCCCTCCGCGGAAACCGAGTGGCTGCGCATCGCGTGGAGCTTCGACAGGAGGGCAATCTTCAGCTTCCCATCGGAGAGGCGCGCGGCGGCAAGGGCGGCACGCATTCCCGCAAGGCCGCTGCCCACGATCACCAGATCGTAGCGATGGGTCTCCAGCATGTCAGAGCGAACCTTCATGCGTCCCTCCCCGGTTGAACACCTAGAATATAGTGAAATTACGGCGCTTTCTTCATTGCCGGCGGCGCGTCCTGATCTTCTGCGCGACCTTCAGCTGCAGGATGGCGCGCTGCAGGTCCCGTTCCACCATGGCGAGATCTCCCCGCTCCTTCCTCTCGGCCAGGAGCTGCTCGGCGCGCGCCTTCGCGGCCTCCACCCGTGCGATCTCGATGCTGTCCGATTCCGCCGCAAAATCCGACAGAACGCTCGCGGCGTTGCTCCCTGTCTCCAGGAACCCGCCGGACACCGCGACCCAGACATCCCTTACGGCCGTCCTGATCAGGATCTCGCCCTCGGCCAGCAGGGACACCATGGGCATGTGATCGGCCAGTATCGTGATCTCGCCGTCCGGGGTTGGAAGGGTGACCGATCGGGCCTGGCCTTCGAATGCCGTCCCCAGGGGGGAGAGCACCCGGAAGGGGAACTCGTGCTCAGCCATTTCCCACCGCCTCTTCGATATTCCCCACATTGTAGAAGGAGGCTTCGGGGACCATGTCGTAGCGGCCCTCGATCAGTCCGGCGAATCCCTTCAGGGTCTCCTCCAGCTTCACGTAGCGGCCTTCTTTCCCGGAGAAGGTCTCCGAGACGAACAGGGGCTGCGTGAGGAAACGCTGGATCTTGCGCGCGCGGGCCACGAGGAGCTTGTCCTCATCAGAAAGCTCGTCGATCCCGAGGATGGCAATGATATCCTGCAGATCCTTGAAGCGCTGCAGGATCCGTTTCACCTCCAGGGCAATGCGGTAGTGCTCGGGGCTGACGACATTCGGATCGAGCAGCCGGGAGGAGGAG
The DNA here is from genome assembly GCA_049515615.1 of Spirochaetia bacterium. Lineage (GTDB taxonomy): Bacteria > Spirochaetota > Spirochaetia > SZUA-6 > Fen-1364 > Fen-1364. The sequence continues at coordinate 17,858 of JBEKTX010000006.1, forward strand.
GTCAGAGGATCCACCGCCGGGTACAGCCCCTGCTCGGCGATGGAGCGCTCCAGGGTGATGGTGGCATCGAGGTGGCCGAAGATCGCCACGGGTGCCGGATCCGTATAGTCATCGGCAGGGACGTAGATCGCCTGCACCGAGGTGATGGACCCTTCCTGGGTGGACGTGATCCGCTCCTGGAGTCCGCCGATGTCCTCGGCAAGGGTCGGCTGGTAGCCGACCGCGGAAGGCATCCTGCCCAACAGGGCCGAGACCTCGCTTCCCGCCTGGGCGAAGCGGAACACGTTGTCGATGAAAAGGAGAACGTCGACACCCTTCTCATCGCGGAAGTACTCCGCCATGGTGAGTGCGGTGAGGCCCACGCGGAGCCTGTTTCCAGGTGGTTCGTTCATCTGGCCGAAGACGAGCACCGTCTTGTCCAGGACCTTCGACTCTTCCATCTCCAGCCACAGATCGGTTCCCTCCCGGGACCTTTCCCCCACGCCCGCGAAAACGGAATACCCGCGGTGCTCGATGGCGATGTTGCGGATGAGCTCCTTGACGATGACCGTTTTGCCCACCCCGGCGCCGCCGAAGATGCCGATCTTCCCTCCGCGGGTGAACGGCGCGATAAGGTCGATGACCTTGATCCCCGTCTCCAGCATCTCGGGCCGGGACTTCTGCTCGGAGAGCGCCGGGGGTTCCTTGTGGATGGGGCTGCGCGCCACGTCGGCCCCCTCGAGCTGCGGGCCGTCGTCGATGGTCCTTCCCAGCACGTCGAAGATCCGGCCGAGCGTCTTCTCCCCGATCGGGACGCTGATCGGCGCACCGGTGCGCCGCACGCGGAAGCCGCGCTGGATCCCCTCCGTGGGTCCGAGCGCGAGGGTCCTCACTTCGCCGTTGCTCAGGATGAACTCCGTCTCCAGGACGAGGGAACCCCCCTTCGCGGAGGGGATCTCCAGGGCCTCGTGGATGCCGGGAGTTTCGTTGCGGAACTCGACGTCCACCACGGGTCCCTGCACACGCAGGACCACGCCTTCGGCGAAAGCGGCTGTTGGCGTTGCGCTCATCGTTTCTTCCCCTTGTTCGCGAGGTCGAGGATCTCGCTCGTGATCCGCTCCTGCCGGGTCTTGTTGTACAGCAGCGTGAAGGTATCCGCGATGTCATTCGCGTTCGCCTTGGCATTCTGCATCGCGACCATCCGCGCGGCGTGCTCGGCTGAAAAGGCCTGCACGACCGCGTCGAACAGGCGCACCTCCAGGAAATGGGGCAGAAGGGCGGCAAGGAGGGCCGCGCTGCCCGGCTCGAACTCTTCCGGTGCGCCCGCCGCCTGCGCGGCAGGCTCCAGGGGCAGAACCCTCTGGAATGTCGGGACCTGGGTGAAATAGGAGACGAACCGCCCGTACAGGACGTCGAGGAGGGAGGCCCGGCCGTTCAGGATCTGCTCGTTGATCACCCGGACCAGGTCGAAAACGAGGGAGTACTGGGGAAGCCGCGCGCCCATCATGAATGACGCGATCAGCCGCTTGCCCGCGAGCCTGACGCCGGGCCTCTCCATCTTCTTGCCGACGGTGATCAGGAGCGTGTTCTCGTCAACGGATTCGGCGAGCTTCCGCACGAGGTTGCCGGTGAGCGGCCCGCAGAGGCCCTTGTCCGGACCGATCGCCAGCACAATGCGCGCCGGCGCTTTGGAGAGCGCGCTCGAGGGAGCCTTGGAGGCTCGAAGGTAGGGGTGTTCCTTTTCCTCGGGAGAGAGCGAGCGCATCGCATTGCCGGTCAGAGCGGTGATGCGCTCCGCGTAGGGCCGCACCGTCTCCGCGAGCACGCGTGCCCTGCGGATCTTGGAGACGGAGACCATCTCCAGCGTTTTCGCGAGCTGGGCGATGTTCTTTGCCGTCCTGATGCGGCCTTTGAGCGTGCGCAGATTCTCGGGCATCGCTCCTGCCCCGCTATCTCAGGGTCCGCGCGAGCTCGGCGATGGCCGCGTCCAACTCTCTCACCGTTGCTTCGTCCATCCGCGCCCCGGTGGCGATCCGCGCGCACAGCTCCGCCGAGCCGGTGCGAAGGTGGTCCATGACGCGCCTCTCGAACTCCGCCACCTTTTCCTGGGGAACCTCATCGAGGAGACCGGTGCCGGCCGCGTGGATGCTCACCGTCTGGGTCATGTCGTCGATCGGAGTAAACTGCGGCTGCTTCAGGATTTCCACGATCCGCTTCCCCCGCACGATGCGTTTCTGTGTAGCCTCGTCCAGGTCCGAACCGAACTGGGAAAATGCCGCGAGGGACTGGTACTGCGCAAGCTCCAGCCGCATGAGGCCCGAGACCTGCCGAAGGCTTTTGGACTGGGCCTTTCCTCCCACGCGGGAAACCGAAAGACCGGCGTTGACAGCCGGCCGGATTCCTGAGTTGAAAAGGTCCGTCTCCAGGTAGATCTGGCCGTCGGTGATGGAGATGACGTTCGTCGGGATGTACGCGGAGATGTCGCCTGCCTGGGTCTGGATAATGGGCAGCGCCGTGAGGGATCCGCCCCCGCCGGCCTTGTTGAGACGGGCGGCGCGCTCCAGGAGGCGCGAATGGAGATAAAAGATGTCCCCCGGGTAGGCTTCCCTCCCCGCGGGCCGGGCGAGTAGGAGAGAAATCTGCCGGTACGCCCACGCGTGACGGGACAGGTCGTCATAGACCACTAGAGCGTCCCGTCCCTTCTCCATGAAGTATTCGCCGATGGCGCAGGCGGCAAAAGGGGCAAGGTACTGCATCGCGGCGGGCGTGGACGCGCTGGCCGCCACGACGATGGTGTATCCCATCGCGCCCTCGTCCTGCAGCTTCGCCACGGTCCGTGCGATGCTCCCCCTCTTCTGACCGATTGCGCAGTAGATGCAGACCACCTGGGGCAGGCCGAGATCGCGGCTGCGCTGGTTGATGATCGTATCGATGACCAGGGCGCTCTTGCCGGTGTTGCGGTCCCCGACGAGGAGCTGCCGCTGTCCCCTGCCGATCGGCGTGAGCGCATCCACGACTTTCACGCCCGTCTTCAGCGGCATGTCGACGGGAGCCCGCTTCGTCACGCCCGGGGCGATTCTTTCCAGGGCGACGAGCGATCCTCCCGTGACGCTGAGCGGCTTTCCGTCCAGCGCGGCACCGAACGGGTCGATGACCCGGCCCAGGAGATCCTCAGACACCTGGAGGGAGAGCGGCGTGCCGGTGCTGCGGACCTCCATGCCTTCAGGGACGGATGTGTCCTCCGAGAGCACGAGAATGGAAGCGAAATCCTCATCCAGGTTCATGATGAGGCCGCGCCTCCCGTCCTCGAACTCCACAAGCTCTCCATAGCCGGCGCGTGAAAGGCCGTCCGCCCTGACGATGCCGTCCGCGACGCTGATGACCCGGCCCACGTTCGCCACTTCGGGACGCACCGCGAGTGTTCCGAGCCTCTCCTCGATCTGCCGTACCAGCTCTTCTGCTTTCATCTGTTGCCGAGCTCCTCGATCATCTCCCTGATGTAGCCGTGTACGCTCGCGTCCACGATGTCATCCCCCGCGCTCACTTTCACCCCGGCCCCGAGTGACTCGTCGGTCTGCACCTCAAGGCTCCTGCCGGGCCACGCATGCGCGACCGCCTGGGCCAGGACAGCGCCCGGCCTGCCCGCAACGGCGACCTGGACGACCCTCTTCTTCAGCTCGATCCGCAGAGCGGAAAGAAACTTCTTCAGATCAGAGCGCGAGAGCCGTGAAAGGAGCTGTGATGCCACCTCGTCGTTCACCTGCCCATCCGGCCCCAGGGCGAGCGCAACGAGCCTCTTCATGAAGCGTCGGCTTTCCCGATCCGCTCAATGCCCCGGGCCACGATGTCGGCGCGCTCGTCTTCATTGAAGAGTCCGTGCACGACCTTTTCCAGGATTCTTCCGGACAGCCTCAGGGAAAGACCCTGGACGGCCTTTTCCATGTCCTGTCGCTCGAGGGCCATGATGCCGCGCGCCTCCTCGATCATCCTCTCCGCGTCGTGACCGGCGCGTTCCAGCGCCGCGGCCCGCAGTCTCTCGGCTTCGTCCCGGGCATTCTGAAGCAGGCGGAACGCCTCCGCGGAGGCGTCCTGCAGGATCCTGTCACGCTCCCGCGCGGCATCAGCGAGGGCGGCCCGCGCCTTGTCGGCGTCCGCGAGGCCCTGCGCGATCTTCTCCCGCCGCGCCTTCATGTTCGCAAGGAGGGGACGCAGGAGGAAACGGTTGATCACCCAGGCGATGATGAGGAAATTCACCACCTGTGCCGCAAAGTGCAAAGGGTCGAGGCCGAACCTCCCGATGTCCATTGGGAAGCCTCCGGGCGACTATCGGAGGAACGCGAAGATCAGGGAGTAGATCGCGATGGATTCGGCGAAGGCCATCGCGAGGACCATGATCGGGACGATGCGCCCGGAGGCTTCAGGGTTGCGGCCGAGGGCCTCCATGGCCTTCATGCCGATGAGCCCGATTGCCAGGCCGGGAAACGCAGCCCCTATGGCGACGATGAGCCCGCCGGAAACGCTCAGGGTAAAGTTCATCCGTGCTCTCCTTCCTTCTCATGTGGTTCGGTCAATATAGTCATGAAGGCCATGGTGAGCAGAGCGAAAATCATCCCTTGGATGACTGCCACCAGGATCTCCAGGGCGAGGAACGGTACGGGCACGACGAATGCGACGAGGGTGGACAGCGTTGGCAGGGTGCCCAGGACCATCTCGCCCGCCGAGATATTGCCGTACAAGCGGAAGGAGAAAGTGATGAACTTGGTCGCCTCCTGCAGCAGCTCGAGAAGACCGACAAAAAGAAGCAGCGGGTTCAGCGCGAAGAATCTTTTCAGGTATGTCCCGAGGCCGGTCATGCGAATGGCGAGAGCATTGGTCGCAACTACTGAAACGACGGCCAGCGCGAGGGTGAGGTTGAGGTCGGACGTGCTGACGTGCAGAAGCGGAACGAATCCCGTTCCACGGGAAAATCCTATGGTGCCGAATCCGGGCAAGAGGCCCACGAGGTTGGAGAATGCAATATAAAGGAAGAAAACCGCCACCCACGGGAAGATCTTCGCCGCCCGGGAACCGGCGACCTGTTCGGTGGTGGTCTGCAAGTAGTCGATCACGGCTTCCGCGGCGCCCTGGAGCCGGCCGGGCACCGGCGCGAGGCGTCTCCGCACCCCGAAGACCAGAAGAAGGATCACGGCATCCACGAGAATAGTTGCCAGAAGCGTGCTGGTGACCCGAAATCCGGCAAGACTGATGATCGCGTCGGTTCCGGAGCTCGCCATTGCACTGAAAAGTATACTCACGCCCCCCCCGCGGAGTCAACGAACACTCGTGCACCGAATCACGGTATGGCGGTTTTGATATTGCTCGCACGCGTTCGCGAATTACTATATATTTTCATCACCAATCGATGAGCGGGCGCTCGGAAAGGCGGTCGACATGGCCCAGGTGAGCATTATCGGCGGCGGCAACGTCGGCGCGAACGCCGCCTTTTTCATTGCGGAAAAGGGCGTCACCGACGTGCTGCTCGTGGACATCCAGGCGGGACTCTCGCGCGGGAAGATGCTTGACATCATGGAGGCCGCCCCCATCCGGCGCTACCGCAACTTCCTCTCGGGATCCGACTCCCTGGACGACATCAGGGGTTCGGAGCTCGTCGTCGTCGCCGCGGGCGCGATCAGGTCTCCCGGCATGCGCCGCGAAGATCTGTTCACGCGCAATGCGGGTCTCATCCGCTCCCTTGCTCCCGAGGTCGCCCGGCTGGCTCCCGACAGCATCGTCATCGTTGCAACTGAACCGGTGGATGGGCTGACCGCGCTGTTCACCCGCGTGTCCGGCATGCCGCGCTCACGCGTGCTGGGCCTTGGCGGCATCCTTGATTGCACTCGCCTGCGGGCGCTGATTGCGCGCGAGCTGGACGTGTCAATGGAAATCGTCTCCGCCATGGTGATCGGACGTCATTCAGACGATATGATCTGCCTGCCCCGATATTGCAGCATCGCGGGCGTGCCTCTTCCGCTTCTCCTGCCGGCCGACAAGATCGCGGCGCTCGTGGAAGAGACCCGCACGGCCGGCGACCTCGTCGTGGAGCTGGCCAAGCGCTCCAGCGCCTACTATGCGCCGTCGGCGGCTATCGCGGAGCTTGCAGACTCGGTGCACATGAATCTCAACAGGGTCTTCTCCGTGTCCCTGCTTCTCCAGGGCGAATACGACGTGACCGACGCAGCTCTCAGCCTGCCCGCACTGGTCGGGGCCGGGGGCGTGTCGCGTGTGCTCACGCCGGAGCTCACGCAGGAGGAGCTCGCGGTGCTGCACGAGTCGGCGCGCAAGATCACCGCCGCGTTGAAGGGCGATACGGCGCCCGCGCCCGAGCCCGTGAGGAACGGCGGATCCCGCGGAGGCTCGAAATGAAAGTGTCGGTGATCGGCGCGGGCAATGTCGGTGCGAAGGCAGTGTACTACATCGCGGAGAAGAACATCGCGGACATCGTGATGGTGGACGTGGTGAATGGGCTCGCCGGATCCAAGGCGCTGGACTTTCTCCATGCGGCGCCCCTCCGCGGATATGAAGTGGGCATCCGCGGGACCACAGACTTTGCTGAAATCGAAGGAAGCGACGTGGTGGTGATCACCGCGGGGATCGCGCGGAAACCAGGCATGGACCGGATGGACCTGCTGAAGACCAACGTGGGGATCGCCGCCCAGGCGGCGCGGGAGATAGCCCGCCGCGCCCCGAACGCCGTGGTGATCGTCGTGACCAATCCCCTGGACGTCATTTCCATGGTCGTCCTGCGCGAGACCGGCTTCGCGCTGAGAAAGGTCGTCGGCATGGCGGGAGTGCTGGACTCCACCCGGTTCCGCTGGTTCATCGCGGAGAAGCTCGGAGTCTGGCCCGGTGACGTGCAGGCCATGGTGCTCGGAGGTCACGGCGACGAAATGGTCCCGCTCACCCGCTACACCTCGGTGGGCGGGATTCCCCTGGACCAGCTCCTGGACCCCGCGGGCATCGAGGCCCTGGTGAAGCGCACCCGCACGGGGGGGGCCGAGATCGTCAGCCTCCTGAAGACCGGCAGCGCCTTCTACGCTCCCGGCGCATCCGTTGCGAAAATGGTGGAAGCGGTCATCAAGAATGAGCGCCGACTGTTCCCCGCCTCCGCGTACCTGCGCGGCGAATACGGTTTTCGCGACATCTATCTTGGCGTCCCGGTCCTGATGGGAAGGAATGGCGTGGAGCAGATCGTCGAGCTGCCGCTCGCCGACGGCGAGAGGAAGTCACTCGAAGCCTCCGCGGAAGCGGTCCGCAAGGGGCTGGCGGAGCTGTCCACCGTCATGGGAGAAAAAGCATGAAGCTCCACGAATACCAGGCCAAGAGCCTGCTCCGCGACTTCGGAATACCCGTGCCGGACGGAAGAGTTGCCGACACGCCCGCGGAGGCGGAGATCGTCGCGCGCGAGGTCGGGTGTCCCGTGATGGTGAAGGCGCAGGTGCTTGTGGGAGGTCGCGGCAAGGCCGGCGGCGTGAAAATGGCTGCGGACCCGACGGAAGCTTCCGCCCGGGCTCGTGACATCCTGGGAATGACGATCAAGGGCATCGAGGTCCGGCGCGTGCTGGTGGCGAAGGCGGTGGAAATCGCGGCGGAGTTCTACGTGAGCCTCACGGTGGACAGGGCATCGAAAGCGGTCCAGTGCATCGCCAGCGCTTCCGGCGGCATGGAAATAGAGGAGATCGCTGTCAAGGAGCCGCACAAGATCATCCGCTTCGCGCTGGATCCCGGGCAGGGGCTGGTCCGCGGCCGCCAGTTCGACTCCCTCGCACGTGCGTTCGCCGCGCCAGGCGTCGCGGAGCAGGCATGGCGGATTGTCGAAGGGATGTACCGGCTGTTCTCGGAAAAGGATTGTTCCCTCGTCGAGATCAATCCCTGCGCACTCACACCCGCGGGAACCCTCGTTGCTGCCGACGCAAAAGTTATTTTCGACGACAACGCCCTGTACAAGCATCCCGAGCTGGAGAGTTTCCGCAGTCCGGAGGAGTATGGTGAGGACGAGATGGACGCGAAATCCCACGGCCTCTCCTACGTCGGGCTGGACGGCACGATCGGGTGCATCGTGAACGGGGCAGGGCTTTCAATGGCAACGATGGACCTGATCAAGTATTACGGTGCACGCCCGGCGAACTTCCTGGACGTGGGGGGCAGCTCGAACCCGGAGAAGGTGCTGAACGCGCTGCGCATCATCTCAAAGAATCCGCGCGTCACCGCCATCCTCATAAATATTTTCGGCGGCATTACACGCTGCGACGACATCGCGCGCGGCATCCTCCTGGCAAAGGAACAGATCAGCATTCACGTGCCGCTCACCATCCGCCTGATCGGGACGAATGAGAAGGAAGGCCGGCAGCTCCTGGAGGCCGCGGGAATCGATGCCTACACGGACCTCACGGAAGCGGTGCAGGCAGTGGTCGGCAAGGTTCCGCAGCAGGGAAAGGCGCACGCATGAGCATCCTCATCGGGAAAAAGACGAGGGTCATCGTCCAGGGAATCACGGGAAGAGACGGCTCTTTTCACGCGAAGTCCATGCGGGAGTACGGCACCGAGGTCGTCGGCGGCGTCACCCCCGGCAAGGGCGGTCAGACTGTTGAGGGAGTCCCCGTCTTCGACACCGTGGACGATGCGGTCAGGAAAATGGGCGCGGACTGCACGGTGATATTCGTGCCGGCCCGTTTCGCGGGATCTGCCCTGCAGGAAGCATCGGCCGCGCGCGTGCCGCTCATCGTGTGCATCACGGAGGGGATCCCGGTTCTCGACGTGATCACGCAGTCCCGACAGATCGCCGGAAACGGCTTGCGGCTGATTGGTCCCAACTGCCCCGGCCTCATCACTCCCGGAGCCGCGAAAGTGGGAATCATGCCGGGCCGCATCCACCTCCCGGGAAACATCGGCGTCCTTTCCCGGAGCGGTACGCTCACCTACGAAGTCGTGTGGGCGCTCACGCGCGCGGGCATGGGACAATCCACGTGCGTGGGAGTAGGCGGAGACCCTGTCATCGGGACAACGTTCGTCGAGCTCCTGCAGCTCCTCGAGGCGGATCCCGGGACGGCGGGTGTGGTTCTGATCGGGGAGATCGGCGGGGACGACGAGGAGAAGGCGGCGGAGTTCATCCGCACGTCGATGAAAAAGCCGGTCGCTGCGTTCATTTCCGGCCGCACGGCGCCGCCGGAGAAGCGTATGGGACATGCGGGAGCCATCGTCTCCGGCGGACGAGGCACGGCAGAGGCGAAGGTGGAGGCGCTGAAGAGCGCGGGCGTGCCGGTCGCCGACCGGCCCGACCAGATTCCGGTTCTCCTTGCCGAGAGGTTGTCCGGTGTGCATGGAGGTTCTGTTCGATGACGCGAAACGGTTCACCCCTGACGGCTGCAAACCTGCCCTGGCTGGAAGACCTGCACGAATCATGGCGGAGGGACCCTGGCTCGGTCGACGGCCCCTGGGACGAGGTATTCCGGAGAGAGGAGAGCATCCCGCTGGTGGAGCGCCGGTCTGCGGCGCGTACGGCGGTCCCTCTTGCAACGGACATGGCGTACAAGCAGAGCCGTGTGGCCGGCTTGATCAATGGCTACCGCGAGGTAGGCTACATCTACGCACACCTGAACCCCCTTGCCCCGGAAGAAGGCGAAGAGTCCAATTTCTATACCGAACCCACCCACACCTACGCCCAGCTCACTCTTGCCGAGTTCGAGCTGGGGAAAGAGGACCTCGCTACCGAGTTCTCCAGCGGCGGCGCGCTCTCCGCGGGGCCCATGAAGCTCTCGGAGATTGTCCGTGCGCTCAAGCAGACGTATTGCTCGTCGATCGCGGTGGAGTTCCTCCACATCCAGAACAAGCCCATGCGGCGGTGGCTGATCCATGAAATGGAATCCACGCGCAATAGTCCCATCCTGGGCGCGGAGAAGAAGCGGCTGATCCTGGAGGATCTCTTCCGCGCGGAAGAGTTCGAGCATTTCATGCACACCGCCTTCATCGGGCAGAAGCGTTTTTCGCTGGAGGGCGGAGAGTCGGTCATCCCGGCCCTGCACCACGTGGTGGACACCGCTCCTGAGCTCGGCATCACGGATATCATCCTGGGAATGACGCATCGAGGACGCCTCACTGTCCTCAACCGGATCCTGGAAAAGCCGCTGAACGAGGTGTTCTCGGAGTTCGAGGGGCACGAGGATCCCGATGACTACGGCGGCAGCGGCGACGTGCGGTACCACCTCGGTTACGAGAAGGAGCACAGGGGCCCCAACGGAGCCCGGGTGCGGGTGAACCTCGTGGCAAACCCGAGCCACCTTGAGTCTGTCGGTCCGGTC
>JBEKTX010000007.1:0-27184 GCA_049515615.1 Spirochaetia bacterium
GCCGGACTTTCCTGCCGCGTTCAACTTCACCCGAAGAAAACGATCCTGCGGCAGCTTCAGGACGTGGTCGGGCAGCCCATCCCCGTTTATGTCCATGAGCTTCAGGGACGCGCTGGTGCGCGCCACGCTGCCGTTCAAGCCCGCGGTGATCGTAAAAGCGATGAGGAAAAACCTCAGCTCGAAAGACAGGCTCGCTCCCAGGTTGAAGCAGGCACCTGTGGAATAGTCCAGGACGTCCGCCATGCCGAGCGGATCCACCACGCTTTGAAATGGATTCTGCCCCGAGGGTAACCCGGAGTAGGAAGGTATCCCCAGCCCGCCTGGAATTGAGAGCCCTCCGAGCATCCCGGAGAGGGTGCCGAGGTCCGTCGAAACCGCGGATCGGAGCGAATCCGCGAGCGACACATCCCATTCGGGACGATAGAGACGCGTTTCTTCAGCGGCAAAATGGTCTCCGAGGTTGAATCTCACCCGGAAAAAGGGTTCGTCCTTGATCTTTACCACCTGGTCGGGGAGCCCGTCCGCATTCATGTCCTCCAGTCTGCTCCACGTTTGATTTGCGGTGCCGGTGAATCCCGTGCTGATTCCCGCGCCGACGCCGCCAAGGCTCATCCCAGCCCCCAGGGATATCCCGAAGCTTCCCGTACCCGAATGACTCAGGCCGCTCGTCGAAGTGGAGAGCTGGTCGATTCCCGAAAAGATCGGCATGCTGATACCGCCGCCCCAGGACACCGGTCCGTCGAAGGAAGTTGTGCCCGAGTTCAGTGCAACGCTGTATGCTCCCGAGCCCTGTCGCTGGATGTGATCAGGGAGCCCATCCCCGTTGATGTCGAGAATTCCCTCACTCTGGTACGAGGAGCCCGCCGTTCCGTTCATCGAGCCGTTCACACCCGGATCCGTTGCCTTGATGGTGCTGGAGGTTTGCTCGCCGGTCGGGCCGAGAATAGTCATTATGCCCCCCGAGTTCGAGCCGCCAGAGACTCCGAAGCCGAACACGTGATTCTCATACTTCGCCAGGTGAGAGAAAGGCGAGGACCATGTGGACGCGTCTCCAAACCCATTCCCCGTGCCGGGATTCACGGTGAAGGTTCCGCTTCCGTTCTGCGCGGGATCGAAGCTGATGAGATCTGGATATCGATCGCCGTCCAGGTCCATCAGCCCCCGCCACTGCCAGGAGGTGCCGGAGTTGGAGCTGAAATTGTCTCCGAGGGAAACCGCGCCGGTTCCAAGTGTGAACCCGCCATTCACGTCGGTGGAGTCACTGCTGCTCGCCCGGATACCGGGCAGGGAGCCCGACTGCCCGCTCCCGCCGCCGCGGGGTATGCTGTGATACGCATCTCCGCCGTTTCGGCGGGGATGAAGCCTGTCATCTCGAATGAAAGCGGCAAAGCTGATTTCCCGGGACAGGGGAACGCCGTTGTCGTCCAGCGAGGGCATCGTGTAGGAGCTGACCGGGCCGATCCAGGCGTCGGGCTGCACCGCGACAACAGGCGCCTGGCCGTCCTCCGAAATCGACTGTTTGCCGTTGGAATCCACGTTCGGCTGCATTGCAATGAAATGAGGAGGCGGGTTCACCTGCCCTGCCTGAGGCTGGGGCTCAGATTTCCCGAGCAGAAACTCCTCGTCCCAGGGGTAATATCCGGCCCAGATACCGTAGAACCAGCCATAGACACCGCCCTTGAAGACTTCTCCCGAACTGCTCTGCGCTTCAGCGGCCGAAGCGATGACCAGATTCTCTTCTGAGTAGTCCACCGCGGAATCGAACACGTGGATATAGCGGGGCCTCAGAACCGTCCGCCCATCGGCGTCGATCACGGGAACCAGCACGACGCCTGTCTCACGTCCAGGGAGGAGCGGCACGCCGCCTGCGGGACAAAAGCTCTCCTCCTCCGCTCCCGGGGGGAGTATGCCCGGCGTCACGGGCAGCGAGCAATCAGCCCTGCAGGTGATCGATCTGTTGAGATCGGTCCATATGAAAAGCCCGCAAGCGTTCAAGACTTCTTCCACGAGATCCTTCAGTTCTTGAGAAAGCCCCGGTTTCAGGCGACGGACCCCGGATTCCTGATCGAGGCTGTAGCAGGGAAAGATTTCGCTGTCGCGCCGGAATGTTTCCATCGCTTCATGGAGCACGGACAGCTCCTCGCTGCCGAGCTCGGAGCGTGTGAAATACCAGGTCGAAGCGCCGTCGACAAAAGAGGAGAAGCACCCTGGCACGGCCGCATCCGCGGCTGACACCAGGGAGGAGTATTCGCTCTCAGCCAGGAGAATGATCCTTTTCGATGCCTGTGGATCCTGCGGAAGTGAAGCGAAGACGGTCCCCTCTCGATGGGTGAGCGAATGCACTTTCTTCAGTATGAACGCGAAATCATCAGCGCTCGCCGCGCCCGAAAGGCGCCGTGTCTCATCCACCAGGACGTAGCAGGAATCAAAGAGAGTTTTCTCCTCCTCCGAAAGCTGGGTGAAGATCCACTGCCAGGATGCCTCGGGGATTCGACTCACTCCGTAAGCGGAGAAGCCTTCGTTTCGAAGAAGATAGTCCGATACCGCCCCTTTGTACAGCTCCGCCGGCAGGCTGAGCAGGAGGGAGGTCTTCCCGGAAAAGGCGAGGTTCCTTCGCACCCCTCTATCCGAGAACTGCACGCGCGCGGAAGAGCCCTGCTCGGATACGGAAAGACCGGATGCCGGCAGCTCGGCTTCTCCCGATCGATCCTCCTTGTACAGCCGCCACTGGCTCAACGGATCCCGTCTCAGCCAGATCGACTCGAGAGGCGCGCCGTCCACCACGCCTCCGTCTTCCCGCCACACACGATCAACGAGGAAGCCCTTCCCATCGACCAGGGACCCCGGAGGCATATCGGGGGAATCGTTGGTGACCTGGGGTGAAATGGAATTCCCTTTGGGCTGCGTTGTGATTGACGCCACTCCATCGACCTGCTCAGGAATCAAGAGTGTTCCATCCAGCCAACGGTATGATGCGATCCGGCGCAGATCGTCAGCGGAAAAGGTCCTGGAAAGGAGCCCCTGAACGTAGAGATCCGCATCTGACTTCCGCCGGTGGAACATTCGCGTCTCGGGAACAAACATGTAGCTGGACGCGAACATATCCTGCTGGGAGCAGCTGATGGTCTTACCGCCGTCCAGCGGGTTGGAAATCAAGAGGTTCTTCGCAGAGCTGAGCGCATCGTAGAGCAGCTTGAAGTGGGCCTGGTCGAGCTGCCGAGGCACAAACAGTCCGTGCTCGATGAGGGAATCGTACACAGGACGCAGAACTTCCGGTCCAAGGCTTGTCCAGCCGGGCTTCAAAGAACAATCGCTGCCCGGCCCCGCGCTCGAGTAGATCGGGGCAACGCGGTTGTCATTGAACGGGAGCCCGCCCGGCGAGCGCTCCGGCGGGAGAAAGAGGCCGCTCTCGGTCATGTCCTCGAAAAGCTTGATCCCCGTATAGGAGATCCTGACGTTCCAATCGGTGTCTTTCCCCAGCTCGTTGTTTCCCGTGGACAACCGAAAGTACAGCTTGTCGTTCGCATCAATCGTGTAGTGCGAGTTTGCGGAACCTGTCGCATTGGCGCTGCCGAGCCGGAGTGCGGCCGTCGTGTCCTTGAAATGGGTGGAGAGAGCCACCCCATTGTCCTGGATCGCAGACGGTGTCACGAGACTGGCCGACTGCGCGATGTCGATCTCACCGCCCCTGTACGCCTTCCACTTGCGCAGCGGCTCCTCCAGGAAGTACGTGCGCTGGTACTCATTCTCCCGGGGGTCGACGGTCACCGTGCCAGGTTCGGATGGAGAGCCGAATCGCCAGGGCGTGGAAACCAGGGCCGCGCCAGAATTGAGAAGAAAGCGTGATGAGCCCTTTTCCACCACGTCGAGGAACCCGTCTCCGTTGACATCCGCAAAGCTCCTTTCGGCTTCCGAGCTGGAGGACTGCAACGTGACTCCGCCGATGACCGGCCCGAACACCGCGGACAATCCCACGCTGCGGGAGCTTCCGCTCTCCTCGTCCATGCGGCCCGCCATCCCCGGGAGACTGAAGCCGGGCACGAGGTCGAATCCATGACCGTTGTTCAAGCACGCGACGAGACTTGAACCTTCCATCCCGACAGCGTCGGGCAGACCGTCACCATTCAGGTCAAAGAACCCCTCCTTTGTGAACCCCGTGGAGAAATCCAGCCCGCCTCGAACCCCAAAGCTCGCGATGACCTTTTTCCACCAGAGAAATTGAAAAGAAATCTCGACTCCCACGTAGAGGCTGCCGCCCGCGGACGTGCTGAGGCTCGTTTGCAGGCCCTTGAACTCCGGGCCCGAGGGTGCGTCCCATTTCTGCTCCGCATCTCCAAATGCGTCGTAGCCGATCAGCGCGCCCTGGGCGTCCCGGCGCTCGGGGAGCGAGTGGTAGGTGAAAGAGTAGGAGTAGAACTCAGCGCCAGCCGCGTCCTTCTCCGTGAACGAAGACAGGAGAGACTGCCCGAACTCGTTCTGCGCGTACACGAGAACATATGAACGAACCAACCTCTCCTGGAAGAGCACCTCGATCCTCGAGAGCCTGTGGGCCAGTTTGGATGGGAACCTGCCGCGGCAATCAATGCGCCGGTCCTCCCTGTCCTCGAGGATGAAGCGGACCAGATACTGGCCTGGTTCGAAGCTCGTGCCCTCGAAGCCGGAGTAGCGGATCTCGGAAAGGTAGGTGCACGCATCGGCTCCATCATGCGAGTAGGTGTAGTCCATCGTGTTGCCGAATGCATCGCGGCGCCTGGAAAGGTACCAGGTGAAGGTCCGGCTCCGGTCTGCTCGAGCGGGACCCAGCCACGCCTCGCCCTTGCCGAATTCACGCACATCGCCGTTCTTGTCGGTGACCTCCCAGTAATCTTCGCTGCCGCCTCTATACCACCGTACGCGCTCGAAGCTCTTCTCCGTTCGGGATCGGAAACGGAGCGCTGCCCCATCGGTGCCCCAGGGCACCAGCTCCTCTCCGTTGAGCATGTACGTGTCATGCCCGCCATAGCGCGGCAGGCCGAAACGCGTGTCCGTGGAGATGACCGGCACTTCCACGTCGAACCCCCTGCCCAGCCAGCCGTTGGAAAGACCGCTGTCGTAGCAGAGTGCGAGCGGGGGAGTCGCGCTCCCGCGGCCGGGAGGAACACGAAGGGCGATGCTGAACGCGGCCGACCCGAACGGTCCAGGCTGCAGGCCCTCCGGCAAAGGAACGCCCGCGCCCGGGTTCGCCGCCTGCAGGTTCTTGATGGAGCTCACGTCGAACTGCACGGGAGAGGCGCCCTGCGGAAGCGTGAGCGTGGCGTTGATCATGTCGGTAAAATGATAGGAAATGCTCGTGATGGTTGACCGGCGCGTGTCGACGAACCGGCGCTGCAGCCTTTCCCACCGTCCCGAATCCTGGTCATGGAAATACGTGAACAAGTTTGAAAGGTTGGTGTCAGACTCTCTGACACGCGGCTCGAAGGGAATGGTGACGCGCACCGCTTTGGAGAAAACCGTCCCGTGAGGCTCGAACCTGTATGCCGCTCCCCCTGAGGTGACATTCGACATGGAATCCCCGAGGGGTTTCGTGAGGGGGATCCGGGTAACCCTGATCGTCATAGGATGGGTGACCGCGCCGGCAGGGATCTCCAGCACGACGCCGTCCAGGGAAAGCGCCGCGCGCGCATCTGGCCGCACCAGGACACCGACTGTCACGGGCGTCATGCACGGGGCCGCCCCTGCGGGGGTACCGTAGCTCACCGTGGGGAGCTGGGCGGCGGCGAACAGGTCACAAACGATCAATGCAAGGAAGCGCGTCCCCCGAAGCATCGAAAACCTCCCACTTTTTTATTGCTCCTCGAAAATCACGTGCACGTGAGCGGAGGGAAAACCGTCAAGGGGCGAAATCACCACGATGTATCCGCTCCTCCCTCCCTTGTCGTGCCGGGGCTCCTCGTCGTCCCGGAATCGTGCAGCCTCCGTTCCATTCAAACAAAGGCAGTACTCTCCGGCGGCATAGGTCACCCGCAGCACGTTCGACTGGCTGTAGCCGGCACGCAGTGATTCGCAGCCGGTCCAGGGAATGATTTCGGTGAAAGCCGCTCCTGCCACCTCGCCGACGATGAACTCCTTTCGCGTGTTGATCATCGCAACGAGCATCGTCTCTCCCGATGCAGGATCCCCGGTATCATAGCTGCAGAACACGACGCCATATCCCGCGGTGTCGTCCCCTTCCACCTTGATGAGCTTCACCTCGAGACGCTGGAACGGCTCCTGCGCGCTTCCCGCCAGGGTCCACAACGTGGACCCATACGGGCCCTGGTACGCGGGATCGTTGGTGCGGAATACCCGCCGGGTCGGGCTCTGGGCATCCTGCACGAACAGCTCATCCACCTTGTGGAGATCTCCGGCGGTGCCCCCGGTGTCGGGACCGGCCCCCGGCGGCGTCGACACCGGGCAGCCCATGAGCACAAGAACGAAAATGAAAAGCCCCAGCCGACCAGTCCGTGTCATCCCCGGCACCCTACATGCTCGTGATGCTGAACAGAGACACCGTATAATCGATGAACGACCCTCCCGCCAATGAAGGATCCGCGATGAACTCCGCCGGGTTCGGCGATATTCTGAAAAGGAACCTCCTTGTCTCGTAGGACGGGTTGGCGATGGGAATCACCGAGTTGTTGACGATGACGGCAGGCGCCGTCCCTTTGAGATAGAAGATCATGGAGGTGTTCACCGAACCGCCCGTGAGACCGCTCTGTGTCACAATGATGTTTGCCGTCCTTCGCGGCGGGACATTCACGGAATACCAGTCTATGTCCTGAACCACCGCGCCCGAGCAGGAGCGGTAGAAGTACAGGTTGGCTGCCCTGTCATAGTCCAGCGCCGTGGCGCTCTCCTCCTGGTCGTTCGGCTCGAGCAGGTCGCGGCATGCCGCGCTCCCGATACCGACGGCCGCCTCCGTGGGTCCGAACAACCGGGAGCCTCGAACCATGCTGAGACGGTAGAGGTAGCGGCGCTGGTCAGCGCACGTCCTGTCGGAATAGGAGGCCGCGGTCCCGCGATAGATCGTCGACCATGAGGGGCTGGTGGAGTCATCCGCGCGTTCCAGGATGTATTCCTCGGCGGCCTTATCCGGATCCCAGGTCACGGCGATGCAGTACTCAGAAACAAATGACAGGACTCTTGGCGGGCTCGGCGACGGATCCGCGAGCACCCTCCCCATCTGGTCCAGGAAGCCGGCACTGCAGGAAACCAGCAGGAGAGAAAAAAGCACCACGGCCCTACTCATTGCCCCTCTCCTTCGATGCCCGATGCGGCGTGAGCTCGACATCGATGCGGGGAGAAACGGTCACGAGCGGATTTGCATACATCGCGACGTCGACCACGACCGCGCAGCCCACGGAAATGGATTCCGAGATCGTGTAGCGGTAGCACGCTCCGAGCGCGAGGCCTCCGACCGTCGTCACTGAGGTGTTCGACGCCGCGTACAAACGATCCTGGACCATTGTATCCACGACGAGCAGCGGGCCGGCGGAGAAGGCCAGGACATGCCCGGTTGAGATCTCGGCGTCGAGCTCGATCGGGATCCGCAACCGCGCCTCGTGGAGGAGGAAGCTTTCGTATCCGGGCTGGTTCAGCCCGAGGGCGTATTCTGCCTGGATCCCCAGGGCGACGAACCATGGCCGCGCGAGGAACGTGAAGAGCGGGCGCGCGGGAATGAACCGAGCGCCGATGCTCAGACTGCCCAGTCCCGCGAGCACCGGGCTCCACTCTCCGCCGGCGGGTGTCCAGTACCCCAGAGACACTGGCACGCTCAGCAGGTTGCGCTGAGGATCCCGTTTTCTCGCGGGCGGGTTCAACCCGATGTCGGCGGAAAAATAGTCCTCGATCCGTGCCGCAAGATCCTTTATCAGCCGTGGATAGTGGTTCGAATCATCACTGTTGAAAAAGCTCGCCGCAATCGCCCCTTTTTCCGCGTCCAGCAGCTTCACCTCTGCCGTCAGAGACAACTCATTGCGCTTCAGGTACCCGTAGAGCAGGTATGTATACCCCCTGGCCTGGCAGAGCCGGGCCGCATCCAGATATGATCGGATGGGAGATGCCGGCGGGCTTTCCACCGCTCGAACGACAAAAGCGCTTCCACTTGCGGTCTCGGACAGGCTCCGGACCAGATCCTCTCCGGGGTCCGGGGTTCCCGGAGCGGGGCCGCTCGAATCATCCAGCACGGCAAGCGGGGCGACGTGAAGCTCCAGTCCCGCGAAGCAGAATGATGCGGCAAGCGCGAACACAATGACGAGAACGTTTTTCTTCAATTCCACGACTTTACTCCTGCTGCCCCGCGGCCCCTGGCGCCCTGTCCGCCAGCTCTGTTGCCTCCGCGTATCTTCCCAACTGCTGCAAGCATCGGGCCGCTTGAACCCGGGCGCCGCGATGGCTCGGCTCGAGTGCAAGGCATTGCTCGAACCGCGCCAGGGCTTCCTCGGTCTCACCAGAGGCGGCGAACGCCCCTCCCGCCTCGTACCAGAGGTTCGCGTCCGCAGGGCGAATGGCAGCGGCCTTTTCAAGACAGCTTTTTGCCCTCGGCAGATCACCCGCGGCGAGGGCGCACGCGCCGCACTTCTCCAGCACATCGACGTCGGACGGCTTCAGGGCGATGACCTGCGCGAGCCACTCCAGCGCCTCGGTCCACCTCCCCTGCTCCATGCACAGGGAGCCCATGGTCTCCAGCGCGACAAGACTTGCGGTTTCTTCCTTGAGCACGGCCCTGAGGTCCTGCTCGACTCCCGCCTGGATGCTGGAATCGCTTGGATTCGCGCAGAACCTGCTCGCCGCGAGATAGAGACGCACTTCGGGATCTTTCACCTGCTGCAGCGAGAAAGGGGACAAGATCCTCGCGGCCTCGGCGAACTCGCGCTCACCGAAATGCTCCTTCGCCCGCCGAAGGGCCTGCGAGAGGGCGAAGTCCTGTTCCATCCCGTCAGCGGAGGGAGACGCGGCCGCAGCCGTGGTGGGCTTCTCACTCGAGTCCGCACGCGGGTCGGCACTTGACGCGATTCCCTGAAAAGAATCTGCGGCTGGCGCAGGCCTGTTCAGGACCACGGCCATTTCGGCCAGACTTCCACGCACCGTGGAAATGTCAGCCGCGAGCCTTCGCTGAAGCCGCCGGACCACGCCCTGCGTCCCGGAGCTGCCTTCGGCGATCTCACGGCTGAACGTCGCGGCGATGCCGTCAACGCGCTCCGAGAGCTGGGATAGACTTCGCCGCACTTCCAGGTCGGTGCTCTCCCGTGACGCGGCCTGCTGAAGAAGCAGAGCATGAATCGCCGCCTCCCGCTGCAGGACGACGAACGCGAGCGCCAGAGTTGCCGCGCCCGAGAGTGCCCCGAGAATGAAAAAGATTTTTCTGGCTGCCTGTCCCACGCCTTGCTCCTCACACGCGCAAAGGGCAGGGAGCGCCTCTGCACGCTGCAATTACGTCGTTGAGAGCTTTTCCGATTGTGGGAAGGAGATCAGCGGAAAACGGCTGGACTCATCGATGTACTCCCATTTTCAATCTCGAACTTTTTGAGTGATGCATTTTTCATAGCCGTATCATAGCACCGCGCCGCTCGGAAATCAAGTGCCGCGGAAGTCCGCGGAAGAGGCCTCTCTTACGAGAACCTGTGCACCGTTCGGTGGTGGTAGGTGCTGCCCGGTCGCAGTATCGAAGAGGGGAAATGGCCGATGTTCACGCTGTCGGGAAACCACTGCGTCTCCAGGCAGAATCCGCCGTGCTTCGGGAAGAACGAGCCGTCGAGGAAGTTGCCCGTGTAGAGCTGCACGCCGGGCATCGTGGTGTGGACTTCCATCGCGCGGCCGCTGGAGGGGTCCCGCACCGTGCCGACAAGGTCGAGTGCTCCGCCGCGCTTCCCGACGACCAGGTTGTGATCGTATCCGCCGGGCACCGCTCCAATATCGCGGCCGAAGGCTTTGTACTCGGAGAAGTCGAACGGGTTCCCCGCGGTTTTCAGGATCTCACCGGTGGGAATGAGATCTTTGTCAACGGGAAGATAGAACGGACAATTGAGCCTGGCTTCCTGGGAAAGCACGGTGCCTGAGCCCGCGCCCGCGAGATTCCAGTACGTGTGGTTTGTGAGGTTCACGGGTGTCGGTTTGTCAGAGGTCGCCCAGTATTCGAATGAGAGCTCGCTGCTCTCGTTGAGCGCATACTCCGCCGCGGCTTTGAGGGTGCCGGGGTAACCTTCGTCGCCGTCGCGGCTTGTGTGCTGGAACCGGATTCCGGCGGTGTCGCCCTTCATGAAGAGCCTGGCTGCCCAAACCGACTTGTCGAATCCCTTCACCCCCCCGTGAAGGTGGTTTTCCCTTTCGTTGCGCGCAAGGGTGTACCGCTTTCCATCGAGGTCAAAACTGCCGCCGCGGATCCGGTTGGCCACCCTGCCCACGATGCAGCCGAAGAATGAAGAGTTCTTCTCCCAGCCCGGCAGGGAATCGAAGCCGAGGGTGACATTCACGCTCCTTCCCGATCGATCGGGAACAATGACTGAAGTGACGGTCGCGCCCAGGTCGATCACCGTGACGCGTACCCCGTGCGAGTTTTCGAGAGTGAACAAGGTGACGGCCCTGCCGTCAGACGTCGTGCCGTACCGTGATCGAGTTGCCTGCATGTGCGTTCCTCCTCTACTGACGGTAGCTGTCGCTCACCTTCACCAGCACGAGCAGCTCAGCCCGTTTGCCGCCGGGCACCAGCCGGTTGTTCATGGTTTCGCTTCCGTCCTGGCCGTAGACAAACACAGGGCCGAGCTGGATGGTCGTGAAAGGCACGGGCGAGATTTCCAGGAATGGCGAAACAAGGCCCGAGCCATCGGACCAGTTGTGCTGCCAGAGCAAATTCAGGGTGACGCCGGACGAGGCCATGTCCGCGAACCGCGCGACCACGGCGGTGTTGTGTCCGCCGGGCCCGGTCTCATCGGCAAGCCACGAAGTGCCCGGATCCCTCTCCCCGTTGAATGCGTATTCCGCGTACAGCTTGATGTGCGCGTCCGTCCATTCGCGGGACAGCCCGATCTCCGCGGTGGGATAGATGCGCTGCATCATGCCGCCCACGTAGATGCCGCCGCCCGTCGTACTGATGGGGGTAAAACCGTTCTGGGTAAGGTTGACGGGAAATGCCATTGTCGATTCGGCCGAGAAATCGAAACCCAGGAAGCTCGTCTTCAGGGACAGCGATGAACGCGGGGTCAGCAGGCGCTGGTAGAACCCGGCAAGCGTCCATTCGATCGGCCCGGTCACGAGGCTGAATTGGACCCCGTACCCGGCATCCCGCGGATCCGGCGTCGTGGTGCTGGGAAAGCCGTAGTCCTGCATGTCAAATCGGGCGAGAAAAGCCAGACTGTTGAGCCCGATCGGGATGCTCATTTTCACGGTGGCAGGCGGAACCAGATAGGTGGGCGCGGCAATGATATTGTTCTTCTGCCAGATGGGCTGGTTGCTGATGCCCCAGCCCGGAAGGCTGCGGCCGGGCAGGTTGCTGAACTGGAAGAACTGCGAGATCCCCCAGGTGTAGTCGAATGTCCCCAGACGGAAAAAGACGGTCTCACGAACCGAGTAGTCGATGATGAACTCTGAAAACTGGGGACCACCGGTTGGAAAATTGTAGCTCAACGTGCCACGGATCCGAAGCTCGCTTGCCGGCCGCACCTCGAATCCCAGGCTTGCGGTGAACGAGCCGCTGAGCTCGTTGCCCAGGCCGTCGGAAAGATTGTTCGAATCCGGCCAGCCGGACCAGCCGAAGCCGTAGAGCCCATAGATGTCCAGGCTCCCGAAGGTGTGGATGCTCCGGTCCTGGGTGGGGTCGTCAGGCCTTACCGCGGGACCGGGAGCAGCCGCCGGGCCTGGCGCGGGTTGGGCGGCGCCCGCGCTCCCCGTGGGGGAGCCGGACGTGGTAGTGCCGGTGTCGGTGAAAAGGCCGTCGAGGTCGCCGCCGGTTGACGGAGGCGCCTGCGCCCAGAGCGCCGCGCTGGACAGGCAGAGCAGCGCGGCAAGCGCCAATGTCCTGCGCTGTTTGCCAGCGCGCCTATTCACTCAGGTTCTCCAGCCAGGTCTTGGTGAACGTCGCATCCGGCAGGCGCTGAACGGACGGCCTGCTGATCGTGTAGGTGGTCCTTTCCTTGACGAAGGCGCCATTGATCGTGGCACCGCGCAGCTCGTCGAGAATGACGACGGTCTCCGGGACATAGCGGTCACCCACCGTCTGGTAGACGGGGAATGCCGTGGTCCTCAGGTGCTGGCCGGAAAAGCTGTAGTCTTCCGTCTTGCGAACCAGGCCGTCGTCGCTGATCCAGATCTTCATTTTCGGAAAGCCGATCTCGTCGGTCCTTGCCTCGAGGTCGAGGACCCAGCAGTCGAACCGCCCGAGCTTCTGACGGATGGATCCCACCACCTTGTAGTCGCCGGCGAGGTTTGAGCGGGTGAAGTCGGAGTTTCGGGCGTTCATGTTCTGGAACCGGTCCTTCGCGCTCGTGAACGTGAATCGTCGGGAGACGGGGTCATAGAACCAGAGATTGTTGCCGGACTTGAGATACCCTTTTCCCTTGTCCTCCACAGGCTGCACGATGACGATGAGATAGGTGTTCTCCTTGTCCCTTCTGAAGACCATGGCCTGCTTTGTGCTCGTTCCCTGTCCGGGCGTTTCCTGCACAAAGCTGTACAAGGCGGAGAAATCCGAACCCGCAAAGGTGACCAGCGCATCCGCGTGCTTCAGGATGACGGTGAAATCCGGCGTCCCCCCACCCGTCTGGGCGCCTGCGACGGATGGGGCCAGGAGCGACGACGCGCAAATGAAGATGAACAGCCTGAAGCTCATACCACTCCTCGTCATTCGGCCCGCAGCGCGACGACCGGATCTATCATCTGTGCAGACCGTGCAGGGCTGAATGCGCCCGCAAGCGTGACCAGGGTGATGAGCAGGGCGTCCACGCCTATTATATCAGCATTCAATACCCAACTCAGGTGCCCCCGGTCCAGGAATATGTCCAGTCCCGCGGAGCCTGCGAGGGGGATCAGGGACACGGCCATCAAGCCCAGGAAGCTCAGGATGACGCCTGCCGCAATCCCGCACACGGCCAGGAGAACCGCTTCACACAGAATGAGGTTGCGCACCTGGGATCTCTGAAGCCCAATGGCGCGCATTGTCCCGATTTCCCTCGTGCGCTCATAGATTATCACGCGGTAGAGATTCAGTACACCCACCGCGATGACGACCGAGAGAAGGGCCAGGATCCCGTAGCTGACCGTGGTGAGCGCCCGGAGCAGCGTTCTGATCTCCACCATGGAATGGATGACGGGTTCCGCGGTGAACCTCCCCCCGAGCGCATGACTGATGCTGGCAGCCGCCCGATCCGCCGCGCGGTAGTCGGACAGGTATATCCCGATGCTGGCGCTGTACCCTGGATCGAACCCGAGAGCCTGGTCCAGGACGCCGCGGTCCACATACAAGGTGTAGAAGCCGAAAATGCTCACCTCCTGGAAGACGGCCTTCACCCACAGCGGGACGGTGTTGACGGCCCCGGCCTCACGGTTGACCTGGAGGGTGATCTGGTCTCCGACCCGGGCCCCTAGACGCCCCGCGGTCACCTCGGATATCAGGACGCCGCGCGGGTCGCTCATGTCGCGAGGGTTCCCCGCCACGATATGCAGGCGTCCAATCATGTTCCCTTCCGAGGCCCAATCCAGGCCGATCACCCGCCGCATGGTCACCGATTCGCCGTTGAAGAACACGACCCCCTCGCCGCCCAGGTGAGTGCGATGGGAGATTGCGGCAGGTCTGACTCCCGAACGTGAGATCGCTTCGAGAATGAAGCGGTCCGCCGCGGCCGTGGCGGCCGGGTCCCGTGCTTCCTTGCCCAGGCTGACGATCACATGGCCGCCGTAGTAGCGGGACCCGCGCAGGTTGATCTGGTAGGAGAGTCCTGCAACAAGGCTCTGGATGGTGCACACAAAAAAGAAGCCCGCGCACACGGCCAGTCCAAGGAGAAAGAAACGCCTGCCATTCCGCGTGAAGCTCCGAAACGCCATCCGCACGGTCATCATCGCTTCAGCTCGCGTGGATCGCGCGGACTGGCTGGATGCGCAGCGCCAGCCGCACCGGGTAGGCCCAGGCAATCAGTCCCAGCACGAGAGATGCGACTGCGGACGCCATGACATTCCCGGCAGTTACAATGGGGTGAAAGGAGGCCCCCCCGAAAAGGAGGACAAGAATCTGGTTCCCGAGGTGAATCGGGACGGTGTTCAGGAGGACGACGATGCCCCACCCGAAGAGGATCCCGATGACGCCCGACCCCAGGGTGAGGGCGCAGGACTCGATGATGAAGAGCCTCTGCACGAATCCCCGGGGGGCCCCGATGGCGCGCATGGTGCCGATCTCCGCGGTGCGCTCGAAAACGGACATCACGATGGAGTTCATCGTCAGGATGAGCACGATTCCCCCGAGCATGAAGAGTCCAACGTAGAGAACGATCTGCATGAGAAACACGTAGCTCGCGGGCCCCCCGGCTGTTCCTCTCCAGTCGCGCACCTGCACCGCAATGTCCGCGCCGGCCATGGTTCGACGAAGGTCCTTCGCGATCCGCGCCTTGCTCGCGCCCGATTGAGTCCTCAGCAGGATAAAATGCCATGGACCATCATGGCCGAGGGGCGCCGCGCCTGCCGCGGCGCCCGCTCGGTGCGCTTCGTTGAGGAGATTCTTCAACTCCTCCGTGCTGATGGGAGTCGATTTCTTCTTTTCCTGCGTGCCCGGACCTGATGCAAAAAGGGAGTCGAGGTCCTGGCCGCCCCCGGCTCCACTGGATCCGGCTGTCACTCCACCGCCGGCAGCCGGCGCATCGGTCTGCGAGTAGCCGCAAAGGGCGCGGATGATCCGACCGTCCGTGATGATCACGTGCCGGAGCGCCTCGTTGCCCGGTTGATACCGGATCACCCCGACGAGAGTCGCTTCACGAATTGTAAAAGTCTGGTTGCGAAAAAGTGAGAGCTGCAGCTTGTCTCCGGGGGCCAGGCGATGCCCGAGAGCCGAGTCGATCTCCTGGGCCCAATCCTCCGTGATGACCGCCCACCCGGAGCTGCCCGCCGCGGGAGGGGCGCCGCGCACGAACAGCGGTGTGCGAAAAAGCGCGAAGTACTCGTCCCCGATCACGCCGAGCCCCAGCCCCGGGCTGCTGGAGCCGCCCGCTTCCAGGAGAAGATGAGTAGAGAGCACGTACGCCGTGGCCGCAACGCCGGGAAACCGGGACAGACGCGCACCGACGCCGACGGCGTCCACTATCACCGGTTCGGATTCATAGTCACCGATCACCGGTACATCGGGTCCAAAGAGACTGAAGGACTGGTCGCTGCGCACGCTGACCGAGAGGTCCGCGGTAAAATTGTCGGAGAAACTGCGCTGGATCCCGCCGATCGAGCTTTCAAGAACCGCGTTGCCGATGAAATACGCCGCAACTCCGACAGCAATGAGAATGGCTACGACAAGCGTCTTCCGCCCGCGACGGCGCAGGTTGCGCAGAGCTATGCGAAAAAGGAGCATTTCGGTCAACCTACTCGGTCAACAAGATAGTGCGGTGCGGGGGGGGATTTCAAGCGGATGAGGCAAATTCCACGCTCACCGGCCCTTGCGGCGGAGCATGGTCATGATCGTCTTGAAGAAGATCGAAACGTCCAGAAGGATGGACATGTTTTTCACGTAGTACAGATCGTATTGAAGCTTCTTGTAGGTGTCATCGATCGAAGGGGAATGATACTCGCCGGACACCTGGTCCCAACCGGTAATTCCCGGCTTCACGAGCAGGCGCTGGCGGTAGTAGGGAATGGAGTCCTCGAGGTCAACGGCCAGCTCGGGCCGCTCGGGCCGAGGACCGATGAAGCTCATCTCGCCCAGAAAAATGTTGATCACCTGGGGGATCTCGTCCAGCCGGAACTTGCGCATGAAGCTCCCGAACCAGGTGACACGGGGATCGTCCGCCGCCGTCGGCGCGAAATTGTTCCCGTCCACTTTCATCGTCCTGAACTTGAGGATGTTGAAGGCATTCCCGCCCCGGCCCAGCCGCTCCTGCCGGAAGAGCACGGGCCCGGGACCGGAGAGCTTGATGACAAGGGCGATGAGCGCCCCGGGCACGAGGCACACGAGAAACAGCGCCAGCGAGGCGACGATGTCGAATCCGCGCTTGATGATCCCGTATCTTCCCTTGGCCCTGAGGTCGATGTTCTCCAGGAACCACAGGTCGTTGATCGTGCCGATGGGGATTTTTCGCAGGTAGTGCTCGTAGAACTCGGGCAAACGGATGATGCGCACCGGCATGTCGATGAGATCGAGAAGAGCGCGGCGTGTCTTCTCGCTGAGGCTGCCCTCGTCTGCGACGACCACCAGGGACACGCCGCGCTCTTTCACCGCCTTGACGAATGCTTCACGGCTCCTGCAGACACGCTTTCGAAAGGGCCTAGGGACCGTGCCCGTCTCGTCGAGGAACGCCGCGGCCTCGTAGCCGAGGTGATCGTTCGTTTCAATTGCATTCACGACTTCCGCGACAATGTCATCGACCCCAACGAAGGCGATGGCCCGTCGCGGGATGTACAACCGGGAGACCCGGCCGTAGCCGAAGCGCCAGGCCCAGAGCAGCACGAAGAGGAACCCCGTGTAGAGCGCGAGGATCGTCTTCGGGTTCAGCGTGGAATTGTTGAGGTAGAAGATCAGGGCGGAGACGAGGCCGCCGACCATGACCGCTGCGAAGAGCTTTCCGGCAAATCGAAACTCATCGAAGTCGGAGTCGATGTTGTACAGGTCAGCGGTGTAGAAAGCGACGATCCAGAGGACCCAGGAGGGCAGGAAGCTGATGACGAGCTGCCACCAGTGGTCGACAGAGGGCATGATGCCATAACGGACGATCAGGGCCAGAAAAAGTGAGAGGAAGAACACCCCTATGTCGATGAGAAGGAGAAAGAGCTGTCGGGGTCTGCGGGAGGACCTCATCGATTCGATTCTGCCATCAGGATTGCGTCTTTCGGTATGGAAATCGAACCGAAGTGTAGGCAGAAACACGGCAAAGGGCAAGTCAACGGGTGGAAATTCGTGGTGCCGGTGCTTCGAGGCTAAAAGGGGTCCTGTTGCGGAAGGTCCCCTTCCCGCAGTCTGCATCGTGATAAGCGCAACTATGAATGATGGCCTTCTATCGCCGGGCCGATGCACGGTTGATCCGCCGGCCGCATCGACCCTCCGCGTGCGGTCTGGGCAGCAGGGAGGGCGCCGGTTCGCGGGACAACGCACGCGAAAGCGCGGAAACGTCCTTTACCGCGGGTTGGCGTGACATGCTCCGCCGGGGAAGAGGAGGTTCGAAGGAATGAGTGTGATCGCCGCGTGAATCTACCGACTTTTTGAAATCGCTCCCCAAGTCAGCTCATCAGAAAATCCTCGTAGGCCGCCTTCAAGCCCGCGGAGAGCGTGGTCGTGCTGCGCCAGCCCAGCCCCGCAAGCCGGCTCGCGTCCAGGAGCTTGCGCGGCGTCCCGTTCGGCTTCGACGTGTCCCATTCGATTTCGCACGCCCTGCCGGGGCTGTCTTCGTAGACGACTGCGCGCACCGCCTCGGCGAGGGCACGAATCGAAAGCTCCTCTCCCGTGCCGACGTTGAGAAGCTCTCCCGCCTGGGCCGCGGTGAAACGCTCCATGAGAAATACCACGGCATCGGCGAGATCATCGCTGTACAGGAACTCTCGCAGCGGGGAGCCGTCGCCCCAGAGCAGCACTCGATCGGCGCCTGATTCCTTGGCCTCATGAAACTTCCTGATGAGCGCCGGCAGCACATGGCTCTTTTCCAGGTCGTAGTTGTCTCCCGGCCCGTAGAGATTGTTCGGCATGAGCGAAATGAAGTCAGTCCCGTACTGGCGATTCATTGCGGCGCAAAGCTTGATCGCGGCGATTTTTGCAATGGCGTACGGCTCGTTCGTCGGCTCCAGCAGCCCCGTGAGGAGGTGCTCTTCCCTGATGGGCTGCGGCGCGAGCTTCGGGTAGATGCAGGAGGAACCTAGGTTCACGAGCTTGCGCACGCCAAATTTCCGTGAGCTTTCGATCACGTTCAAAGCTATGGCGAGATTCTTCGTGATGAAATCCGCCGGGTATCCCGAATTTGCGCCGATTCCTCCCACGAGGGCTGCCGCGAGGATCACGTACTCGGGCCGTTCCGCGGCAAAGAATGCCTCTACCTTCTCCTGCCGTTCCAGGTCCAGCTCGTCGTGGGTGCGAAGGAGCAGGCTGCCGTACCCGCCGGCTTTCAGCCGTCGGACCACGGCGCTTCCCACGAGACCCTTGTGGCCGGCGACAAAAATCTTCGCTGATTTTTCCATCGATCCCTACTCGTTATAGTCCTTGACCCGGTAGCCGCCGCTTTTCAGGTGCAGCTCTCTTTCTGCGTGTTTCAGATCCCCGTCCACCATCATCTCCACGAGCTCCTGGAGCTGCACCCGCGGGTTCCAGCCCAGGACCCTCCGTGCCTTCGAGGCGTCGCCTGTCAGAATGTCCACCTCGGCGGGCCTGAAATAGCGCGGATCTACCTGGACGAGCACGGCTCCGCTTGCCTCATCGATGCCCTTTTCATGGACACCCTTTCCTTCCCACCGGAGGGAGAAGCCTGCGCGGTTGAAAGCAAGTGTAATGAACTCCCGCACGGTCGCGGTGACGCCCGTCGCAATGACGTAGTCATCCGGCATCTTCTGCTGAAGCATCAGCCACATGAGCCCCACATAGTCTCCCGCAAAGCCCCAGTCGCGCTTTGCATCGAGGTTCCCCATGTAGAGGGTTTTCTGGAGTCCGTGACGGATCCGCGCCGCCGCCCGGGTGACCTTGCGGGTCACGAATGTCTCACCGCGAATGGGGCTCTCGTGGTTGAACAGGATCCCGTTGCAGGCGAACATCCCATAACTCTCCCGGTAGTTCACCACAATCCAATAGGCAAAGAGCTTGGCGGCCGCATAGGGACTTCGCGGGTAGAAGGGCGTTGTCTCCCTCTGGGGTATCTCCCGCGCCTTGCCAAAAAGCTCGCTCGTGGACGCCTGGTAGAAACGGACATTCTTCTCCATGCCGAGATTGCGGATTGCCTCCAGCAGGCGGAGCGTGCCCAGCCCGTCCACGTCCGCGGTGTACTCGGGCACTTCGAATGATACCTGGACATGGCTCTGCGCTCCGAGGTTGTAGATCTCATCGGGCTGCACGTGCTGCACGACCCGCTGCAGGCTCGATGAATCGCAGAGGTCGCCGTAGTGCAGCCTCAACCTGACGCCTTCCTCGTGCGGGTCGCGATAGAGGTGGTCGATGCGGTCCGTGTTCAGGCTGGAGGAGCGCCGTTTGATCCCGTGCACCTCGTAGCCTTTGTTGATGAGGAGCTCCGCGAGGTACGCGCCGTCCTGGCCGGTAATGCCGGTGATGAGTGCCTTTTTCATGTCAGCTGACGGTGACCTCCAAGCCGGTCTTGTTGAGGGAGAAATCCACGAGGCGCGCCCGCTCGTTCTCGAATCGGCCCACCAGAATCGAGCGAAGCGTCCTTGCCGCCCCGGCATCAGGTGAGACGAACAACCCGAACCCTCCGCCTCCCGCCCCGAGCAGCTTCATCCCGGAATAGTGGGGAGACGTCGCGCCGATCATCGCCTCGATCTCGTCGTTGGTCGTGCTCGCATGAATCAGCTTGTTCTCCTTGAAGGATTCGCCGATGATCCGCGCAAGGTCCGTGATGTCGCGAAGCGCAATGGCGTCTCGCGCCTCCCGTGCCAGGTCTGCAATCCGGGCATGAGTGAAAAGGTACGCCCTGCTCATCCCGTTGACCCTGTCGACGACGTCCTTGAGTATGCCCTTGGCCAGCCGCGTGACCCCTGTGTAAAAGAGCGTCATTCTCTCGGTGCACTCGGGAGACTCGAAGATCCAGGGGTCGAGCTGGTGGATGATGGGCCGCGGCTTCAGCGCGGGACGGGACTCCACGTACTTCAGCCCGCCGACCAGTCCGCCGATCTGGTCCTGCCAGCCTCCGCCCGTGGTCAGCATCTGCTCGACTTCGAGGACCTGCAGGAACAGCTCGTCACGAAGCGCGGGCCTGCCGTAGAACCGTTGCAGAGCGGCAAGGATCGTTCCCGCCAGCACCGAGGAGGTCCCCAGGCCCGAGCCCTTGGGCACGGCGCAGAGGAGCGTGAGCTCAAGTCCACCTCCCGCCGCTTCGAAGATCGGCCCCAGGGGAGCCCCGTCATGCTTCCCCGCGCCAAGGCCGATGAGAACAAGCGCCGCCCGCGGCAGGGAAAAGGGGTTCCCCGGGTCGAGGTATCCGCGCAGAGAAGAGGTATCCCGAATGACTTCCCTGAGACCAAGATCGATCGAGTGCAGCGTGAGCTGCGGCTCAGGCGTGCGCCGTGCGAACACCTGGATCGGGCTCTGGCCGTTGAGGTCCACAGCCACGTTGACAACCGCGCCGCCATACCGGTTGGTGTACGGCGGGGTATCGGTCCAGCCCCCCGCGATGTCGAAACGCACCGGGGAGCGGGCCCAGACAATCTGGTCCTGCTTCACCGCGCACCGAAGCGGTCCACCAGCATCGCGGGAAGCGAAGGGGACTTCCACCCTGTCCGCGCCGGGGATGCCGGGAACGCGCGCGGCAAGGAGCGCGGCGCTTCGGTAGGATTTCAACAGAGGCTCGTCGGTGGCCTGGAACCGCCGCACAAGCGCTTCGGTATCCAGCCCATCGGCAACCAGCTCGGCCAGCTCTCGTGCCGGAATCGCAAAAAAGCCGCGCGCCTCCATGCCGCGCGCGATTTCCATCCGCCGCGCCTCCGCACGCTCGCCATCACGGATGCCGGCGTCGGTGCGCGCGTTGACCGCGGCGATCGAAAAGCGCTTCGCCCCCAGAAACCATGCCGCCCAACTCTTCGCGTCGGAGGGGATGCGCCAGTAGCCCTCGAGGCGATCCGCATCCGCGCCAACGGGAAACAGGCCCGTGCGGTATAAGTCCGCGCTGCCCGCATCGCCCAGGACATCCGAGAGGCTCAGGCCGCGCTCCTTCAGCCACTGCGTCAGTGGACGGCCGCAGAAGACAATCTCCTCCGCGCGCGGGCGGCGCTTGAAGGTATCGTCCTTGTGATAGACCAGGCGCACAGTCACGGTGGCGCCTGCCTCGTCGAGCCTGCGCTCGTCGATGCAGAATCCGCGAGGAATCGGTGTCGTGATGGAGAGGTCCCTCAGGCCGACCAGGAGGTTCTCGCCTTCGCAGAGAAGCTTTACGCCGCGGCAGTCCTCGGCGCACGCGCCGCCCTGCCCTGCCTGCACCTCCGCCTCCACGCAATCGAACCTGACCAGGGACGGTCCGACCTCCGGGACCAGCTCCTCGTGGGCGAGCGCGTAGAAAGGAAGAATGTCCCGAGCCCTGAGCTCCCGGCAGGAAGAAGGAAACTCCGCCGCGCTGCCGAAGTGAATGAAGCTGCACTGCTTGACCAGCGCACCGGCAAGTCCGCAGGGATGGAAAGAATCGAAGAGGAGGTCGAGCACGTTGGAGGGCGCGGGGCTTCTCCCCGCCAGCCGCTCTCCGTAGGAAAGCCGGTCGAGGCTCCCCAGACAGGCCGTGAGGAGCTCCAGGTAGAGGTCCAGGGTGAGCCTGCCCTCTCCCACCCGCTCCGCAATGCTGCCGCCTTCAAGCGGCTGCGCGGCGGAGGCGAGCAAGGCATGAAGCGCCTGCCCCCTGAATGACACCAGGCCAAGATCCAATGCGCAGGACTCGGTGCCTTCAATCCTCGCCTCGCGGGCAAGATAGTCCGGCAAGGCTTTTTGATGGTAGTCCTTCACGCCGCCTGATGTCGGATCGAATGCGAAGACTCCGTGCCGCGACCCCTGCTCGAAGCTGTACGGCGCTGCGAAGCCGCACATCGGCGCGTCCGGCAGGTTCAACAGGTCCGTATTGAAGTCCACGAGCGCATCGCCAGAGGTGACGAGCAGCTCGCCCTCCCTCCAGGGGTACTTCAGGAAAAGGGTGAGCACCATGTCCAGGACCACGGGCGGAAGAAATGAGCTGGACGGCACGGGAACCGGCGCAAACAGCTTTCCTTCGGGGACGTAGGCAGGCAGCCTGCGCGATTCACCACCGGCATGGATCACCAGGATGCGCCGCCGGGAAAGTCGACCGGCCGCATCCTGCACGAGACCTGAGCCCTGGCGGGCGATAAGGTCAAGGCCCTCTTCGCGGAGCAGGCTCAGGAGCGCCCAGATCGTGCCGCCCCCGGAGCCCGCCCTGCCGGCAGGGGGATCCGAGAACACGCGGAAATCGATCTCCCTCGGGTAGAGGCCGCGCTGCACGCGCCGGGCCAGGAGAGTCCTGAACACCGAGGCCTGTCGTTCATCTGATGCTGTGATGATGCACGTGTCGAGGATCGGCACCCTATCTCTCCTGGTAGTCGCCTGAGCGCACGTGGTCCACCCAATCCTTGTGCTCCAGGTACCAGCGGACCGTGCGCTCCAGCCCTTCTTCGAAGCTCACGGAAGGCAGCCAGCCAAGCTCACGCTCGATTTTCGAGCAGTCAATCGCATAGCGCCGGTCATGGCCAGGCCTGTCCTTCACGAAGGTAATGAGCTTTTCATATTCGGCCGGACTCTTTCCCGTTCGACGCGCCACCGCCGCACAGAGCGCGCGGACGAGCCGGATGTTCTCCCACTCGTTCCTGCCGCCGATGTTGTATTTTTCTCCCACACTCCCCGATGTCATGATCTTCCAGACCGCCGCGGCGTGGTCTTCGACATGCAGCCAGTCCCGGACATTGCGGCCGTCCCCGTAGACGGGCAGCGGCTTCCCCTCCAGCATGTTGAGGATCATGAGAGGAATGAGCTTCTCCGGGAATTGATACGGGCCGTAGTTGTTCGAGCAGTTGGATAGCGTGACGGGCAAACCGTAGGTGTGGTGGTACGCAATGACGAGGTGATCGCTTCCAGCCTTGGTGGCGGAATACGGCGACCTCGGTTCGTACGGCGTGGCTTCGGTGAATCTCCCGGCAGTACCGAGGGATCCATAGACCTCGTCCGTGCTCACATGATGAAAGAGAGTCCCTTCCCCGCCCTTCCATGCGTGCGCCGCGACATCCAGCAGAGTGAACGTCCCCAGCACATTTGTGCGGACGAACGCCGCGGGCCCCGCGATGGAACGGTCGACGTGGCTTTCGGCCGCGAAATGCGCAACCGCATCCGGCGCGTGCTCGGCAAACACCGCATCCACGGCGGAGCGATCGCAGATGTCCGCCTTGACGAAAAAGTACCTGCTCCCACTGTGGCGGGCCTCCACATCGGCAAGACTTTCCAGATTGCCCGCATAGGTGAGAGCGTCCAGGTTGACCACTTTGCCTTTGAAGTCCGGCGCGGCGAGGACATGCCTGATGAAATTCGAGCCGATGAATCCGGCTCCGCCGGTGACCAGCACGCACGCGAGCTCCCTCACGCCCCCGCGCCCCCGTGGAAGCTCTTGAACCATTCAACGAACCGCCCGATCCCGTCCTCCAGGGTTGTCGGAGGTTTCCAGCCGAAATCCCGCTGGAGGTCGGACACGTCAGCTTCGGTTGCGCGCAGGTCGCCCGGCTGCATCGGGAGCGGGCGGCACGCCGCATTCCGACCCAACCCCCGCTCGAGCGCTGAGACAAGGTTGGCCAGGGGCTCGGCCCGGCCGCTGCCGATGTTGTAGATCCGGTACGGAGCCTGGGACGATGCCGGATCCGGCCGCGCGGGATCCCACCCCGGTTCCGGGGCAGCGGGCCGGTCCATCACTCGAACCACTCCTTCCACCACGTCATCGACATACGTGAAATCACGGGTCATCTCTCCCGAGTTGAAAAGCTCGATGGGCTTCCCCTCGACAATTGCGCGGGCAAACCTGTAGTAGGCCATGTCGGGTCTCCCCCATGGCCCGTACACGGTGAAGAACCTCACTCCGGTGCAGGGGATTCCGTGGAGGCGGGAATACACGTGCGCCATCATTTCGTCGGCTTTCTTGGTCGCGGCATAAAGACTCACCGGATGATCGGTGCCGGCGTGCTCGCTGAAAGGAGGACGCTGAGAAAGCCCATACACCGAGGAGCTGGATGCAAAGACGAGGTGGCCGACGCTCGTGGCTCGACATCCCTCCAGCACGTTCAGGAATCCGACGATGTTCGCCTCGATGTAGGCCCGGGGATTCTCGAGGCTGTAGCGCACGCCTGCCTGGGCGGCAAGGTGACAGACACGGGCGAACCGCTTTTCGGTGAAAAGCCTGTCCATGCCTTCCGTATCCTCCAGAGAGAGACGGGAAAAGCTCAAGGACGGCAGCGTGGCGCTCTGTACGGGTCTGCCGGAGTCCGCCGCGCGCCCGCCGATCCCCAGCTCTGCCAGGCGCGCGCGCTTCAGGTCAGGGTCGTAATAATCATTGATGGAATCGATGCCGACCACTTCATCTCCCCGGGCACCCAGTGCGCGGCATAGATGGAAGCCGATGAAACCGGCGGCGCCTGTCACCAGGACCTTCATGTCGGGGTCTCCCGCCCTCCGGCCAGTCGTTCGACCGCGTCCACGTAGGCATTGATCACGTGCGTCTCATCGAAGTGTTCTTTCATTAGTGCACGTGAGGCAGCGCCCATCTCTGCCCGTCTTTCTGGCGACAATGCGATCATTTCACCCATCTTATCGGCAAGGTCGCCGGGGTCCCGCGGCCGGCAAAGATACCCGTTCACCCCGGCCCGCACCGGCTCCCGGGTTCCCACGGAGTCCGCAGCAATGAGCGGCTTGCCCATGCTCGCCGCTTCCAGGAGGGACCGGGGAACCCCTTCACGGTAGTACGAGGGCAGAACCACGCAGTCAGCCGCGGCGATGAACGGGCGTATGTCGTCGACATGACCGGGGCGCTCGACCACGCCCTCACCGACCGCGCGCGAAAGCTTGGCGGGGTCCGCGCACTCCGGGTCCAAAGGATCGTGACTGCCCAGCAGGATGAACCGGGCATCGGAATGGCGGACCTTTACCCGGCGTGCGGCCTCGATGAAATCCTCTGCTCCCTTTGCGCGCAGCAACCGCGCCGCAAGCAGGAAAGTGAAGGGGCCTTCTCCACGCGGCCTCGGAGAAAACTTCTCCGTGTCCACGCCGGAGCCCGGAAGAAGCGCAGTGCGCTCTTCCTTCACAAGTCGTCTCTGGAGGAACAGCGAGCGGTCGTCCGAGTTCTGGAAAAAAACCAGGTTCGCGCGGGAGAATGCAAAGCGGTACAGGAGGCGGGCGAGCAACTCTTTCGGCCCGCCTGAGAACATCATCCCAAGCCCGGTGATTGTGTTGATGACGGGAATGCCCAATGACTTTGCGGCAATCGATCCGTAAATGTCGGGCTTTATCGTGTACTGAAGCGCGACGGCGGGTTTGAGCTCGCGGTAGGCCTCCTTGAACCGCCGAATCGTCCCGAGCTCCCGAAGAGGATTCATGCCTCTTGCGTCGAGGTCGATGTGGCGGTGGGCGGCGCCCGCCGCAATCACACGGTCAGTGTACTCGTCCCGGGGCGCCAGGACGGTCACACTCCATCCACGGGCCGTCAGTGCCCGGATGAGCGGCAGGCGGAAATTGTACACGTACCAGCAGGTGTTGTAGGCAATGACAACGAGGTTGTTGCGCACTTTTTTTCTCAGGCCGTGAAGAGCAGGCGGTCATACGCTTCGATGGCGCGTTCTACGGAGAAATCCGCTGCCCGGTCCGGCCCTTTTCGTGCCAGCTCGGACCGGAGGGATCTGTCAGTGAGAAGCTTCCGCAGCGCTTTTGCCAGCTCGGCCACTGAGCCCACGGGATAGAGGATGCCGAAGGATGCGATTTCCATTTCCGCGCCGGTTTCCAGAAGTCGCGTCGGATCTGTTTCCGGCGCAAGGATCTCGCGAGGTCCGTAGGCGCAGTCTGAAGCGACCACGGGAATTCCCAAGGCAAGCGCCTCGACAATTGCCATACCGAATCCTTCGGTCTCGGAACATGAAACGAAAACGATGCACCCCGCCATCGCTCCGAAGGGGTCCGCGACCCTTCCCGCGAAGGTGATCCTTTCCGCGACGGCGGAGAGAGCCGCATTGCGCTCCAGGCGCGCCCGCTCGGGGCCGTCACCGATGATGCGCAGGCGCATGCGCGGAAAATCGGGCGCGACCCTCGCGAACGCATCCATCAGGTCACCGAAGCGCTTCAATGGAACGAGCCTGCCCGTGCATACGATGGTGTCTGCCGAGCCCTCTCCAGGGAAAGCGGACCTGGCGGCGTCAATATCTATAGGATCGAACAGCGTGACTGACCGATCTTTCCGCAGCCCGAGCAACCTCGCACACTCGGTTGCCGCGCCTGAGGACACGCTTGCAACCAGATCCGCTTTTGGGTAGAGCAGCCTGCAGAGCACCCAGTTGATCCAGCCCTGGGTTCCCTCCCGCTTCAGACGGCTGATCCGCGTGTGGTTGACCAGTAATGATGTGTGCGGCGCTCGGGCGAGGATGCCTGCGAGAACATTGACGAAGTTGGCCCTGAACAGATGGCTCATGACTGCACTTGCCTTGTGCCGGGCAACGTAGGAGGCGAGTCGGAATGCGAGGATGGGTAACGCGGCAAGCTTCAGAAGTGGGCCGGCGGACGTGTTCACGCCTGAGACGTAGTCGATGTCTAGATCGGCTTTCGGGCCTTCCCCCGCGGGCGCCCTCTCGAGGCAGAGGATCCGGACGTCCCGTCCGCGAGCGCGAAGCCCGGCCGCGGCCAACGCGACAGCGCGCTCCGCGCCGCCGGTACCCATGCTGTTGACCAGGAGGACCGCCGTTGGAGCATTGTTTGTTTCGGAGTGCAATCAAATGAACCTTGAGAAATCTCCGTCCTATGAAATCGCCCGGTCCCTGGTTCGGCAAGTCACTTTCCGGCCAGTTGCTTCCTCGTAGAGAGCCTCTGGTGCGATGTCCAACTCCCCGTCTCCATAAACCAGAGTGCCGAACTCAATTCTGAATGCCTTCAGAAAGTCCGTGCTTTTCAGCTTCGCGAAAACTGTGTCTTCCTGAACGTACCTGGTCAGGTCCACCTTTCCAGATAGCCCGTCTTCGAATTGGAGACGGAGAATTGGGCCAGTGATCCACTCGGCATTTTTCACGTCAAAAAAAATAAGCGGCTCCTATTCAAGAGGCGCAATTGGTGCCA
>JBEKTX010000008.1:0-26772 GCA_049515615.1 Spirochaetia bacterium
ATCGAGGTATCTCTGCTTGCGCTTCTGGGCCGAGAGGAAGGAGCCCTCGTCCACAGCGCCGATCTCTCGGCCGCTGCCGCGCATCGCGTTCTCATAGCCGGGAAACGCCCATGAACGCTGCTGCGCGCCCAGCGGCAGGATCGCGAGCACGAGGAGAAAAACAAACAGGGCGGGAATCTTGAATGGCATCGCGCCGAGTATACGAATGGAGGCGGCGCTGGTCAATGACGCACTCCCCGCGCCTGATTGTCAGACGCCCCGCGCATTCCTCCGCAGCGTCTCCGCCACGCCCTGTTCGGTGGTGACCGAGTGGCCGACCAACGGCACGACCCTTTCGTGGATCGTGTCGAGAATCCATTCCTTCTGGGGGAAGAACGCTTCTTCCATCTCCGCGCAGGGAGTGATCCAGTTCCGCGCGCCCACCACCGACACCGGCGCATCGAGCGAATCGAAGGCCATCTGGGTGATGTTCGAGGCCATGGTGTGCAGGAAGGACCCCCGCTCGCAGGCGTCAGAGGCCAGGACGCAGCGGCCGGTCTTCCGCACCGATTCCAGGATCTTCTCGTAGCGGAGCGGATTGATGAACCTCGCGTCGATCACTTCCGCGGAGAGGTGGTGTTTCGAGGAAAGGATGTCCGCGGCCTCCAAGGCCTTGTACAGCGTGGCGCCCACGGTCACGATCGTAATGTCGGACCCCGCCCTTTTCACCGCGGGCTCGCCTTCTTCCACTTCGTAGTAGCCCTCCGGCACGCCGCCGGGCACGAAGAGCTCTCCGATGTCGTACACCCTCTGGCTTTCAAGGTACACAACCGGATCCGTTCCTCGAAGCGCGAGATTGAGCATTCCCTTCGCATCATACGGGGTAACGGGGAACATCACCTTCAGCCCGGGCAGGTGGGCGAGCAGCGAGGACCAGTCCTGGGAGTGCTGGGCGCCGTACTTGCTCCCCACCGAGACGCGAAGCACCAGCGGCATCTTCAGCACGCCCGCAGACATCGCCTGCCACTTGCATACCTGGTTGAAGACTTCGTCTCCGGCCCTTCCAAGGAAGTCGCAGTACATGAGCTCGGGGACCGCCCTGCCGCCCGAGAGCGCGTAACCGACGGCGGCGCCGACGATCGCTCCTTCGGAGATCGAGGTGTTGAACAGGCGGTGGTAGGGCAGCGCCTCGGTGAGCCCGCGATACACGGCAAACGCGCCGCCCCAGTCCCGGTTCTCCTCCCCGAAAGCCGCCATGGTGGGATCGATGGAGAAACGGTGCAGCATGGCTTCGAATATCGCATCCCGCAGGGCGATGACCTGGCTCTTGGCAAGAGGCTTCCCGTCGGGGCCGATCCCCGAGCGCGATTTGCGGGCGTTCGCGAGGATACGCGGATTCTGCGCCGGGGCAATCAGCATCTCGGGCTGCCGGTCATCGAGCTTTTCCTCGTTCCCATTGGAAAACATCATGTCCCCGATGGGATCCGACCCGGGACCCATGCCGCCCACCTTGACCCGGGGAGACAATTGGGGAGAAACCGCGAGCTCCGTGATCCTGCGCATCCGCTCCTGCGCGGAGTGCTGGATTGCCTGCAGATCTTCCTCGGCGGCGACTTTCGCCGCCACGAGGTCCTTCCCGAAGCTTGAGATGCAGTCCACGTCCTGCCACAGCGCCACTTCTTCCTTGGTGCGGTAGGAAGAGGCGTCCGACGGCGAGTGGCCGGAATAGCGGTAGGTGACGATATCGAGGAGGACAGGGCCGCGGCCCTCCAGGAGCACCTTCTTCTTGCGCTCGATGGCGTCGCAGACGGCGAGCGGGTTGTACCCGTCAACCCGCTCGGCGTGCATCTGGTCGGGGTTGACCCCGGCGCCGATGCGCGCAAGCACCTTGAAGCCCATCGTTTCCCCGAGGGTCTGGCCGCCCATGCCGTAGAAATTGTTGAAGAAGCTGAACAGCATCGGGGGCGCGCCGCCGGCATCCTTCGGCCACAGGGTCCGGTACTGGTCCATGGCCGCCACCATCATTGCCTCCCACACGGGACCGCACGCCGAGGAGCCGTCCCCGATGTTCGCGATGACGATGCCGGGCTTGCGGTTGATCCGCTTGAACAGCGCGGCGCCCACGGCGATGTCCGCGGAGCCTCCCACGATGGCATTGTTCGGCATGCTTCCGAAGGGAGCAAAAAACGCATGCATGGATCCGCCCATGCCCTTGTTGAAGCCGTTCTCCCGACCGAAGATCTCCGCCAGGACCCCGTAGAGGATGAAGTCCACCGCCAGGTCCTCAGCGCCTCCGCGCGCGTCCTTTTCCACGACCCGCAGAAGAGCGCCGCCGAAGTAGGTTTCCATTATGGAGGAAACCTGCGCCGCCGGCAGGCGTGCCGCCGAAGAAAGGCACTTTGCGATGATCTCGCCGTGGCTGCGGTGGGAGCCGAAGATGAAATCCTCGATGCCCAGGCGCATGCACTGGCCGACCACGGTGGACTCCTGGCCGATCGAAAGGTGAGCAGGGCCGAGGTGATCATAGGCGATTCCCTGGTAGGCGCCCTTCGTCTTTATGGTGTTCAGCATGGTCTCGAACTCGCGGATCAGCACCATGTCCCGGTAGGCGCGCAGCAGGGCGTCTTTGCCGTGGGACTTCAGCTCCTTCTTCATGTCCAGGACATAGGCGTTCAGCGGGATGTCCTGGAAGGAGAGCGCTCCCGGTTTGCGGGTTTCGCGCGGGTCGACGACGATGGATTTCGGCATGGTGTCTTCTCCGATAGACTCTATTTCGCGAGGAGCAGGTCGAAACGGGCAATATCGGCCGCGAGGGCCTGCAGGAAGCGCGCGCCGGGCGCGCCGTCCACGACCTGGTGATTGATCGTGAGCGACAGCCCGATCTGCGGCGCGAAGCTCACCGTTCCGACGTACTCGGCGGATTTGGCGCCGTCAGCGCCCATGATCGGCCCCGGGACGATCGCCCCGACGCCGAGAATACCCACCTGCGGCGCGTTGAGCACGGGCGTGAATCCGATCACCCCGAAGGTGCCCAGGTTCGTGACGGTGAACGTGGCTCCCGTCATCTCTCCTGGAGTGATGCCGCCGCCGCGGCAGCCGGCGATGAGCCGCGCGGCTTCACGCGCGATCTCCCTCAGGCTGATGGCGTGCGCGTTCCTGATCACGGGGACCATGAGACCCTTCGGGGTGTCCACGGCGAACCCGAGGTGGACCGCCGCATGAAGCTGGAGCGTGTCTCCCGCGAAGAGCGCATTCATGTCAGGGTACAGGGGGAGGACCCGCGAGACTGCATAGAGGACCATGTCGTTGATCGTCACTTCGCGCAGGCCCATTGCCTCCGGACTTTCCTTGAACTTTTTCCTCATGGATTGAAGGACGCGCGCGTCCGCGGTCGTGTGCATCGTGAG
Organism: Spirochaetia bacterium; assembly: GCA_049515615.1. Taxonomy (GTDB): domain Bacteria; phylum Spirochaetota; class Spirochaetia; order SZUA-6; family Fen-1364; genus Fen-1364. The sequence continues at coordinate 3,387 of JBEKTX010000008.1, forward strand.
CTGGGCCGTGGTCTGAAGGGAAGCGAGCATTCGCTCGGAGATGAGCTTGCGGATCCCCGTCACCTTGACTTCCCGCACCTGGCCCGCAGCCATGGATGGCGAGGACGGCCGAGCCAGGGATGGCGGGAGGCCGACCATAGCCATGGATGGCGAGGACGGCCGAGCCAGGGATGGCGGGAGGCCGACCGCGGACGCTGCCTGCACGTCGCGCTCGATGATGCGTCCGCCAGGGCCCGTGCCGCGAAGGCCCGCGAGCGCAACCCCTTTTGCGGCGGCAAGAGCTTTTGCGCGCGGCGAGGCTTTTCGCTTTCCGTCACCAGACGAAGCGGGGGCGGCGATTGGCTGAGGTGCGGCAGCCGGCGCGGATGGTGAAGGCGCTGCTCCCGCGCCTCTGAGCGCATCGGTGTTCTCACCCGGCTTCCCGATTGCCGCTATCGGCGCCAGCACAGGCACGTCGGCGCCCTGTTCGTGGAAAATCGCGAGAAGAGTCCCTTCCGCTGGTGACTCCACTTCGAAGGTCGCCTTGTCGGTTTCCACTTCACAGAGGATGTCGCCGGCCTTCACTGCATCGCCCGCTCGCTTCTTCCAGCTTACGATGATGCATGATTCGACAGACTGACCTTGCCTGGGCATGATGACGGGGATTGCCATTGCCGTCCCACAATAGGTTTGGCATTTCGAAATGTCAATAAGGGGTGTGTATCCACATCCTCTCAGGGCGACTGCAGCCGGAACCGGATCGGAATCACGATCCGGCAGGGCACCGGCTTCCCTCCCTGGAGGGCCGGCGAAAAGAGCGCCCGCCGAACGGCCTCGAGAGCGGCCTGGTCGAGCGACGCATGCCCAGATGTGGCGAGCACGTCTGCGCTCGTCACAGTTCCGGATGCGTCCACCATCGCAGCCACCTTCACGACACCTTCCAGGCCTGAGCGGCGGGCGGTCCTCGGATAAGTGGGAAGGATTTCCGCGCGGGGGCGCGGGGGAATGAGGCCGGTGGAAGCGGCTGCGGGCGACCCATACGCTGCTGCTTCAACCGCGCCCTCTGCAGGCGCGGCGGACGATGCGGCCGGCGCGACTGAGTCTGCGCCGTCGCCCTCGCTGGCGGTGCTGGCACCCGAACCTGTCATGCTGGGCGCAGGGAATGACGCTGCCGATTGCTCCACGGAAGCCGCCGCGGGACGCGATGCCTCCAGGGCCGCGGCTTCTGCGGGTGCGTGCTGCGTCGCTCGCTCCGCGCGCACTGCCGCGGCCCGGGGCGCAATCGCCGGCGTCACCGCCGGTGGTCCTTTCTCGCGCGCGGTCGCGGCCGCCAGGTCCAGCTCGACGGTCGGGATCGGCGCTTCCTCAGAGATCGCCGTACGGGGCACGAGCAGGACCACTGCATGAATGCCGCATGCCGCGAGAAGGGAAAGCACGAAACCCAGCCGGGGGCTCATAATCTCATAGTCGAAGTTGTACACCCGTCTCGATGGAGAAGGGCGGCATGGGATAGCCAGGATCGACAGGGGAGCCCGTCGAATTGAATCCTGACACAGTGTAATACGTCGTGTTGAGCACGTTCAAAAACTTCACTGACAACGAGAGGGTCTGCGTAAGCGCCCTCGTGAGACCAGCGTTGAGGAGAACGTACCCCGCCAGCGCCCATGACGATGTATTGGCGGGGTCGCTGAACTTCTGGCCCATGTATTGCATTTCCACCGTCGCGGTGGTCGTCCCGTCCTCGTATTCTGCCGAAACCCTCACATCGTGCATGGGAACGTAGGGAACGCGGAGATTATCGGAGAAAGAGTGATTCTGCCCCAGGTACTGCAGAAGGAGGCTGTAGATAAAGGTGTAATCGGCCTTGAAGGAGATTTGTTCCGTCAGGTTGAGCTTTCCGTGGACCTCGGCGCCCGGGAGCAATGCCTCGCTGATGTTGATCGGTGTCGCAGGAAATTGGCTGGTGTCCCAGTTGATCTGGTCGAACACGAGACGTGAGAAAATCGACGCGTCAACGGAAAGCATCTTCTCCGCGACCGAGAATCCGATCTCTCCGCTGTATGAGGTTTCAGGCTTCAGGTTCGGGTTTCCCACATCGTACGGGTCGGACCAGTACAGCTCGTTCAAGGTCGGCGCGCGATAGGCGGTTCCGAGCTGGATCTTCAGAGATGATGTTTCCGAAAGTGAAAGGACTGAGCCGAGCTGGAAAGAGAGAGAACCGGGGAAATCGGAGAAATAGTCATAGCGGATCGAAGGAGTGAGAGTCAGTGCTTCCAGAGGCAATACGGACACGGCGAGAAACCCCGCCAGATTGAGCCGCTGATGCGCGCTCGCGAAATTGGTGCTGTCCGCATAGTCGAACCACATACTCCCCCCGTAGACCGCGGAGACCTCTTCGGAGAAGGAAAGCTTCTGAGTCAGATCAACGCTTGCGGAATGGGTGTGGTGAATGCTTTCTGGAGGGAAAGCCGGATCGTTGTACGTGAGCTCCTCGTACCGGTAGAAGGTCTTCAGATCGAAGGTGAGCGCGTCCGTGAAGAACCTGTCGGTCTGCCAGGAAATGGACCCTGACGCGGACGTGTCGGTCTGGTCCGCCTGGCTGCTCGGGTACAGCGCCGTTCCCGGCACGCCGACATCGGAATGTGCAGCCGTCCCCCGGGCGCTCATGATGCCGCCGAGAAACGGGGCTTGCAGGCCGGCGAAAGCGTCACCGCAGAGGCTCTGCGCATTGTTTCTCTGCCTCCAATCGCCGAGCACGGCAGCGTCATCCCAGACAAATGCATTGGCGCCCCGGGCCAGCGAGCCGCCGCCTGTCACACCCACGTCGCCCAACCGGGAGGTGAGTGACAAGCTCAGTTTCTGGTCGTCGAGCAGGCTCATCGGCGATGCAGGCACGAAGGACGAACCGGTCCCGGTCAACGCGGTCGCGTCATGGGGGACGTAGCTCCCGTTCACGAGCTCGAGGCTCAGACCTGGCGCGTTCGGTTTTTTCGTGACGACGTTGATGACCCCGCCGATCGCGCCGGTTCCATACATGGTGCTGGCGCTTCCCCGGACGACCTCGATATGGTCGATGTTCTCGGTGGGGATCTGGGAAAGATCGACCGAGCCGTCGCGGCTCGAATTGAGGCGCATTCCGTCCAGGAGCACGAGGACCTGGTCAGACGAGGAACCTCTCATGCTGATCGTCTTCGTCTGGCCCTGCGGCCCGTAGTTGTTGACCACGACTCCGCTTTGCTCCGCAAGCACACCGGACAGATCAGCGGCGCCCGAATCGGCGATGTCCTTTTGCGAGATGACCGTGACGAAGCTCGGCGATTCCAGGAGCGGAGAATCGATCCGTGTCGCGGTGACCACGACCTCGTTCAGCTCGGGGGTCTGCTGGGCCCAGGCGTGCAGGCACGCAACAGAGGCAAGCAGGCAGAGGACATTTCTACGCACGGAAATCTCCCGGCCGCCGCGGCAATCCTTCGATCTGCATTCTCACGGAATGTGAAAAGGGGGGTGGGACAGGTACGACGCATCGCCGGCCATCCTTTTTCCGCGAAGGGTGTTGGTTTCTGGGATCGTCTCCTGGCTTCCGGATCGCTTGCCCTGCGGCGCCTTCTCGTCCTCGTCTTTCGAGGGCAATGGCCTGCGGGTGTCGTCACCCCTCGGGTGCTGACGAGCACCCTGCTGCAGGAATCCCCGGTTACAGTGGCGGGACCGCTGCGGAATCGCACCGCATTCCGTGTTTCCCGAAACGGGCAGCTCGAAGGTGTGATACCACGGGCGGGACCGCGTGTCAATCGCGGCCACGGTAATCCGTGGCATTTGCGGCCACGGTAATCCGTGGCATTTGCGGCCACGGTAATCCGTGGCATTTGCGGCCACGGTAATCCGTGGCATTTGCGGCGGACGGCCCTTGCCCTCATCGCCCTTGTCATCGCCTCAACTATTGACCCGGAAAAGACGAACATGGTAGTGTACACACTCCGGCAGGACAAGGAACACATGGCGCAGGGCCCTGATTTCGACACGTTCGGTGACGATATCTCCTCGGACAAGATCTATTGCGCGAACTGCATTCACTGCAAGCTGTTCAAGACACCCCGGGGCGAGGCGAACCAGTACGGGCTGCGCGTGCGCTGTGATGCGGGCAAATGGCGCAAGAAGCTGGGCGAGGAGAAGGTGTACAAGTACTTCACGGTGATCCGACGCACCCTCGATGAGTGCGGATCCTATGTTCCGATGGGAGAGGTCGAGGTGTTCCTCAAGGAGCTGCGGAAGAATCTCCCCATCAGGGACGAGATCTACTCGACGGCGAAGAACGACGCGCCATGACCTTTCGTCCATCGAGCGCTTTCCTCTGCACGCTCTGCGCAGCGGCACTCGTGCTCCTTGGCTCATGCGCATCAGGGCCGACGGATATCCCTGCCGGACTTTCCGCAGCCGAGATTTTTCAGCGCGCCCAGGACGCCTCGGATCGGGGCAACTATCCCCTCGGCATCCGTTACTATTCGCTGATCCCGACTTCCTACCCGAACGACGTCAGTCACATGACATGGGCGTCATACGAGATCGCGGTTCTGTACCACAAGATGGGCAGGAACGACACGGCGCTCTCACTCATCAACGCCCTGCTGGACAGGTATGCCAAGGAAGGTGACACGCTTCCAGCGGCTCCCCGTGTTCTCGCAGTCAAGCTGAAAGCCCGTCTGGAAGCGACCACCCCGCAGAAGAAGCAGTGAAGCGCTACTCCTTCTGTCCTGTGTGCGGAGCTGAGTACCGCCCGGCCGGATCGTCTCCCGCATCAGCGTCTTCCCTCCTCCTGTGCTCTTCGTGCGGTTTCGAGTTCTGGCAGAATTCGAAGCCTGCGGTGAGCGCATGCGTCGTCAGGGTCGTGGACGCCCTTCCACAGGTCCTGCTCACGCGCCGGGGCATCGATCCGCACAAGGGCATGTGGGATTTCCCCGGCGGGTACCTGGAAAATGGCGAGCTGCCGGAAGCGGGACTGGCACGTGAGCTGGAGGAGGAATTGGGCGTGCGCATCGCGCGGCCACGGCTGTTTTCTCTCGGAATCGACGAGTATCCACGGGACGACGTGGCCGAGGAAGCACGGTTCGTGCTCAGCATCTACTATAGATGCGACATTCCTGCCGACGTTCCCCTTGCGGCAGCCGACGATGTGGCCGAGGCCGCCTGGTTTCCACTGAACCAGCCGCCGGGGAGGATGGCCTTTGTCAGCAACCGGCGCGCCCTGGACGAGCTGCGCGCAGCGTGGGAAGCCGAATCGCGTCAAGCGCCTGCTTCAGGCTGAGCTCGCCGGTTCCTTCCCCACCGATTCAGTGATCCGGTGGAGCTTCTCCCGATCCACGAGCTGCAGGTCGTCCCCCTTCATTCCGAGAACGCCGGCCCGCTGCAGATCCTCCAGCGTCTTCCGGACTTCCTCCATGGGAAGCTCCAGGCTGAGCGACGCCTCTTCGAGACATTTCTGGAAGGGGACGCTCGGCTGAGCGCCGGACAGCTCCTGGTAGACGGTGCTCAGATGCAGGGCGATGAGCCCTTCGGCGTCCTTCTTGACGAGGTGCTGGATTTTCAGGTGCGCGTTCTGGAGCCTCCGGCAGAGCTTGTCGATGATCGTGAGAGCGATCCGCGTGTTGCGCGCGATCATGTTCTGGAGGCCTTCCCGATCAAAGACGAGAAGCTCCACGTCGTCGATCGCCGTCACCGTCGCGGTCCGTTGGATGCGGTTGACGATGGCCATCTCTCCGAAGAAATCGCCCTTCTCCAGCACCGAGATCACATGCGTCTTTCCCCCGAACCGTTTGCTCACCCTGACCTTTCCCGTCTGGATGATGTACATCTCCTCGCCTTCCTCGCCTTCGCGGCAGATCGCAGCGCCCGGTGCGTATTTGCGGCTGAATCTCTGCAGAAGCTCGTCGGGCATGGCAACCAGACTGTAAACAAATCCGTGCCGGGCGTAAAGCGCGGCGGCCGACGACCCGGCTGCGCCTGTTCAAGCGGCAGCACGACGGGTCCCGTGTTCTGATTCGGAGGATTTTATGCGGCATGCCAGGCATTCTCTCCGGTCGGGATTTGCGGCCCTGTTCGGGCTCCTCGCTGCGTCCTGCGGTCCCGTGACGGACTCACGCACGCCGGACGCTGATCTTTTGCCTCCGCAGGTGCAAGCGGTGCAGGCACTCGGCCCAGGGGAGATTTCCATCTCCTTCGATGAGGATGCCGGTCTGTGCGCCGACAAGACGCGCATTACTCCCCCGCTCGCCGTCACCGACGTGACCGGGCCCTCAAAGAATGTCATTCTCCGGGGGGAAAAGCAGGCACCTGGCCGCATGTATTCTTTGGAAGCGGAAGCGCAGGACGCGCATGGGAACTCCGCGTCTTTTGTCGCCCAGTTCTACGGCTACAACGCGCGGGTTCCCCGTCTGCTCATCAACGAGTTCACGCCGCGGGGTTCCGGAAACCACCCGGACCTCGTGGAGCTGAAGGCCATGACGGCGGGGAACATGGGCGGCGTTGTTCTCTGCCTGGGGTCACCAGGAAGCTATGATGCCCGTCTTGTGTTCCCGCCGTTCGAAGTGGAGGCAGGCAGTTTTATCGTGGTCCATCTCAAGCCCTCGGGAGACCCCGCGGAGGTGGATGAGACGGTCGACACCGCGGCGTCGAAAGGATTCGACGCATCGGAGGCGGCCTTCGATTTCTGGCTCAAAGACGGTCGGGGGCTGGGCGGAAACAATGGGGTGCTGGCACTCTGTGATCGGCCGGGCGGCCCCTGCATGGACGGGGTCCTGTACAGCAATCGGACCAGTCAGTCTGACGAGCAGTACGGAGGCTTCGGATCGGATGAGATGCGCGCCCGTGCAGACGAGCTGGTGAAGTGCGGGGCATGGAAGACCGCTGGTGCCCGGGTCACGCCGGAGGACGCGGTCAGCCCGGAGGGCTCCACCGGCACCCGGTCCATCTGCAGGTCGTCCGCATCGACTGACACTGACGGTCCCGAAGACTGGCATATCGTGCCCACACGCAAAGCCACATTTGGAGCTGAGAATTCAAACGAGGTCTATGTGCCATAGGAACCGTGCCATACCGCAATGGCACGGCTGGCACTGACGAACCAAAACCTGGATATCGTCCTTCGGACGATGTGCCTAGATCACTTCCTTGATCATCTTTTCAAGGGCGGGCCGCGGGACGGCTCCGATCTGCTGTTTCACGACCTGGCCCTTGCTGAAGACCAGGATCGTCGGGATGCTCACGATGTTGAACTGCTGAGCGAGCTCGCCTTCCGCGTCCACGTCGATCTTTGCGATCTTGATCTTGTCTTTGTAGTCCCGGGCGAGATCCTTGAGGACGGGCGCGATCATCTTGCACGGGCCGCACCATTCCGCCCAGAAATCGGCAATCACCGGTACCGCCGATTTCATCACTTCGGCGTCAAAGTTGCTTCTCGTGACCGTCACCTCGTCTGCCATTTGAGCTCCCCTCGCTTCTGTCTTCGGTGATTAATATATACCTTCGCGAACTCAATGAGCAATGCCCGCGAGAGACGGCGGGACTCCTTCAGCCCTCCCGGCGGTCTCCCCGACGCTTCCGCTTGAAGTCCTTCAGCCGGAAGTCGCTGATGATGCCCCAGACGTGCGCGAGCGAGTCCTCCACGGCCCGCCGCCTGTCCGCGGGCATCTCGGTGTAGACCCTTTTCATTCTCTCCAGGACCGCGAAAAGGTCGTGGAGAAAGAAGGCTGCTTCGAGGACGTAGTCCTTCTCCTCGCGGTCGATGGCCTGGTAATTGCGGGGAAACTTGCGAAGCTCCACGACGAGCCTGCTCAGTGATTGCGGAGTCTCCCGCCCGTCCGGTGAAGCGAGGTGGCGGAGCTGGGAATCCAGAGAGAGCATCTCCGGGGAGCTCATCGCGTACATCGTGTCCTGCAGGGCCAGCCCGAGGTCCTGCCAGCGCTCCCCCCCGAGCTCGGAGAGCGCGCCTGCCAGGCGGCGCACCTCTTCACCGGCATCGGGATGAAAGACGACATCCCTGTATTTCGCGATCCGCGCGATGTTCTCTTCCAGCACCTTGTCGGCGAAGCTCGGCTTCTTTTCCGCCGGACGCACCGGGCCGAGCTGCACCCGCTGCTCTTCGCGGGAGATCAGCTCCTGGATCGCGCTGATCTCCGCCAGGAGAAATGAGGAGATGTCCACCTTGTCCTGCAGAGCCCTGACATAGCGCGCCTCGAACGCCGCGCGCAGGGTTTTGGGCCTGAAGTACTTGCTGATGTATTCGTCGTATTTCCTGCGGATCTTTTCCACGCCGGAGGTGATTTCGCCCGGGGTCAGCTTCCGGGGTGTCACAGCGCCCTCTTTACAACGAAACGGGTCAGGATGCGCTCCTCATTGCGTGCGCAATCACTATAAGCCGGAAACGGCCCCTGATGACAGCGCCACTTGCACCGAGGCCCTCCTCGGAGGTACCTATACACATGCCATCGACCCGCTGGATTCCGCTCTTCTGGGCGTTGTCGTTTCTTGCGACGGCCGCGGCCGCTCACGCCGCCGCGCCTCTCCGCACGAGTGTTTCCCCCGGTCAGGCCGGGCCGCCCGCCCTGCATGCCCGCTCCGCGATTCTTATCGAAGCCTTCACCGGCGCCGTCCTCTACGAGTCCCACGCCGACGAACCGATCCCGCCCGCCAGCCTCACCAAGCTCATGACTCTCCACCTTGCGCTTCAGGCGATCGAGGAGGGACGGATGAGCCCGTCGGAGGTCCTGGTGCCGGGTCCCGACGCCTGGGCAAGGAACATGCCGCCCCGCTCTTCCGTCATGTTCCTGGGACCAAACCAGAAACTCACGGTCAGCCAGCTGTTGAGGGGTCTCGTCGTGGATTCGGGCAACGACGCCGCCGTCGAGGTCGCGGACCGGATTGCCGGCTCGGTCCCCGCGTTTGTCGGCATGATGAACCGGGAAGCAGCGCGACTGGGCTACCACGTCATGCACTTCGTGGAACCGGCGGGCGTCAGCCCCGCCAACAGCATCACGGCCAGGGAATACGCGGACTTCGCCCGGGGGTTTGTGCTCTCTCATCCCGATGCGCTGAAGGACCTGTTCTCGGTGAGGGAGTTCACCTATCCCCTGGAGGAGAACCTGACGGCAGGCAACCGCGAGAAACCGGTGACACAGTCCAACCGCAACCTGCTGCTGGGAAAGTACGAAGGCGCCGATGGCCTGAAAACCGGGTACCTCGACGAATCCGGGTACAATATCGCCGTGACTGCCGAACGCGCCGGGATGCGGCTGATCTCCGTGATCCTCGGGGTGCCTGACGTCGGCCCGGTGAGCGGGACCGTGCTGCGAGCCGTGGAAAGCGCCGCGCTGCTCGACTATGGGTTTTCAACCTTCGTTACGGTCCGCGCCGCGTACGACAAGCCCGCCGCTGTTCACGTCTGGAAGGGAAGGTCGCGCGAGGTCGGGCTCAGGGCGAGCCCCGCGCCGATCGTCGCCGTGCGAAAAGACCAGGCGTCATCGGTGCGGACGGAAATCCAGCAGACCCTCGACGTGGAGGCGCCCGTGAAGACGGGGCAGGTGTTGGGCGTCGTGGTGGTTTCAGTCGGAGGGAGGGCGCTTGCGCGTTTTCCGCTGCGGGCCGAGGCAGGCGTGGATCGGGGAGGGTTCCTCCGAGGAGCGCTGGACACGATCATTCTTCTCCTGCGCGGGATCCATGCGGAGCGTTTGACGGACGCTGCCCCGCCTGCGTAGCTTCATACTGCGCCGAACAGGAGGCAGCGATGGCAGTCAGAACATCTTCCGCGGAGTGGAAAGGGACGTTGAAGGAAGGCACGGGCACGATGAAACTGGGAAGCGGTGCATGGGAGGGCCCCTTCACCTTTGCGTCACGGTTCGAATCAGGCATGGGAACGAACCCGGAGGAGCTCATCGGGGCGGCCCAGGCCGGCTGTTTCTCCATGTTCCTCTCCGCCCTCCTCACCGATGCGGGGTTCACCCCCACGAGCATCCAGACGACGGCCACGGTTCACCTCGAGGAGGGACCGAAGATCAGCCTGATCGAGTTGAGCACGGAAGCTGTCGTTCCCGGCCTGGATCAATCGGCCTTTCTCAAGCATGCGGAAAAGGCAAAGAAGGACTGCCCGATTTCAAAGGCGCTTGCGGGGCCGAAGATCACTTTGAAGGCGAAACTCTCGGCATAGCCCGCTCCGGCAGAACCTGCCGGCCTGACTTGAAAGTGGGGCGCGTGCCGCGGCCGCATCCGCCCGCTGCCGCAGCACTGCGCTTGATTCTATGATGCATTCACACGAATGAATCTGGGCTGATCCCCCCGGGGGCGTATCCAGTAGAGCATGTTGGCGACGCCGTATATCCCCATGAGGAAGGGACAGGCGATGATAGCCACGATGCAGGATCCGATAAATACAACGGAGTGCTCCCGCCACGTCTGACGCATCAGGATACTCCAGCGCTTCTTGAATCCGGATCCCCGGAAAAAAGCCCGGCTCACAATTGCCAGCGGCAAGAGGGGTTTGCACATCTTCCAGTACGCCAACGCACGAGCTCTCAGGACCGGATGCGCCTCGGAGGAGAGGTGACGATACCCACGAAGAAGGTTTTCGGCCAACCGGAACGGCCATGGGCCCCCTTCGGCCACCAGCCCCCTGTAGGCTCCCGCGACGCAATCCAGGGCCTCCTCAGGCGCGACGTCTCTGAGCGTAAAGCTGTAGTGGCCGATGCTGTCGTTCGCAAATGCATATCCCTGGACAAATCGTCCTTGCGCTTTTAGCCTTTTCCAGAGCGCCGTCCCGGGCACGGGGTGAAGCGGCACCACCTGGTAGAATGTCGGGTTCAGCGAGACGAACCGGTCTGTTTCCTGCTGAATCCTCTCCCGGGACTGACCATCCCACCCCACGATGAGGGACCCGAGTGTGCTGATGCCATTCTGATGCAGTTCATCGAACCATTTCCGGATGTCTCCGTCACGCTTTCGAAGTCCTTCCCGTTGCAGGATCTCCTCTTCGAACGATTCCACCCCGATGTAGATCGTCCCGATGCCGCACCGGATAAGTTCCACGATCGAGTATTGCCTGAGCGAACGAACAGAGGCGAACACGGTGAGGAGGAGCGGACGATCCTGCAACTCCCGGCAGGAGTCCATCATGCGCATGAACTCAACGACCCGACGCCTGTCTATGAGGAAATCTTCGTCATAGATGATTGCAGATTGCACCTTCGGGTGCCGGCGTGCCTGCCCCAGGATCAGATCGAACAATTCCCGCCCGGATGCGATCGGGATTCGCCGTCGATCGAACTGACTCGAGGTCGCGCAAAAGGGACATCCGAACGTGCACCCCAGTGATCCGAGAAAAACCAGCTGTTTGAAGATTGGGATGGATGTGCGGAAAAAGCAGTGCTCCATCGGGAGGAAATCCTGCCTGAGCGGCATGTCCTGCCGGATTCCCCACCGCTCCTTGAGGTACCTGCGCATGAACTCAACTCCCTCTCCAAAGCAGATTCGCTCAGCCCGTGCCTGAAGGAGGGCTGCAGTCGCGTCAGCATCTTTGAAGACCGCCGTTCCATAGCCCCCAAGGATGACATCGATACCGGGGTGAGTCTGCTTCAGCCAAAGAACCATCGCCAGAACGGGAGCCATCGTGATCACCGTGAAGCCGATGGCGACCGCCTGGAAGTCCCCGCGTATGACTTCGCGTTGAAACTGTTGCATGCTGGGATTCTCCAGCACCACAGACGGCACGGGCAGATTCTGCGCAAGAAAGTGAAGGGAATACCAGCTCTGAAATGAGCGCAACCGGAAGATTCCCTGCCCCAGCGTATTTCTATAATAGAAAAAGTCGACCGGATCCTTTTCCACCGGGGCCTTGGGGTAGGGGCCACAAGGAGAGGAAAAGAGTATGCGGGGGACGGTCGTCTCCGCTCGCCAGAGGCTCATCCGCCGATGCCTTTCACGTGCGCGGGACGGATCAGCAGGACCTTCACTTCAGCCCCTCCACCAGGTTGACCGACGGGAAGATCGGCCACTTCTCGATCGAGCGCACGCCATCCGGATTAAAGCCGGCGCCAGCGAGCAGCTCGGTCAGGCGGCGGGTCGAGGGATAGCTCGCCTTCGTCGTGGTCAGGCCGATTACCTTCAGCCAGAGCCAGTCGCACGGACCGTCGATGTTGCCCATCACCAGCATCACCCTCCCGCCGGGGCGCAGCAGCCTGTGCACCGCGGCGAGCGTGGCCTCCGGATCCGGGAAGTAGGGGAAGGCGTGCATGCAGGTGACGGCGTCGAAGGGTCCATCGGCCGCGGTCACGTCGCCCACCGAGCCCAGCCGGTAGGTGATTCGGGGGTGGGCGTAGTCCTGCTCCGCCCGGGCGATCATCGCCGGGGCCGCGTCCACCGCGAGGACGGTCGCTTCCGCACGGCGCTCAACGAGTTCCCGGGCGAACTGGCCCACCCCGCAGCCAAGGTCGAGGACGCGGGTGGCGGCGGGCGCTGCCGCCTCCAGCCGGGCGTGGACCAGTCTGCGGGAGGGGCCGAGCGAGAAGCGCTGCGCCAGCAGCCCTTCGTAGCGTGGAGCCCAGAAATCCCAGATCGTGCGCCCTTCTCGGGGTTCGGCCATCCCAGCTATCTCCAGATCGCCAGCTTGATCAGGAACTCGATCCCGGTCCGCATCGAAAGCCATAGCAGCCGCAAGAACCCCCGGGTCCCGTAGAGCCGGCGCAGCCGCCGCGCGGTGGCCGGCGAGAAGCCGGGCAGCAGGTACAGGTAGAACAGCCAGAGGTAGTAGCGCAGCGGGGAGAGGTGCGCCGGCCGGGCGTGCAGCCTCAGCAGGTCGTAGCGCCACCAGGGCGGCCCTGGGGGTGGGCTGCCCGCCGCTACGAGCTGCCGGGAGAGCGCGGTGCCGGGGAACACCGTGTAGGTGGAGAAGGTGGCGAACGCGATCTCCCGCCGCCGGACGTAGCTCGCCAGCCGCCGAAAGTCCTCCGGGCGCCAGGCCGGGTCGACGATGAACAGGGCGAACAGCTCGATGCCCAGAGCCCGGCAGACCTCCACCGTGCGGTCGTTGTCGGCCAGCCGCGCCCGCTTGTGCACGGCGGCCAGCTCCGCGTCGGAGAGGAACTCGAAGCCGACGACCAGCATGTCGAGCCCCACCGCGCGCAGGCGGGCGAGGAGATCGGGGTGGCGGGAGACGAAGTCCGCGCCGCCATAGGCGATGAAGCGCTTGCGCAGGCCGGCTCCTGCGATCCGGTCACAGAACTCGGTGACCCGCGTCGGCGAGGTGAGGAAGTTGTCGTCGAGCAAGAAGACGTGGTCGGTCGGCAGCCCGGCGATCTCCTCCACCACCGCGTCCAGCGGGCGTGCGTCGTAGCGGCCCTCCTGCTGCTCGGTGCAGAAGCAGAAGTCGCAGCGCTCCGGGCAGCCGAATGCCGTTTTCACCGAGGCGCAGCGGTTCAGGTACATGTAGCGGTAGCGCCCCGGGTGGGCCTGCAGTAATGTGCGCCGGGGCAGCGGCAGGGCGGCTGGGTCGAGCGCCGGCCCGGGGTTGCGCACGAACGCGCCGTCCGGCCGCGGGAAGGCCACGCCGGGCACGTCGGTGAAGGGCTGCCCCGCGTGGAGCCTGGACACCACTGTGCGCAGCGCGGCGAGCTGGTCCGCGAAAAAGACCCCGGCGATCCCGGGCGAGAAGAAGTGCTCCGGCACCACCTCGGCGTGGGGCCCGCCCACGAAGACCAGCGGCGGCCTGGGCAGCCGAGCCAGACGTTCGGCGAGAGCCCGCACGCCGTGGACGTTGGTGACGAAGGCGGAGATCAACACCACCTCGGCCTGCAGCCGGCGGGCCAGGCGGCAGGGGTCCCGGCGGTCCACCATGCCGTCGAGCAGCGTCAACTGCTCCCCTTCGAGCACAGTGGCGAGGTACTCCAGCTCCAGCGGCTCGCTGGAGATGAAGCGCTCCAAGCGGATCGTCTGCCGCTCGGGCCGCGGCTTGCAGGCCAGCACGCGCAGCGGGGCCGGTCGGGCGGGCGGAACAACGACGGGGTCGGTCATCGTTTGGGCGACCCGGCGCCCGAGCGAGCGTATCTCCGCTGACAAGAGGCTCATATGTCAATCCCTTTCACGTGCTCGTCCGCCGTACCAGCAGATTGAATTTCATGTACATCAGCAATTTCGCGAGAGAGCGGAGATTGGTCTTGCGGTCAAGAAGTCTCAGCGTGATCGAGCGTGCGCTGTAGAATTCCCGGTTCGCCCAGACGGTGATCTCCCCCAGCTCTCGTGCGGTCATCTGTCGGGGAATGAATGTGGCGGTATTGTAACGGAACTCCGGGTGCAGCCACCATGCGCCCTCGAAGAGCAGCCGCCCGGAGCGCCGTAACTCCGCATAGAGCTGCGTGCCGGGATAGGGCACGAGGAGGTGAAAGAAGGCCAGCGTGAACTTGCTGTCCATGGCGAAGCGCACAGTCTGCCTGATGCACTCCTCTGAGTCGTGATCATTTCCCAGCATGAAGGAGGCCCAGACCTGGAAGCCGTACTTTCGCAGACGATCGATCGCCCGTTCATACCGGTCAAACTCCCGGAGATTTGGGGATTTTCTCATCCAACGAAGGGAGGTCGGATTGATGGAGTCGAACCCGATGAGTTGTCCCATGCATCCGCTCTCTGCCATGAGTTCGATCAATTCGGCATCCTGGACCACATCGACGCTCACCTGGCTGGCCCAATGGACTCCCAACGGTTTCAGCGCGGCACAGAGGGCTTTCGCCGCCGACCTGTTCGCCGTGAGGTTATCGTCGGTAAAGAGGACGAGCCGGAAACCACCCTGTTCGATCTCCCGGACGACGTCCTGCACTCGCCTGCAATGGTGCGTGTTCCGAAAGAAGCGTGCGACTGCGCAGAACGAGCAGTTGAAGGTACAGCCCCGGCTGAACTGGATGAGGGAGACAGGAAGGTAGCCCTTCCCCTGGAAGAGGTCACGGCGTGGGATGACCCCCTTCTGCGGTTCGCCGAATGGACCCGCATAGGTGTGCCGCAACCTCCCGGCCATGGCATCGGCCACCAGTTCACCCCCTACAGGCTCGGCATCACCGAGGACGATGGCATCGGCGTGCAGGGAGGCCTCTTCCGGCACGAGAGTGACATGGATTCCACCAAGGACGACCGCAACCCCCTGCTCCCGGAATTGGTCGCTGATCGCGTACGCCCTTCGGGCTGTGATCGAATCCACCGTGATTGCCACGAGGTCAGCACGCGCGTCGAACGGTATCTGTTCGACGCGCTCATCATAGAGAACCACATCGACATCCGGTGGGATAAGCGCAGCAATGATGCCGAGCTGGAGCGGTTCCATTCTCCCGTCGTCGATACGGTACCCGGCAAGAGTGCCGCCGATTCCCGGCTTGATAAGCACGACTTTCATAACGTCCCGCTCCTGGCAATGGAGATGGCTCCCGGGCGGCCTCTCCATTCGTCTAGAAAATATTCGGAGGTACTCGCCTCCTGATGTACGTCCGATAGTGCAGATTGACGCCAAATGCGAACAGCAATGTCCGCGGCTGCCGGAAAAGATCCGGATTAAACAGAGTGCGCCGGAGAATTCCCCGGAGTGAAAAGATCTTCTCGTACAGCCACCAGTAGAGTTCCGTCAGCCGCTCCGGTGAAATTATGTCCGGCCGATGGACCGCCTTCGCGCCGTTGTACTCTTCGAGGTTCTCGGTGACCAGCCTGCCGTCGGCTTTGTACTTGTCGAAGAGGGCGGAGCCGGGCATCGGCGTCAGAATATAGAACCGAGGAATCGGGATGCGCAGGGATTCGATGAAGTTCCGGGTAGCCTGAAACGTCTCCTCGGTTTCCCCATCGATCCCGACCATCATTTCCGAGCTCACCATGACGCCGGCACGGGAAATGGTGCGAATGGCATTCTCATGGCGGTCCACCCTGAGCCATTTCTTGCCCAGTTTGTCGAGCCCTTCCTGCGAAAGACTCTCGACTCCGAAGCTCATCATGTTTGCGCCGGCGCGCCGGACCCATTCAAGCAACTTCGGGTAACGCGCGAGTTCCATCGAACACTGTGTGGCCCACGTCATATGCAATGGTTCGATGGCTTCACAGAGTTCCTCGAGATAGCGCGGAGTAGAGACGATGTTGTCATCGATCAGGTAGAACCTCCGAAAGCCAAGATCCCGGATCGCCTGGATGTCGCGGAGCACCTCGTCGACGGGGCGGGTGAAATACTTCCCCTTGTAGATACAGGCGATCGAGCAGAAGCTGCAGGTGTGCGGGCAGCCACGGCCGGCCTGTACGGGAAGCATCCCTCCGATCTTTTTGCCGAGAAGCAGTTCGTACTGGGGCACTGGGAGCCCTGCAAGGGACGAGACTGGATTGTCATATACCGGCTTCAGACGTCCTTTCCTCTCGAAGTCGTCGAGCAACTGCGGGTATGAAATCTCTGCATCCCCGATAACAACGGAATCGACGGACTCTCGCACGTATTCCGGCATCATGGATGCCATATATCCTCCCATGACCACCGTCTTGCCGCGCGCACGGAACTTCCGTGCAATGTGCATGCCGCGAAGCGTGGCGTGCCCCATCGTTCCGATCCCGACAATGTCCGCATCGTCGTCGAAATCGATATCATCCACCACCTCTATCTTCACTTCGATTTTCCAGTGCGGAGGAGTCATCGCGGCAAGGAGAGGGAACACGAGCCCCGGCAGATAGATCCGCTTCTGTTTACAGAGTGTCCCGTTCGAGCCGTATTGCGTCGGCTGGATGAAGAGAATCTTAGGCATGCGTCTCCCCTCCCGACGCTGTTGCCGCGGCTTCTCTGATTCTCCTCTCGTACTGGCTCCTGACACGCATGGTCCCCAGAGTCATCTTCCAGATCTGCGCCAGCCTGTAGCGTCGCAGGTAGCCCCAGATCACCTTCGGCCGGAAGAGGACAGCGCTGTAGAGATCGATGATTGCACGGTAGAACTGGGCAACCGTAAAATGTTCCGGACGCAGCATCACGTGCGCAAGATCCCAGCGGGCATGGTCGGCGCGGCTGATGAGGAGATTGTCGTCGCGCGCAACACAACCCGTTCCCGGCAGGGGCGTCAGTGGCTGCAGATTCACGTAATGGATGCCGAGGGAGCGCATGACGCGCCTGCACTCGTCGAAGGCCTTCCTATCCCACTCCGGCGGAATGATCACGGTTGCATAGCAGTCGATTTTGCCGGCACGGAGTACATTCATCGCTTCCCGGTTTGTAGCGACATCAGTCCCCTTGTCGTACCGTTTCAGTTCCTCCTCAACAAATGATTCGAATCCGACAATCACGGTGGAGAGACCGACGCTGCGGAAATCACGCATCAGCCCGGGATTGCGCGCAATGAAATCGGCACGTCCGTACAGCAGGTATCTCTTCTCCAACCCTCTGCGCCGGTTCTCCTCGATAAACGACTGAACGCGCGTTCGGTTCACAAGAAAATCATCGTCGACGATGTAGATTTCCCGCTCCGGTATGAGTTCGAGTTCCCTCATGACGTCCTCGAGGGGTCTTTCGGCGTACGTCCCGCCGGTGATGGCCCGGCAGAAGCAGAACGTACATTTGTACGGACAGCCGAATGCGGTCTTCAGCAGTGCAACGCGGTCATGGAAGATGTAGAAGTAGGAGCTCCGGTACCGTTCTGTCAACGAGCGCACGGGAAGGGGATAAGTGAAATCGATCGCAGGCAAGTCCGCCGGATCTCCCCGCACACCCGCCGGGAGCACTCCCTTCGGCAGTGCACGTGATCCGCGGATGTGATCGATGAGAAGGGGAAAAACAACAGCGGCGTTTCTCACGACGCGGAAATCGACCGCTGGATCATCCAGGTCGTCCGGGCAGACCTCGCAGTGGACACCGCCGACAATTGTGCGGATCCCCGGGTTCCACAGCCGGGCGGCCTTGCAGTACTCCCGCATGATATCGATGTGTGTGATGTAGCCGGTAACGCAGAGGACATCGGGCTGCTCGCGGCAGAGGTAGTGGGCGAAGGTCTCTTTCTCAAGAATCATGTCGAGAATGACAGATGTGTCCTGCGGCCCGACAAGTGCCGCGAGAACCTCGAGCTCCAGCGGTTCCACGACCATGACGTGCTGGAGGCCGATGGTTTCGGGCGATGGCCGTGGCCGAACGAACAGGA
Source organism: Spirochaetia bacterium (assembly GCA_049515615.1). GTDB lineage: Bacteria > Spirochaetota > Spirochaetia > SZUA-6 > Fen-1364 > Fen-1364. Next base: position 21,530 of record JBEKTX010000008.1, read on the forward strand.
TTTTCATGGGGCACCGTCCCTGAAAACGTGCGTCTCGGGAAAATGCTTACGGTAGGAAAGCAAACCGATGCCCACATGGAGCATCGCCCGGAGCATCGGACGGGAATGCGAACCGAGCATGATTTTTTCCCTGGGGATCCCTCCCAGGCGCATCTTGGGGACCTCGGCGCTCTGTCCGAGGTCGATCAACTTTGCACCGGAGGCAATGCCTTGCCGCAGGACGGTCATTAACTGCACGAGATACAGTTTCTTCGGATTGTACCGGTAATCCTGTCCTCCGAGAAAGAACGAGAACCGGTCACCATCACGCTGTGTGATCGTCCAGCCGCGGAGGGTCCCTCCGGCCGCATACGTCGTGAGACAGAAGGATTCGGGCAATTTCCTGAAAAAGGCTGTCTCGAGCCTCTCGAGCTTCCCCTGGCTCCGGTTGAATACCTGCAGATACATGGCGTGCATCTCGCGTGTAAACGAACAGCAGGGACCCGTGCAGAGGGTAAACGATGTGGCATATTCCTGGACCTGAAGAAGCCGGCGGCGGTATGGAGAGCGAAGTGTCGAACTGTACTCCTCCCATGTATGGAAACTATTGGCAAACACGATATCAGGCCATGTACGGCCGACAGCCGAAGGGACATTCTCGGGAAGGGTATCGAGGTTCAGACAGGCAACAAGCCCTTTCTCCTGGCACAGGATTCGCCGGAGAAGTTCCCCCTGAAGTGCCCCGATACCGACCAGGCCGCTGGAGGAGACGGAGCACGGGACACCCACGATCTGCATATTCATCGGGCTCCTGATCCCAAGATAGGTCAGCAGATCGAGCTTGAGGGTATACACAATTCCCCCCGCGTGAAGGCGCCCTGCATTGGAGAGCAGATAGTAGCGCTGGCTGCACGGGTTGTACTGCTGGCAGTGGGCGAGGAACGTCCGCTTCTGGTAGTAGTCGGATGCCAGAATATCCCACGCCCCGGGAATGTCATCCGCATCTTCGATTCTGTCCAGGGCAATCTTCACAACGGTGCCTCATACATGCCGAATCGTCGATAAGGATCCAGTTTATGGCCCAGGTCGCGTTCGATATAGCGTTGGGTCATGACCATGCAGCTGCGATTTTCCTGAAAGATGAAACCTCCCTCACACGTTTCATATCCTCTCGCCTCCACCGACGGGAGAGACTTCAGAAGCATCGTTGCCATGACCGGAAGCCTGCGGTACTCCGGCAATACCGCGACCTCGGCCAGTCGAGTGGTGCGAAGAGGATGTGCATACCGGAATCGAAGCACATCCCGCAGGTTGATATCGCGCCCGGCGGGAACCAGGCCGTTGAAGTCCGGATACCAGAGCAGGAAACCTACGGGCTTGCCATCTTTTTCAGCAAAGAGAAGATCTTCCTCGCTCATCAGGAAGCGAAATTGATGGAAGAGCTCGAAATTCTCCCGGGGTTCGCGGTTGGACCAGTACCAGTAGGTCGGATTCGAGAATACGGTGTTATCAATCGTGGTGTACAATTCCATCTCTTCGCGGAGTCTGCTCTTGTTCAGGAATCGAACCGTGAGAGCGCGTGTATCGAACGTCCCCGCCGCCTTCCGGGCCCAATCGAAGATTCCCTTCAGCGGGAATCTGAACGTGACGCTTTCGCGGCAGAACAGTCCAGCGAAATAGTCGATGTAATAGGGGGGGGTATAGGGAAGACCGAACACAGGCGGTTCGTCAAAGCGGTTGAGGAGCATGCCGGCGCCATAATTCAGATGTCCGTTCAGCCCGATCAGGAGCTTTGCGGCCCCTGTTCGCAAGGCCCGTGCGCCCGAAACGAGGGCGTCGGTGACCCCCTGGAGCCCGGGGAATGCTTCAAAGAATGCCACCTGCACGAATTCAGGCATTTTCCGGTCGTGAATCAGTGCACACCTCCCCACCGCATCTGTACCGTTCCAGAGGAGACAGGCAAATACTTTTGCGTGCGCGTGAAAAACCGTGGGTCCGTTCACGATAAGGCGTGTCAGCGTTTCTTCCGTGTCCCGGTGAAAGGGATTTCCTTCATACACTAGATGCGGGATGGAATAGAACGTCCGCAGTTGTTTCTTGTCTTGAACGGGGTTCACAATCATCAAATACCTCCCTTGGCTGTGGAAAACCCAAAAAATGCGTGTAGGCGGCGGCGCAATAGGAACCGGCGTCCCCCAGGACGATGATGTCACCGATTTCGGCTCGCGGAAGAATGACATCATGTGCGAGAAAGTCCCGCGAATAGGTTGAACACCCGTACACCGAGGTGGGCAGTTCGGGTTTGCCGTTGAGTGTCGCGTTTGTATGGAGCAACGTCACCGGGTGCCGCGCTGAATCGGGGTAGAACAGTGGTCTTGGAAACTGGGCGGAGGAGGCATTGACGCCGATGAGCTGCCGCTCTCCTCGCTGCTTGGTGTCAACGACTCTACAGACAAACCATCCAGCCCGCGCACCAATAAGGCGTCCGGGTTCGAGAATCATTCTGATCGGCCTGCCCAGCCTGCCGGATACGTGTCTTATGAAGGCATCCGCCATGAGTCCATACCGATGGATGTCAAATTCACGGCCATTTTCATCCTGCAACCCGAACCCGCCTCCGACATCCAGGTATGTAAGGGCGGGGAACTCTACTGCAAAATCAGCAAGGATTTTGTAGCAGCGATAGAAGTAGTCGATGTCGGTGATATCGGTCCCTACGTAGAGATGAAGTCCCGTCACCTGCCGTTCTCCCGACAGTGTCAGGAATTCTTCCGGTGTCATCCCGAGCCGGCTGTCGCGCCCTATGAAATAACCTCCCCGCGTCTTCTTCGCCTCGATGAGTCCACCGATGTTGCAGCGGATCCCGAACGGCATCCCAGGAAACATTTGCCGCCATTGCGCGACCTGGTTGAGGGAGTCCAGATTGACCTTCGCTCCTGCATCGCGGACAGCCCACATTGTCGGCTCGTCCATTGCGGAGGCAGCGAAGACGATCTGCTCACCCGTGAAGCCCATCGTCATCCCATGGCGCAGGTGCGGCAGAGAATTCACAAAGAGGCCCAAACCCTCATCTCGTACGATCCCCAGGAAGGTCGGGTGCGCGTTCGCCATGCAGGCAAAGTACACGGAGCACCCGGGGTACGGGAGTGCAGCAAACTTCCTGCAGGTGGCCCGGATGACTCCCCTGTCATAGAGATAGAAAGGATCGTGACCCCGTTCCACGTGGGCCCGGATGACTCGCTCCATTCCGATGGACGGTTTCATGGCTTGCCTCCTGTGTGAATGCTCCTCAGCTCATGCGGGACGCCAGGTGCAGGGCTGCGGGTGGGATGCCGCACACGCCTGAGCCGCATGACGATGACGGCCAGAAGCATGCAAAGCACGACGCCAGCGTACACGAGACTTCCGGGCGCGGCCGCAGGGTTCGGATCCTCTGTGAACCCGGCGGCGAAAATCATTTGACAGGGGTAGAACGCGGGCAACCATCGTATGATCTCAATATTCTGCCCGGCACTGTAGTAGACAGGGTTCTGCAGCCAGGCGGCGTCGATGTCGGCCAGAAGTGCAACGCAGAGAAATGCGACCAGAAACTCCCTGGTCATCATTCCCGCAAGGCCTCCACAGGCGCCGTAGACGACCCCGATCAACAGGAAACCGGCGAACACGTTCCAGGGATGACTGATTGAGACCAGCGCCCCCGTCAGGAGCGTCGTCCCCGCCGCAAGAAACAGCAGGATAGTCAGGAAGAACCCGAATCGCCCGGCAAGATACACCGCGGGATGCAAACCGTTGAATACGCAGAAACGGAAGTAATCAAAGTCGTGATGGAAAAGAATCAGTGCATAATAGGCCGAGAGGAACCCGCACACCGCTGCGGCCACAAAGACGATGGCGGCATAATGCATGGTCAGCAGTACCTGCAATGTTTCGTCCGGGTAGTAGAGCTTGACTGCTACAGTCCCCCCTCCGGCAGTCAGCTCAACCGCACCCAGAAAGACTAATGGTATGGCGAAGAACAAAATCATCCCCATTTTGTTACGCCACGCCTCCCGAAGGGAGAGGAAAAATACCATTCCAGCAAGTCCGAAGTGGTCATTGAATCTTTTCACAGATTCCCTCGCGGAGTTCAAAAATGCGGTCAAAGCGTTCGCGGTCATACAGCAAATGGCTGATCATCAGGACCGCACATCCTTCAGACCTGATCAGCGTCATGATCTCCCAGAATGCCAGATACATCGCCCAGTCGAAACCATCACATGGCTCGTCCAGGAATATCATCGCGGGGCGATGTGCGACAGCTGTCACGAATTTGACCTTCTGATACGTGCCGCTGCTCAGATGACCAATCCGGGTTCGCAGATAAGGGACCAACTTGAGTTTCTCGAGGAGCATGTTGATGAACCCGCTGTCAAGGACATGGCTTGCAGCGTAGATTTCCGTCATGAAATCGAGGTGCTCTTTGAAGGTGATCCGCTGGTTCAGGTAGTTTTCCTGTGGGCAGTAACCAACAGACGGGGTGACCCATATTCTGCCACCGGACGGTCTGGAAAATCCGAGCAGACTTCGCACGAGTGTGCTTTTGCCTGATCCGTTTTCTCCCACCAGCCCCACCATTTCACGATCGTGGACCATGAAACTGCAGCCTCGGAGGACCTTTTTTGTCCCATAAGAAGCGAATAGTGAGTCACAGGCGCATCGAATCTCAGGCTCCATTACATGTCCTTTCCAGGGCGAGAGGATCTCCACCAGAAACAACACTTGTTTTCCGCACACATCCCCCTCAGCACATCCCATGACTGATTATGCAAGGCCCCTGCCAACCCGGTTCTTCAGATCCAACTCTTTGTAAACAAAAGAATTAATTCAGGACAACTGCGTGAGTTCAAACCAGGTGGGCTGCAACCAGATGGGAACTCTCCAACGGAGAAAAATGTCTTACATGTTTGTAGAGCAAGTAATTAGATGGAAAAGGAATGCGGTTGGACTGCAACAGAAGTTGCAGCGTCAACATTCGCCTGCTGGTTGCCGCGTATTCCCTGGGACCGGCGACCTCCCCGTAGCTCACGGCGAGCGCCGGGCGGATGCTCTCAGGCTGCCATGCAGCCGCTCCTCACTAGGTTTCCAGGCAGGAGCTCATGATCTGGTCCGTGCTCAGGACCATCGCGGCGGGATGGTTGTGAGCGAGTCGGCACTGCGACGTTGCGAGCCTGATGGTTTCTCGCACGCTTTTCGCGTGCACAGCGATTGGCGCGGCGCGCATGGCG
>JBEKTX010000009.1:0-26132 GCA_049515615.1 Spirochaetia bacterium
TGAGGTGGCGCTTCTTTACACGCGTGAGGTGGTGATGGAGAGCCGAGGTGGCGAGCAGCGCGGGGATCGGCGCCTTCTTCGCGTTCACCTCGCGGTCGGTGATGATGAGCATTGTGTACCCGGCGTCGACCCGTGCCTCGGCCTCGGCGCAGAGGGCGTCGAGGGATTTCTCCAGGCCCTTCTCTCCTTCGGCAGCGGGGAAAGTCATGGGGATGACGCAGGAGCGGTAACCGCCGACGTCCAGCGTGCGCAGCTTCGCGATGTCATCGTTGGTGAGGATGGGATGCGGGAGCTTCACCTGCCGGACATGCTCGGGGGTTTCCTCCAGCAGGTTTTTCTCCCTGCCGACGTAGCTCATCAGCGACATGACCAGGTTTTCCCGGTACGGATCGATGGGCGGGTTGGTCACCTGCGCGAAGAGCTGCTTGAAGTAATTGTACAGGAGCTGGGGCCGGTCGGAGAGCACGGCGAGGCTCTGGTCATTGCCCATGGAGCTGATGGGCTCCTGCGAGTTCTCCACCATGGGGGTGATGATCATGTCGATGTCTTCCATGGTGTACCCGAACACCCACTGCTTCTCCTGCAGGGCGGCGCGATCCGCGCGGACAGGTCCCGAGACCTGGAACAGCCCTTTGAGCTCGATGCGGTTGGCCTCCAGCCAGCGCCGGTATGGCTTGCGCCGCGACACGGAAGCCTTCACTTCGTTGTCGTAGATGATCCTCTTCTGCGCCGTATCCACGAGGAACATCTTGCCGGGCGCGAGCCGGCCCTTCTGCAGGACGTCCTCCGGCGGGATGTCCAGCACCCCGACCTCGGAGGCAAGGACGACGAGCCCGCTCCGGGTGACGACCCACCGGGCGGGGCGGAGCCCATTCCTGTCCAGGATCGAACCCACGGTGATGCCGTTGCTGAAGGAGATTGCCGCGGGGCCGTCCCATGGCTCCATGATGGCCGCGTGGTATTCGTAGAATGCTCGCTTATCCTCGCTCATGTGGTAGCGCTGGCCGAACGCCTCCGGCACCATCATCATCAGCGCGTGCTCGAGGCTTCTGCCCCCGGCAACGAGGAGCTCCAGGACATTGTCGAAAATGCCCGAGTCGCTCTGCCCCGCCTGGATCACGGGGCTGAGCTTCCTGATGTCATCGCCAAAAAGGGGCGAGGACATGGTGAGCTCCCGGGCGTTCATCTTGTTGATGTTGCCGCGCAGCGTGTTGATCTCGCCGTTGTGAGCGATGGATCGAAATGGCTGGGCAAGGGGCCACGAGGGGAATGTGTTCGTGCTGTAGCGCTGGTGGATCACCGCCAGGGCGCTTTCGAAATCCGGGTCCCGCAGGTCAGGGTAGAAGCTCTCGAATTGCGGAGCGACGAACATTCCCTTGTACACGATCGTGCGGGAGGAGAAGGAGTTGACATACAGCTCCTCCATCGAGAGCCCTTCCGCAATGGCCATGGACTCGATGACCTTCCGCGTGACATACAGCTTCCGTTCCAGGGCTTCCCCCGAGAGAAGATCGAAGGAGACGAATGCCTGGGAGATGTGGGGCATGGAGGCGAGCGCCAGCTCCCCGAGCAGCTCGGGGTTGGCGGGAACCTCGCGCCAGCCGAGGAAGGCCCCCTCGCCGGCGGCAACCGCATCCTCGACCAGCTCGCGCGCACGGGAGCGCTTCTCATCGTGCCGGGGCATGAAGAGCATTGCCACTCCATAGAGGCCTTCCCCGGGAAGGGAGAACCCGAGTCGTTCCGCTTCACGCGCGAAGAAGCGGTGCGGCACCTGGACGAGCATGCCCGCTCCGTCTCCCGTACGGGAATCGCCCCCGACTGCACCGCGGTGCACGAGATTCTTCAATATCGTGACGCCGTTCCGTACGATCTGGTGCGTGCGCCTTCCGTCGACGTTCACCACGAAACCCACCCCGCAGCTGGAATGCTCGAAGAAGGGATCATACAGCCCTTCGCGCTGCATCCTGATGCGAGGATCTATGGAACCGTTGGCCGTTGCCATGTTCGAACCCCTTATGGTGCCGCAGTTATCTCACACCACGGGAGCGAGGGTCAATACACCCGGCGCATAAATATGCAAAGCCATGGACGGCGAGGGCGAGCGAGTACAGGGATGTACGGAAGCGAGCCCGCAGGCAGGGAAGCAACTCCAGTCGGTAGACTGTCGCGCCAACCCGCTGAAACGTCCTTTAACGCGGTTTCTCATGCCTTGTCCACGGAAAGGAGCCCGCCCGTCGATTGACTCGCTGGCGGTAATGGGACAAATATCGACAAGGAGAGAGCGTGTGCACAAATCCATCGAGGAGCTGAGGAGCTGGGCGCTGACCCACATGCGCTGGTTCGGGCAGTCCTCATTCGACCTGCGCACCGAGGCGGGACTGGCGGTTTTCATCGACCCTTTCCGGGTGCCCGGACGGGCGGGGCCTGCGGATCTCATCCTGATCACCCATCCGCACCAGGATCACTACGACAAGAAGTCGATCGAAGGCCTGCGCAAAGAGGGCACGGCAATCGTCATGCCGCGGTCGTGCGTGGAACCGGGGCAGATGGCGCTCTCTGCCGGCGAATCCCTGAGCTTCGGGCTGTTGACCGTCACGGGAATCGCGGCCTACAATCTGACCCGGCGATTCCATCCGCGATCGGGCGGCTGGCTTGGCTACATGATCGAGGTGGAGGGGATTCGGATCTATCATGCCGGCGACACCGATCTGGTCCCCGAAATGGCGGACCTGCATCCTGATATCGCCCTGCTGCCCGTCGGCGGGATCTTTTCGATGAGCGGGCGCGCCGCGGCGGAGGCGGCCGGGATAATGAAAGCGTCGCTCTGCATACCTATGCATTTTGGAATGCTCCTCGGCGGAAGGGGAGCCGGGGCCCGGTTCGTCCACCGACTCGGCGACAAGGGGCTCCTCCTTGATCGCGCGTGATCGTCGCGTTCAGGAGCGGCCGCACATGCCGCCAGGAGCGGCCGCACATGCCGCCAGGAGCGGCCGCACATGCCGCCAGGAGCGGCCGCACATGCCGCCAGGAGCGGCCGCACATGCCGCCAGGAGCGGCCGCACATGATGCGTGAATTGTATGCGTCGGATGCATATAATTGTGGGAAAACCGCCGAAACAGGAGGAACGTCATGTCGTTCAGGCTCAAGGAAGGGATTTTCAGGGTCAAGTGCCGGGAGCTCGGATGTTCATTCAACACCGACATCACCGTTAAGGAGAACATCATGGGCGCAACCGAGGCAGATGTCGACTCCGAAGCGCTGAGAATCGCCCGTAACCTCGGGTACATCAAGCACGATGCGCTCTTCGGCCGCATGCACCCGCTGGCGAACCCGGAAGTATTCAAGATCCATGGTTCGTACGAACACCTCGGTCCAGGCCCCGAAGCACCCGCGGCGACGCCGGGAGCGGCGTCCGTTGAAGCGCCGCAGGTGATTCCCCCGTCGGCCCCTCCGGCCCCTCCGGTCGCTCCGAAGCCCGCGATTGTCGCGGCGAAAAAGGCAAAGAAGGCCGCACCTCCAAGAAAAAAGCCGGTCACGAAGAAGAAGCCTGCCGCAAGGAAAAAGATCGTGATCAAAAAGAAGCCGGCCTCAAAAAAGAAGCCGCCGGCGAAAAAGAAGGTTGCCAGGAAGAAGCTGGCGGCAAAGAGGAAACCCGCCGCAAGGAAGAAGACATCGGCCAGAAAGCGCTGAGGGCCTTCGGCTATTCCTGACGGCTAGAACGCACCTTCGTCGTCGGCTGAGCGGTGAGAGGATCCTCCGGCCAGTAGTGCTTCGGATAGCGACCGCGCATCTCCTTGCGTACCTCGGCGTATGTGACGCGCCAGAAGCTCTCGAGGTCCCGCGTTATCTGCAGAGGCCTCCGCGCCGGCGAGAGCAGCCGAAATGTCAGGGGCACGCCGCAGATCCTCGGGCTTTCTGCCATGCCGAATACCTCCTGGATAAGGGCTTCCACGGAGGGCTCGGATCCTGCGTAATCGACCGCGCGCCGGGCTCCGGTCGGCAGGATGACAAATTCCGGCGCGTCAGAATCGATTCGCCCTCCCATGCTTGCTGCCAGCGCACTCAAGGCGGCACAGACCCCTCCCGCGGTGATGACCTGTCCACCGGTGAGCTTCAGATGGGAGGTGAGCCAGTCATCCGCGCGTGCGATGAGACCGGCGTCTGAAACGTCGCCCGCCCCCCGGTCAGCGCGCGCGCGGGCATAGAACCGCATCCGGGCGAGAAGCCGGGTCGACTGGGCGTTCCAGGGAAGCAGACCGAGCCCGCGCTGGCGAAGACTCTGCAGGAACGAGATGCTCACCGCCTCAGGCGCGGGTCGTGCCGGTCGCTCGGTGAGCACCAGGCGTCCGGCGCGCCTGACGAACGCACCTTTCGGCACCAGCCCTTCCCAGCGGATCTCCACCGTCTCCTCAGCCGCGTAGGCAAGAGCCCGCTCGGCTTCCTCGCTCTCCACCGGCGCCGCGAGACGAACAGTGCCAATCATCTCCCCGGGGTCCGCGTCCAGTGCAACGACCCACGGGCCGGCAGCCCGACTCGGAACCGTAACGCGCCCGGAGGCGGCGGACCCCGATGAGGGGAACCGGGCGATCCTCCCCGTGACAAGCCGGTAGGTGCCGTCCGGCTCCCGGCGCGCCAACCGGTCTGGAAACGCCGCCGCCAGGAGCGAGCCCACGCGCTGCTCCTGCTCCTCGGTCCATCCGTATGCGGCTCTTCCGGCCGCGGGCAGCCGGCGGAGGATGCGGCCCATCTCCGTCTCCACTGCCCCTCGCCATGAATCGGCGCCCCCCCTTCCCGAACGGATCATCCCGAGGCGCAGCCGGAAATCCGGATCACGGGAAATCTCCGACCCGTCCCTTCCTTGAAGCAGGGCCGCGCATGCCGCCGCGAGAGTCTGCTGCCCAAGGGAGGCCCCGCGTTCGGCAAGGACTCCGAGCCGGGGAGAAAGGCCCAGCCCCGCGACCGCCCGCGCCATGGGAGTGGGGCCGTCGCCGTCAACAAGCCCGAGCATACCCAGGATCTCCCAGGCCTGTGACCATCCCGCACGGGACGGCGGGTCGATCCACTGAAGCTCTTCCGGCGCTCGGGCTCCCCACAGCGCGCACTCGAGCACGAGGCCGGAGAGATCTGAGCGCAGGATCTCGGGTTCCGGCCGCTCGATGAGGCGCTCAGTCGGGGCCCAGAAGCGCACGCAGAGGCCGGGACCAAGCCTGCCTGCCCTGCCCCGACGCTGTTCCGCGGAGGAAGCGCTCAGCTTTTCGGTCACCAGCATGTCAAGTCCGGTTGCCGGATGAAACCGGGAAAGCCGGGCCCATCCGGAATCCGCGACCGTCGAGATGCCCGGCACCGTGAGGCTGGTTTCGGCGATCGAGGTCGCCAGGATCACTCGGCGCGCAGCGCCTGGTTTCGGAGGCCGGATGACCCGCTGCTGCTCTTCCAGTCTCATTGTGCCATGGAGGGACAGGACTTCCGCGCGTGGACCGAGGGCCGCAGAAAGGCGGCCCCCGACCCGTCGGATTTCCCCCGCACCGGGGAGGAAGGCGAGGATGCCGCCCTCGGTCTCGTCGAAGACCCGCCCCACACCATCGGCGAACGCCTCCTCCCATCTCCCAGGGAGGGATAGCGGTCGGTATTCGGTTCGCACCGGATGCGTCGTTCCGGGACATTGGAGCGAAGGCGCCGTGCGTCCTGGCAGCCCGCCAAGAAGGTCTGCAACTCCCGCCGCTTCAAGAGTGGCCGACATCGCGAGGAGGGCAAGGTCGGGCCGCGCCCTGCGCACTTCCAGGGCAAGGGCCAGCGCGAGATCCGCATGGATCGAGCGTTCGTGATACTCGTCGAAGATCACCAGTCCCACCCCCTGGAGAAGGGGATCTTCCTGGATCCGGCGGGTGAGGAGGGCCTCGGTGACCACCTCGATGCGAGTCTCCCGTCCCACGCGGGCGGAAGTGCGCACCCTGTAGCCGGCGCGGCGGCCCACCGGCTCCACGAGAAGCTCCGCGATCCTGCCCGCAACAGCAATGGCGGCGAGGCGGCGAGGCTCGAGCATCAGGATTGAACACCCGTTCAACCATGGTTCGTTCATGAGAAACGGGGGCACGAGGGTGGACTTGCCGGCGCCCGGTTCAGCCGTGAGCGCCAGCGCCCTCTCAGCCGCGAGCAGCCGGGAAATCCGGGGAAGGAAGGGAACGAGGGGAAGTCCGGTGGCGGAAAAATCGATCAGTCTAGGATTCACCAGCCGCGATGGCAACGGGCTCATCGTTCTGGCCCACTTCCACCTTTTCGCGCTCTTCAAGCTTCACCACCCTTTTCCGCTCGAAAAGGTGGAAGGCCGCGGGAACCACGAAAAAGGTGAGAATTGCGGACAACATGATGCCGCCGAACATCACGATGCCCATGCGCTGTCCGTACTCGGACCCCTGCCCGCGGCCGAAAATCAGCGGACCACTGATCACCAGGACGGTCATTGTCGTCATCACGATCGGCCGGAATCGGAGCTTCGCCGCGTCCATGAGAGCGTCCTTGAATGGCATCTTGCCCAGCCGCTCCACGACGAAGTCGAGATACAGGATGGCGTTCTTCGCGGAGAGCCCGATGAGCATGAGCATGCCCATGAGACCGAAGATGTCCAGCCCGCCTCCGATGAAATACACCAGGAGCAGTGCGCCCACGAGCGCGAGCGGGACGGGGAGGAGCAGGTAGACCGGATAGCGCCAGGAATTGAACTGCGCCGCCATGACCAGGTACGCCAGGAACAGGGCGAGCAGGAAGATCAGCGGGCCGGTGGTGGCCAGCTGCCCCGCGAGCGCGGCCTGATTGAAGCGCTGGTTCGTGGTCAGGCTTACCGCACCGCCGAGAATCCCCGCTGTGGTCAGCTGGGCGGTGATTTGCTGCATCATGGAAAGCACGGGTGGCGCGTCCGGGGTAAGATTGATGGTGAAGTTCCCTGTGTATTGACGATTGTACCTGCTGAGACTCACCGGCGCCTGGTTCAGCGTGAAAGCGCCCAGTTGCCCGATCTGCAGGGTTGACTGGAGCGCGGGGGCGTAGAGGGGAAGGTTCAGAAGCGACTGTCCGCCCGAGAGCTTTGTCGGATCTGCCTGGACCTGGATGGGATAGCTCAGGCCGCCCGTGACGACATTCGACGCCTGTGCCCCCGAGGCATAGGTCTGCAACGCCAGGGCGACGGCTCCTGCCGTGATTCCCGTTCCCTTGAGCCGGGACGGATCCGGCACGAAATCGTTTTCTATGGAGGTGTCCGAAAGGCTGGAGTAGACGTCCACGACGTACCTGTTGGTCTGCAGATTCTGTATGATGCGGTCATTCCGGGCCGCGAGAGTGTTGAAGTCGGGGGCAACCACGCTGAGCTGGAGAGAAGAGCCGAAGCCGCCGAACCCGCCGCCGGCGCTCACCTGGATCTGCGCGGAGGGTTGATCACGGAAAAGGGCCACCATCCGTCCCCGGTATCTCGGTATGAGGTTGAAGATTCCCTGCCTCTTCTCGATGGGAACGAGCTGAACGATGATCGATGAGGTATTCCCGGCGGAGAAGGCCGAGCCGATCCCCGATGAGCTGGCACCTACCAGGGTCTGCACGGTCTGGACCTCCGGCTGTTGAAAAAGGAAACCTTCTATTCTCGATGCCCCTTCATTGGTGACCGCCGGCGGCGTACCGGCGGGATACCGGAGGTTCACCTGGAGCGTCCCCGCATCGGTCTGCGGCACGAAGCTGAACGGAATTCGCGGGACGATCAGGACAGCGATCGCGATGAGAAACAAGGCGGAGCCGACGAGGACCCAGACGCCGTTCCTCAGGATTCCGCCGAGAATGTGTACATATCGATCGCGCACCCATTCCAGCCCGGCCTCTGTCCAGTTGTGCAGAGTCATCGTGAGAGCCTGGAGCAGGGAGAGCCCGATCCGAACGAAATAGGAGAGGAGCCCAAGGACGATGGGGTAGGCGATCATTGCGGGGAGATAGAGGAGATGCCGGCTCACCAGCATGACGACGACGGCGACGATCGCCACGAGGATCCCCAAAGGTTTTCGCCAGGCCCCGAGTCCCCATCGGATCGATTTGGAGAACATGGTCCAGCTCTTCAGGAAGTCGCTCCAGTCTCCCTCCTTGGACTCGGGCGTAAAGGCGAGGCGCACGGTGAGAAAGAGAACCGCTTCCATCAGGGAAAAGGCGACCGCTGCCGCGAGACCCAGGGAAAACTGCTGGATGTATCGCCCGATGAAGCCGCCGATGAAGCTCACGGGAAGCAGCACGGACAGCAGCGACAGCGACGCCGCGACGACCGCGCTGAAGACCTCGCTGGCGCCGCGCAGGACGGACTCCTTCAAACTGTATCCCATTGCGCGATACCGCTCGACGTTCTCCGCGACGACAATTGAATCGTCCACGACGATACCGATCGCGGTGATCAACGCGAGCAGCGAGACGAGGTTGAAGGTGAATCCCGCAAGTCCGTACAGGACCGGGGCCGCGGAGAGCGCGATCGGGATCGCGAGGATGACGGAAATCGCGGTGTTCAACTTCCCCAGGAAGAGGAGAACGATCAGTGCAACCACGAGCCCGGTGACGAGCAGCTCGTGGAGCGTGGCCTGGACAGAGGCCTTCACGGGTCCCGTCGTGTCATTGCTGAAGGTCAACGCGTACCCCGTGGGCAGCGTCGTTTTCTTCAGCAGGGCGCGCACGCTGTCCGCAACGGCGAGGGAGTTCGAGTCCGTGGTCCGCTGGATGGACACCAGCACCTGCGGATTCCCGTTTATCCGAACGTAATTGTTCGACGAAGGCATGGCCCGGACGCTCCCGAGCTCGTCCACGGAAAGCCCGCGCGTGGTGTCGACGAGAGTGTTGGCGATCTGGCCGAGATCCGCGGGGGTGTTCTGGGTGGAAAAAGTCAGCGCATTGTTGTTCTTGATGATGGTGCCGATCGGCAGATTCAGCGCAGAGCTGGTAATGGCCGCAACCACCTGCTGGGGCGTGACATTGTAGTACCGCAGGCGGTTGGGATTCAGAAGCACTTCGAATTGCTTGGAAGGCGCCCCGTCGATCGTGACGTTCGCCACTCCGTCGACTCGCTGCAGGTTGGGGCCGAGCGTGTTCTGCAGATAATCGTTCACGTCGGCCATGTTCGCACCCTCCCCCGAAACCCCGAACTGGAGGATCGGGGCGGAGTTGGGATCGAAGGTCTGGATCGTCGGCGGATTGATCCCCGTGGGCAGGTTCTTCAGTGCCGCGGAGACGACAGTGGCAATCTGGTTGGCATCACTGTTCTTGTCCGTGCTCTGATCGAAGGTCACCACGACCCGGCTCACCCCGATGGAACTGTTGGAATTGATGTCGGTGATCTGTGCGACCGTCGACACCGTGTTTTCGATTATCTGGGTGACCTGCTGATCGACAACGCTCGGAGTCGCTCCGGGGTAGCTGGTCTTTACGACCACCGCCGGTATGTTGATCGCGGGCAGGAGGTCGATGCCGAGGTTGAGCATCGACACGAATCCGAACGCCACAACCGCGACGAACAAGCCAACCGCGAGCACATAGCGTCTGACCGAGAAGCTGACCAGAGGATTGATCCTCTCGAAGACCTTTGTTTCGTAGCTGCGAAGAGATTTCATGGTTTGCTCCCCGACACGGAGGTTGCACTTCCTCCGCTTAGAGAAGTGGGGCCCTGGGCGCCCGATATGCCCGTCGATTGGCCCTTTGGAGGGCCGCCCGCGGCAGGGGCAGGCGCGGAGCCGTTGAGACTGACGGCCTGCACCGCGGCGCCCGGGAGGAGCCCAGGCGGAGGATTCAGAACGACCTGGACCCCTTCCTCGATGCCCGCGACGGCTGCCGTCGTCCCGGATTCAGCAAGAATGGTGATCGGCCGGGTTGTCACCTTTCCTTCAGCAATGGAGAAGACATAGTTCTGGTCCTCGTTGACCTGCAGGGCGGCGATAGGGATGAGGGCACCGGACGCAAGGCTGAGCGAGTACGTCACGGTCCCCACGGCTCCGTACTGGAGGGGTGCAGACCGCAGATCCGCGATCATGGGCACCACGCCGTTGATCGGCGCGGAGGGAGCCTGGCTGACGCGAACGGGATAGTCCTTGCCCAGGTAGGTGAAATGGAGGATCGCCCCGACCGGCAGGGTGGCCGCATCGGCCGGAGGCACGTTGAAGCTGATCTCGCGCTCGGCGCTCACGAGGACGAAAACAGCCGTGCTCAGACTGACATACATCCCGGGAGTCACATTGATCGCGGCTATCTGGCCCGCGAAAGGCGCCTTGATCACGGCATATTGAAGGTTGAGCTGCGCAATCTGCAGCGCATTCTGCGACATGTCGATGGCGAGCTTCAGCTGCGCGAGGGTCTGTGTGCCGGATTTCTTGTTCTGCTCCAGCGCGGTATTCGCGGCTTCAAGATTCGCCTGCGCCTGCTGGAGCTGGCTGTTCGCCGTGTCCAGAACGGATGCCGAAATCCCGCCGATCGCGTACAAAGCCTTCTGAGAATCGTAGTTCTTCTGTGCGCTTGCCAGCGCTGATTGAGCGGACTGCACCTGCAATTGGAGCTTGGGATTGTCCTGGTCGACATTGTCCTGCCCGATCTGGTAATTGATCCGGGCGTTGGCAAGGCTCGCCTCCGCGTTCTGGACGGAGAGTTTCAACTGCGAATCATCCAGCTGGACGACCGTCGCTCCCGCTTTTACCCAGTCGCCCGGCTGGCGGGGGACGGCGGACACCACTCCGGCCACCTGCGAGGCCACAGAGCTCAAGGTGACGGGGACGACGGTCCCGGCGGTGTCATTCGTCGTCTTCAAGGGACCGACATGGATCGTCACCGCCTGGACCGGGATCGCGGAAACCCTGACTCCCGGTCGCTGCTGGCCGGCCGGCCGCATGTTCTGCCCGCTTCCGCCGGGCTGGCCCGAGGCGGCCTGGCCCCCGCCGCCGCATCCGACAAGAACGGCGAGAAGCAAAACGATCGCCGCCGTGAAGGGGATTATTCGTCGTCCGTTCATTCGCTTGCTCCTAGTACCCCATGTCGCTCAACAGCTGCAGGACGGCGATCTGGGCGTTGCTCTGCGCCTGGACGTAGGCGGTGTGAGCGGTCGCGGCGTTCACCGAAGCGGTAAGGAGATCCTGTGTCGAGGCTGTCCCATTCTGGTTCTGAATCTTGTACACGTCCACGAGCAGATCGTCGTTCTCCGCCGCCAAGCGCGCCACCTCGACGCGCTCGTTCTGGATCTGGACGGCTTCCCAGTCATTCTGGATCGTTGCGGCGATGCTCTTCTGGAGCTGACGCTCCTGCAGCGCATAGATCTCGTCCTGCTTGTTCGCGGCATCCACGAGATTCCCGACGGCCCCCGCATCGAGAACCGGCATTGCCACTTTCACTCCCGCGTTGACCAGCCAAGCTGAGGTCGAGTTCCAATCGAAGACCTGCGCCACTCCCCCTGTCACGCTGACCGTGGGCGTGCCCTGGCCTTTCGCGAGCGCGAGATCCACCGCGTTGGATTTCCTGCTGAGCTCGAGTAGCCGGAAATCGGTCCGGTGGCTCATTGCCAGGGATATCGCTTCTGTCAGGCTGGGGGCCGGCAGCGGCAGGGGGTCCTGCTGCTCGACGGCGAAGGTCTCCGCGGTCGACTTCCCCATCAGGATCGCAAGCTGGATGCGCGCGATGCGAAGCGTGTGGTCGGCGTTCTCCACGTCGACCTGCGCGCTTCGGGAGTTGATTTGAGCGGTTTTCAGATCGACGTCGCTCGCTTGCTTCAAGCTGTACACGGCGGTGATCTGGGCCAGGAGAGAGTTCTGCTTTTCCAGGATCTGCCTTGTGACGACGGCATTCTGCTGCGCCGCGAGCATCGCATAGTAGGCCTGCTTGACCCTGAACACCAGGTTCAATCTCCCCGAGTCGGTGGAGAGCTGTCGGGACTGAAGGGAGAGGAAGCTCTTGTCCACGGTGGCCTGCAATGGTCCGCCAGGATAGCCATTCCAGATCGTTTGGGCCACGTTCAGAATCACGGCACTGTCGGTGTCACCTGAGGGCATGGTTCCCAGCGGCTGGATCGGGGGAACCCATGGGGACACGCTGACGGTGGCGGCGGTCAGCGGCCCGTTGACGCCGATGCCAACCTGGGCGCCCTGAGCCGAGGACGAGTAATTGGTGAGAGAGGACTCTTTGGCGGCGAGCAAGACCGAATTGCCGCCCGGAAGGTTGTATCCGCCCGCGGCGGATCCGCCGAGTGCCCACGAGTTTTTCGACACATTTTCCAGGTGCTGGGCCCTCCCGAGATCGAGATTCGCCTGGAGCAGCTTGCTGTCATCTCCATTGGATAGCGCCTCTGCAATGCTCTGCTTGAGCGTCACTACTGGCACCGATTCCTGCGCCAGCCCCAAAACGATGGGAAGGAATCCGACTATTGCGGTCAGCACGATGCCTTTCATTGAAGCCGAATGTACACTTCCCCGGTGGCAGCAGCAATAGAGCCCGGATGAAGGGGAAATAATAATCTGTTATCGGCCTGGCGCGGCGCTGGCGGGTACCTGTGTGAACGCGCCTGCTTGACTCCCCGGGTGGGACCTCCTACCATTGGAGCAGGAGGTGCGTCATGCCCGAAAAGACACAGCACGCGGCGGACGCCAGTCCGCGGATGAAGGAAGCGCGGGAACATGCGAAGGCGGCGGGCGCTTCCATGAAGAAGAGCTTTGAAGAGCTCATTCCGCACGGGTTTATCGAGCACCGCCGGGCCGCGCGGAAAGAGATGCTTCTCGCCATGAGGAGCCTGCTGGACGCCGCAATCGAGCGGATGGAGAGCAAGTCCGAATAACGTCGTCTCGAATGATTCATCGTGCGAAGAGAATCCAGCCGAGAAGGATGAGCTCCGCCGCGCCGAGGATCGCGGCGATCTCCAGATGTCCGCCGAGGTAGAGGTCGGTGCCCGCCACGAGGCCCGCGGCGAATATGATTGACCCCGCGAGCTTGCGAACGCTGTGCTCAAGCCGTGACACGTGCAGCTTCATCTCGGGCATCCGCACGTCAAGCCGGCCCTGCTCGATCCGCGAGAGGAGCTCGTCCGCCCGCTTCGGCAGCCTTAAGAGCAGCCGGGCGACTTCTTCCAGCTCCTTCAGCACCAGGCGCCAGCCTGTTCCCCCGTCCTTTTCCACGAGCTTCTGCACGTAAGGGGCGAGACCCTGCCACACGTTGAAGTCCGGGTTCAAGCCGGTTGCCATGCCGGAGAGGATGCTCACGCACCGTCCCAGGAGGATCAGGTTTTCCGGAACCTGGAACGGCATCTCGTAGAGCAGCTCGCCGAACTCGTCGGCGAAAGCGCTGAACTCGGCCGTGCTCATTCGCATCATTTCACGGGTCGATTTTCCCCAGAGAGTGTCGAAAACCCTCTTGCAGGCGCGCTCGAGGAGGTCCAGGTCCGCCCCCGGCAGCAGCACCTGGAGTTTCTGGAAGGCGCGCACGAGGCGGGGGGCGTCCCTGGTTCCCACGGCGAGAAGCACTTCGCGCAGTCCGCTGAAAGCCTCCGCGGAGAGCGTGCCGGTCATGCCGAAATCCACGAACACGAGCTTCCATCCGCCGGACCGGCTCCGAGACAAATGCGTCCCTTCGGAGCGCCGGGCGGGCGCGGGCAGGACGAAAAGGTTCCCGGGGTGCGGGTCCGCGTGGAAGAATCCGTCCTCGAACACCTGTTTGAGGTAGACGTCGAGGAGCCTCTCGGCGACTTCCGCCCGGCTGGTCCCCGACGCCTCAATGCCCGCATAGTCGGTGATCTTGATCGCTCCCACGTCCTCGAGGGTGAGAACGCGCTTCGTCGTGTGGCTCCAGACCACCTTCGGCACGACCACGTCGGACTGGCCGGCGAAGTTTCGAGCAAATCGTTCCGCGTTCTTCCCCTCGTGAAGGTAGTCCAGCTCCTCATACAGGGACCTGCTGAACTCTTCGATGAGCGCGGGCACGTTGGCGTGTCGCCGCACCGACTTGAAGCGCTGGAGCCACGAACCGGCCACCCTGATTGCGGCGAGGTCCGCCGCCACGATCTCCTGGATCCGGGGGCGCTGCACCTTCACGACCACGGGCGGACACTGCTCGCCGTCGGCCGTCGCGGCGCACAATCGGGCCTGATGCACCTGCCCGATTGAGGCGGATGCCACCGGGACGGGATCGAATTCGAAGAAATTGTCGGAGAGGGGACCGCCGAACTCCGCCTCCACTTCCCCGCGGATTGCCGGGAAGCTTTCCGCGCCCACCTCGTCCTGGAGTCCTGCCAGCTCCGAGGTGATCTCGCGGGGCAGGACGTCAAGGCGGGATGACATGAACTGGCCGACCTTGATGAGAACCCCGCCCATGCGGATTGCCAGGGTCCGGTACCGCACGGCGATCCTTCGCATGCGCGCCTTGCGGGTCCGGCGCGAGATCGCGCCCAGCCCTGCCTTGGGAAGCACGACATCCCACCACAACTCGCGCGCCATGACGACTGTGAAAAAGCGCATGATCCTGCGGTACCGGGATTTCCGCATGGACTGTACTATAGCCTATAAGGAAGAAAACGATCGCCAAAAAATGATTGACAGGACCACCCAAAATATGATAATGGTTGTAATTGGTTGTAACCAAAATGCGGAAAGATCCGGCTTCAGGCCAGAACCAGACAATTCGGAAAAACACAAAGGATTCCATGCAGGCCCAGGTGGAGTCGTTCCTCCTTAGCCGCATCGAGTCAGATGTCTGGCGGGTCGGCTCACGGATACCCTCAGAGAGGGAGCTCACCGTGGAGCTGGACGTGAGTCGAACGACCGTCCGCAACGCTATCCTGGCCCTGACGGCCCGCGGCCTCTTCGAGCGTTCCGTGGGACAGGGCACGTTCGTTCGACGCACGCCGGGACCCAAGACCCAGGCTCGCACGTCGACCGGCACGCTCGGATACGTCGTGTGCAAGGAAAAGTCCAGCCGTCGGCCGATCGCCTCTGAAGCGTTCTACTTTGACGTGTTCCTCGGGCTGGAAGAGGAGACCGCCAGATCCGGCCGGCACACCCTGTTCACGTATCTCGACGACTACGATCCCGGGGAGATCGAGACTTTCAGGACCTTCCTGGAAAAAGTGGATGGCGTGATCGTCGAGGAGGCCAGGAATCCCATTCTCCTGGAAACCGTGCGTGCCAGCGGCGTGCCCACCGTGCTCCTGGCGCCGACGGCGACGATCGAGGGCCTCGACCTGGTCACCATGGATCTGGCCGCCGGCGCAAAGAAGGCCGTCCGACACCTCCGCGACCTGGGACATGAGCGGATTGCGATCGTCAACGGCCCCCTGCGGCTCGAATCGGCCCGGATCCGCTTCCTGGCATGGAAAGAGGCCATGGCGGAAACCGGGGCGGCCGTCGACGAGAGGCTGGTGGACGGCGACGAGGGCTGGTCCGCGGAAGCAGGCTACGCGGCCATGGGCAGGCTCCTGGGACGCATGCCTGAGCTCACCGCTGTTTTCTGTGCGAACGACCTGCTGGCCATTGGCGCTCTCTCGGCCCTGGCGGGGGGGTTCCGCCGTGTGCCCGATGACGTGAGCGTCATCGGCTTCGATGACACCGAGCTGGCGCGGCACTCCTCGCCGCCCCTCACCACAATGCGGATCCATTCGAGGGACATGGCTCGATCGGCGGCGCGCCGTCTCCTGGAGCGCATCGAGAGCTCGAGCCTGCCCCCGGTGCGGATCGAGTTTCCCATCGACCTGGTCACAAGAAAATCGTGCTGCGAATGCCACGGGGTACCGTGGCCGCGCAAGGAGGTGACACGCGCGCAAGAGTGAGTGAGAGTGAGAAGAACAGCCGCGACGCCGGGGTCCGCAATGCAGAGCCGACACCCGGCGCCGCAAGCCGTTGGGTACGTTCAAAGCATAAACATTCGGTGCGAGAACGTACAGGGACCCAGCCGCCGACAGGACCCCGTCCGTCGGCAGAGAAGGAGAACAGAATGAGACTGTCTCGTTTCCTGATCGTCCTGGCAGTCGCCCTCGCCGTCTTTTCCGTTTTCGCGGTGAGCCAGGCGGCCGCCCAGAAGACCGAAATCACCTACATGGCCTGGTACAACACAACGGAGTCCGAGGCCGCGGATATCCAAAAGACGCTGGACAAGTTCAACGCCTCGCAGGACAAGATCCACGTGACGCTGATCACCGTCAGCCGCGCAGACTACGAAGCGAAGCTGAACACGATGGCAGCAGGCAAGCAGCTTCCCGACACGTGCATCATGGCAGAGCCAATGACCATCCGCTACGCGGCGGCCGGCCTCCTTGCCGACGAGAGCGACATGTACAAGCCGGATGAGAGGCCGCTGAAGTCACTGGCCTTCACGTACAACGGCAAGACCGTCGGATACAGCTGCGCGGACGAAGTCCTCGTGCTCTACTACAACAAGAAGATGTTCGATGACGCCAAGGTCGCGTATCCTCCCGCCAGCGCGGACAAGGCATGGACCTGGCAGCAGTTCATCGATGCGGCAAAGAAGCTCACGAAGGACCAGAACGGCAAGACCGCCAATGACGCGGGCTTCGACGCGAACAACATCGTCACCTACGGCGCGGACTTCAACAGGCTCTCGTGGATGTGGCCGGTCCTGGCCGTCTCCAATGGCGGCGGCGTCATGACCCCCGACGGCAAGCAGCTGCTCATCGGGAAGCCGGAGTCCATCGAGGCCCTCCAGGCCATCGCCGACCTCTACCTGAAGCAGCACGTGGCCCCGTCGGTTGGGGACCGCGGCAACATGCCCAGCCTGGACGTCACGCTGCTCACCGGCAAGGTCGCCATGGCCACCTCGGGCCAGTGGGAGATCGGCGTGTCACTGAAGAACTCTCTCAAGGACGGCCTCGTGTACGGCGTGGGCGTCCTGCCGAAAATGAAAAAGGCAGTGACCTACAACACTGGCGGCCCCTTCGTGTCGTTCGCCAGCTCGAAGAACCTCGCCGCCGCCAAGACTTTCGTGAAGTGGATGAGCGACGAGTCCAACGGCTGGGACCTCATCACCGGCGGCATCTGGATGCCCGTGTCGGCAAAGTGGTATGCGAACGAGACGGTAATGAGGAAGTGGGCCGACAACGACATCCATCCCCCGTTCGCCCAGTACAAGACCGCGGTCATCGACTACGCCATGAAAAACGCGGTCCAGGTCCCCTGGTACTATTTCCCCAGCTTCGACAAGCTCAACGACCTGATCGACTCCGGCATGGCCGGCGTGTGGAACGGCACACAGACCGCGAAGGAATACATCACCGGGATACTTCCCCAGGCGCAGAAGCTTTTCGACGAGAACAAGCCGAAATAAGTTCACGTGAGATTTTCCGGGGCCCTCCCTCCTCCGCTCGCGCGGCGAGGGGGGGTCCGCAATAGAGCGAACAGAGGAAACAAGGATGAGAACGAGAAAATCCCGCAGGGACAGCCTGACGGCATACCTGTTCCTTGCGCCGGCCCTCCTGGGACTGGTCTTCCTGACCATTCTCCCGATACTCGGCGTGATCGCCATCAGCCTGACGAAGTGGTCGGGACTGGAGCCGCCGACCTGGATCGGGCTGGGGAACTACAGGGAAATCTTCACGGGGGATTTCTATTTCACCCACTCGATCGCTGCCACGCTGTATTTCGCGCTGGGCGCGGTCATCAGCGGCATAATCTATTCCTTCCTCGTCGCCCTGATGCTCAACCAGAAGATCCCCGCCCGCGGATTCTGGCGATCGATCTTCTTCCTGCCCTATGTCGTGCCGGCCATCGGCACCTCCATCGTGTGGTCGTGGATGTACGAGGCCAACTTCGGCGTCATCAATTATGGTCTGCACTTCCTCGGCATCCACAAGGTGCAGTGGCTGCAGGACCCGAAATTCGCCGTGCCGTCCATCATCGTCATGACGGTGTGGGGCGTCGGGAGCCTGATCGTCATCTTCCTTGCCGGACTGCAGAACGTGCCCAAATCCTACCTCGAAGCCGTCGACATCGACGGGGGAAATGCCTGGCACAAGTTCCGCCACGTCACTTTTCCCATGATGACCCCGATCATCTTCTTCAATTTCCTCATGAGCATGATCGCCAACCTGCAGGTGTTTGTTCCCGCCTACGCGCTCACCCAGGGCGGCCCGAGCGACAGGACGCTCTTCATGGTCTACCTCATCTTCCGTGAAGGCTTCCTGAGGAACAACTTCGGTCACGCGAGCGCGCTCTCGCTCATCTTTTTCGTCTTCATCTCCGCCCTGACCGCGGCGATCTTCTCCACGTCGCGAAAATGGATCTTTTACGAGGGAGCATGAGAGCCATGAAACACAGCACGAATCTGACAAACACGGCCATCTCGATCCTCATCGCCCTGATCGGCCTTGCGGTCCTCTTTCCCTTCTTCTGGATGGTGCGCTCGTCTCTCATGTCGAACATCGAGATCTACAAGTACCCGCCGTTCCTCTTCCCCCAGAGCTGGCGCTTCGAGAACTACCCGGTCACGTTGAAGACCTTCCCCTTCCTCCGCTACATCCTCAACACTCTGACCATCACCGTTCCATCGATCATCGGAACGCTGCTCACCTCCTCCATCGCGGCGTATGCCTTCGCCCGGCTGGACTTTCCGCTGAAGAAGCCGTTGTTCACGCTGGTCATCGGGAGCATGCTCATGCCATCGGCCGTGACGATCATCCCCATCTTTGTCGCCTGGAGCTCGATCGGCCTGAGCAACGGCTACGTGCCGCTGATCGTGCCGGCATTCCTCGGGGGCGGCGCCTTCAACATCTTCCTGGTGCGGCAGTTTCTCATGACCATCCCGCGCGACCTCGACGAGGCGGCGACCATCGACGGGGCCAGTCACCCGCGGATCCTCTTCGGCGTGCTCGCCCCCCTCATCAAGCCGGTCCTGATATCGGTGGGGCTCTTCGCGTTCATCACCTACTGGAATGACGTCATGGGGCCCCTCATCTACGTGTCGCGCACGGAAATGAACACGATCTCCCAGGGCCTGGCGAACTTCAGGTCGGGCTTCGGGGTGGACTGGAAGGCGATCATGGCCGCCTGCACCGTGGCGATATCCCCGTGTGTCGCTCTGTACTTCATCGGGCAGAAATACTTCATCGAGGGAATCGTGCTTTCGGGGCTGAAGGCATGAACGACACCCGGGCGAAGACCGACTATCCCATCACGCCGACATCCTTCCGCGCGGTCTCGCTGCAGGATGGCTTCTGGCTGCCGCGGCTGGAGACGAACCGGACCGTGACCATCCCCGATGTTCTTCGCAAGTGCGAAGAGTTCGGTCGGGTGGACAATTTCCGGAAGGCCTCGCGGCGCCTGCCAGGGGCCTACCGCGGGAAAATGCCCTTCGAGGATACCGACGTCTACAAGGCCATCGAAGGCGCCTCTTTCACCCTCGCAGAGCGGCCCGATGCCGCCCTCGAGGCCCGACTGGATGCGCTGATCGACGAGATCGCCGCGGCGCAGGAATCGGATGGCTACCTGTACACCAATCGCACAATCGATCCCGGCCGGGTCCTGCCCTTTGCGGGAGAATCGCGCTGGTCCAACCTCGTCATGAGCCACGAGCTGTATAACTGCGGCCACCTGTACGAGGCGGCCTGCGCCCATTACGCCGCAACGGGAAAGCGGAGCCTGCTCGACGTGGCCCTGCGCAGCGCGGAGCTCGTCCTGCGCGTCTTCGGTCCGGACGCGCGGCACGACATGTGCGGCCACCAGATCGTGGAAATGGGGCTTGCCCGGTTGTACCGCGTCACGAAGGACCGGCGTTTCCTCGATCAGGCGCGATTCTTCCTGGAACAGCGCGGGCACCACGAGGGCAGGGCCCTGTACCAGTACGAGGAAAACCCCGGCTATTGCCAGGATCACGCGCCGGTCGTGGACCAGCGCGAGGCAGTTGGTCACGCGGTGCGGGCGGCGTACATGTACTGCGGCATGGCCGATGTCGCCGCGCTGCTGCCCGATGGCGCCTACGCAGAGGCCATTGAAGCGATCTGGCGTGACGTGGTGGAGTCCAAGATCTACCTCACCGGCGCCATCGGCGCCCGGCACCGGGGCGAGGCTTTCGGCGAGGCATTCGAGCTTCCCAACCTCACCGCGTACGGTGAGACCTGCGCATCAATCGGCTCGGTCATGTGGAACCACCGCCTCTTCCTGCTCACCGGAGACTCGCGGTACATCGACGTCGTGGAGCAGACGCTCTACAACGGCCTGCTCGCCGGCGTCTCCCTTGGCGGAGACGAGTACTTCTATACCAATCCGATGGAGTCGGACGGGAGGTTCACCTTCAACCAGGGGAGCGCGGGACGCCAGAGGTGGTTCGATGTCTCCTGCTGTCCGACGAATATCTGCCGCTTCTTCCCGTCCCTCCCCGGATACGTCTACGCATCGGCGGAGAACAGGATCTACGCAAACTTGTTCGTCGCGGGCAGCGCCCGTATCGACACCGAAGCCGGGAGCGTGGAGATCCTCCAGGAAACCGGGTACCCGTGGAGCGGAACCGTGCGATTCACCGTAAACACCGGCCGCAAGACGCGGCTGCAATTACTGGTTCGCATCCCCGGATGGTCTCGGGACATCATCCTGGGAGGAGGCCTCTACCGCTTCGAGCGGCCCGTACGGGGGACGCCGGCTCTGAAAGTGAACGGACAGGCCATCGACCCGCGCGTACGGGACGGGTACGCGATGATCGACCGTGAATGGACCCCGGGAGACACGGTGGAGCTCTCGTTGCCGATGCCGGTTCGGAAAGTCCTCTGCGATCCGCGCGTGAGCGACAACCGGGGGAAGGCAGCCCTCCAGCTCGGCCCGATCGTCTACTGCGTCGAGGGATGCGACGCACAAAAACCGCTCGATTCCCTGTCTCTCGGCGAAGAGACGGATATGGAAGCCCGTCGACGTCCCGACCTCCTGGGAGGGATCGTGGAATTGCGCGGAAGAGACTTTGCCGCGGTTCCCTATTACTCCTGGGCAAACCGCGGACCGGGCCCCATGCGGGTCTGGCTGCGGAACGAAAGCGCAGGCGGCGATTGATAACAAATGCGTCCCTTCGGGTCACGTTCAAACCATGACATCGGAGCGCTGCTCTTGAGCGCCGCCGAATAGGAAGTATACTCTTCGAGTGAAATCGAGGCCCCGCGGATCTTCGGTCGGGGCCTCTTTCCCAGGAGGATGCCATGGCGTCGATCAGCACCGAGGCGGGTGCTCTCACTGCGCGGCGTGCGCGGCATTCGAAAAAAAGAACACCCTGGCTGACCGTGATCCTCCTGGTCGCTCCCTTCCTGATCGTGTATGGGGCCTTCCTCATCTATCCGACGATCAGGGTCATCCTGCTCAGCTTCACGGACGCCGACATTACCGCAAAAGGCGCGTACATTGGCACGGCGAACTACGTGAAGCTCTGGAACGACCCTCTGTTCTGGTCCTCGCTGTGGCACACTCTCTATTTCATCCTCCTTTCAGTCGTGCCCAACACGGCACTCGGCCTGGTATTCGGGCTCATCGTGGTTCGGCAGAAACGAGTCCTGCGCGGCATTGTGCTCGTGCTTCTCTTCATGCCGTACATCCTGCCCGTAAGCGTGGTGACGCAGATCTCCCTCTGGGTGCTCAGCGCCGCCCACGGCATTGTGAACTTCATCTTCAACGTGCGGATCAACTGGTTCCAGGATCCGCGCTGGGCGATGCCCTCCGTGGCGTTCGTCACCATCTGGTGGACGGTGGGGTTCAACATGCTCCTGTTCATCGCGGGCCTGGAAGCGATCCCCCGCGAATACTACGACGCGGCATCCCTCGACGGGGCGGGCGTCGGTGTGCGGGTCTTCCGCTTCATCACGTGGCCCCTGGTCTGGCCGGTCACCTCCCTGGTGTTCGTCCTTCAGCTCATCGCGCAGTGGCAGATCTTCAACCAGGTCTACCTCCTCACCAACGGCGGCCCCTTCAACAAAACAATCGTCGTGATAATGTACATGTACCAGCAGGCCTTCACGCGCTACAGGGGCGGATACGCGTCCACGATCTCCCTCGCCCTGTTCGTCCTGATCCTGATCACGTCCCTGGTACAGATCCGGCTGCTCCGCTTCAGGGGGAACACATGACGGCTCGACGGCAGACCATCACCTCGGCGGTGACCGGCTTCCTCTCCGTGGCCATCGGGCTGGTGTGGGTCTTCCCGCTGTACTGGGCGATGAACACCTCCTTCACGGTGGACCAGAAGACCACGCAGATCCCGCCCCAGTGGTTCCCCGTGCCGATCCTCATCGATGCGTTCACGTACGTCATCAAGAACACGGCGATCATCCGCTGGTACCTGAACAGCGTCATCACCTCGGTGGCGATTGCCGGCTGCGTCCTCCTTCTCACGATGATGTGCGGCTACGCGCTCTCGCAGATGAAGTTCCGCGGCCGCCGGTTCGTGTTCATTGCAATACTGGCGGGCTTCATGATCCCGGGCGCCACCAATGTCGTGCCCCTCTTCATGTTCATGAACAAGCTGGGAATGGTGGACACCTACTGGGGCATCATCCTCCCCCAGCTCGCCTCGCCGATCGCCGTGGTCATCTACAAGCAGTTCTTCGACCAGATGCCGCAGGAGTTGAGCGACGCGGCTCGCATGGACGGCGGAACCGACCTGCGGATCCTCTTCCGGCTTTTCCTGCCGCTGAACGGGGGGATCACGTGGGCGCTGGCGATCATCCTCTTCATCGGGTCCTGGAACA
This sequence comes from Spirochaetia bacterium, assembly GCA_049515615.1. Lineage (GTDB taxonomy): Bacteria > Spirochaetota > Spirochaetia > SZUA-6 > Fen-1364 > Fen-1364. Next base: position 22,698 of record JBEKTX010000009.1, read on the forward strand.
ATTTCTTCTGGCCGTTCATCGTCATCGGCAAGACACCGATGATGACGATTCCCGTCGGCATCGCCCAGGCGCAGTCCTGGCACGGGATCGCCTACCCACGGCAGATGGCCTCCGCCGTGCTGGCGGCGCTGCCGACGGCCGTGCTCTTCGTGATCTTCCAGCGCCGGGTGGCGCAGGGAGTGGCAATCACCTCGGGAATCAAGTAGCACACCAAAGCAGGAATCACAATGGCAGGACATTTGAAAGCGCGCATGACCCTCGATCGTGAGTTCACCATCGGCCGGACCGACCCCCGGATCTATGGATCGTTCGTCGAGCACATCGGCAGGGCGGTCTACGGAGGCATCTTCGAGCCGGGCCATCCATCCGCGGACGCCGACGGGTTCCGCCGTGACGTGCTTGAGCTCGTGAAGGAGCTCCGAGTGCCCTTCATCCGCTACCCGGGGGGCAACTTCGTCTCCGGATACGACTGGCAGGATGGAGTGGGGCCGGTGGAGAAGAGGCCGCGCAGGAGAGACCTTGCGTGGCGGGTGGTCGAGCCCAACACGGTCGGAGTGAACGAGTTCGTTCGCTGGGCCGGCAAGGCGGGCGCCGAGGTGAACATGTCGGTGAATCTCGGGACCCGGGGACCCGACGAGGCGCGTGCCCTCGTCGAGTACTGCAACCTTGAACCGGGAACCTACTGGAGCGACCTGCGTGTGTCTCACGGCGTTGCAAAGCCGCACGGGATCCGCACATGGTGCCTGGGAAACGAGATGGACGGCCCCTGGCAGATCTGCCACAAGACAGCGCAGGAATATGGGCGCGCGGCGGCCGAGGCGGCGAAGGTGATGAAGTGGACGGATCCCGGGATCGAGCTCGTGGCCTGTGGAAGCTCCTTCCCGGGCATGCCCACGTACCCCGAATGGGAGAGCACCATGCTCGAGCATCTCTACGAGCACGTGGAGTACGTGTCCCTGCACTGCTATTACGGCAACCAGGAGAACGACGTCGCCAACTTCCTGGCGAAGTCGCAGAACATGGACGAGCAGATCAGGACGGTGATCGCGGCCTGCGACCTCGCCCGCGCAAAAAAGCGGTCGAAAAAGACGCTCAATCTTTCGTTCGACGAGTGGAACGTCTGGTACCATTCGCTTGAGACAGACAAAAAGGTCACGCCGTGGACCGTCGCGCCGCCGATCCTCGAGGACGTCTACACCTTCGAGGACGCGTTGATGGTGGGATGTCTCATGATCACCCTCCTGCGGCACGCGGACCGCGTGAAGATCGCCTGCCTGGCGCAGCTTGTCAACGCGATCGCGCCGATCATGACGGCCACGGGCGGCCCCGCGTGGCGGCAGACGACCTTCTACCCCTTCCTCCACGCCTCGCGGTTCGGACGGGGAATGGTCCTCAATCCTTCGATCGACTCGCCACGGTACGACAGCCGGGACTTCGCGGGGGTCCCCTTCCTGGAAGCGGCGGCGGTGCACGAGGAGGAGCGGGGAGATCTCACGATCTTCGCCGTGAATCGAAGCCCGAAGGAGCAGCTCGAGCTGGGGGGCGAGCTGCGCGGCTTCCCCTCGCTATCCGTTGCCGAGCACCTGGTTCTGGATCATCCGGAAGCGAAGGCGGCAAATACGGCCGGATCAGAGAAGGTGAAGCCTCGATCGGGGGGCGGAGCAAAGATCGACGGCTCCCGGCTGTACGCGCGGCTGCCGGCCCTGTCCTGGAACGTGATCCGCCTCACGGCACCGTAGCCCTGGAAGCAGCGAGAAGGACGCAGGGTCGTGCGGGGCACACCGATACGAGTGCTCTCCCGTCATTGGGATGCGCCTTGCCGGGGGATCCTTGGGGCGTAAATCCGATCCATGGCCCAGAGGATCAGCCGCCTCGGGGCGAGCCGGCAAAGGGCGACCGCGATCTTGTACAGGATCCCGGGAACGGAGAAGAGCTTTCCCCTTTTGAATGAGGACACTGCGTGGCGCGCAGTCTTCACGAGGTTCAGATGGACGGGGCTCCCGGTCCGAAACCTGCGGTCGAGCCCCGCCTTCATGATCATTTCCGTCGCCATGCTGCCCGCCGCAAAAGTGCAGATGCGGACACCCATGCCGCGGTATTCGCGGGAGAGCCCCTCCATGAAGGCCTGCACGGCGTGCTTGGTGGCGGAATAGACATTCTGGTACGGCGTGGGAACGAGGCCGGTCACGCTCGTTACGGCAAGGATCCCGCCGGCGCTCCGGTCCAGGAAATACCGGAGAAAAAGCATGGTGGCCTGCATTGTGGCAATCTGGTTGACGGCGATGATCCGCAGGCACTCCTCCATCGGGGCGTCGAGAGTTCGACCATAGAACGTGACGCCCGCGCAGTTCACCAACGCCGCCACTGTTCCCAGCGCAGTAGCTTCCTGGAACAACGTCCGCGGCCCCTCCGCCTCTCCCAGGTCGATGGAGATGACGTGGGCGTGGGTTCCCGACCGGGATTCGATCTCGGCCTTCAGCGACTCCAGGCGGTCCCGCCGGCGCGCGGCAAGAATGACATCCGCCCCTTCGCGGAGCGCGAGTGCGCGCGCTATCTCACGCCCCAACCCGCTGGAGGCGCCGGTCACGACGACGAGCCTGCCGTTGAAATCCAATTGTGGCACTGCCCGGGATTATAGCGTGTGCCTACTTCCTGGCAAGTCAGGCGCCCGCAATCCTCTCCAGCGACGCGGAAGCCGCGGGAGCTTTTTCAAGCGAAGCGGCGCGGTTGTATTCGACGGACTTTCCCGGGGGGATGCTGAGGAAGCGCCATTGGCCGCCGCGGATGGAGCGGCCGAGCATGACCATCTGTCCGATATGATACGCGGTGTGCGCCAGGGAGCGGAAGAGCGCGGCCCGCACGGCAATCGGCTCGCCGCGGATCGTCACCGTTCGGCCGAGGTCGCCGTCCGAGAGCGGCCCCAGAGCGTCAAAGAGGGCCTTCCAGCCCGCATCCCAGCTTGCCAGCAGATCCTCCCCGCGCGGCGGGCCGCGCGGCGGGCCGCGCGGCCCAGATCCGCATCCTCTACCTGCCCGAATGTACCCTCACCGAGCTTGCGGTACCTCTGGAATTCCGACTCGACCGATTCCACGACTTCTCTCATTCTGGCCCTCCTGCGTCGGCGAATGCCTCCAAGTGTATTCTCCCCCCGTGAAAGCGTGCGGGCAGGGTCCGCGCCATTCATGGTATATTCTCAGATGTGAAACGACATCGCCGGGCATTCGGGCCCGCCGCGCTCCTTTTTGTTTCGATGCTCCTCCCTAGCCTGCCGATCGCGGCCGAGGCCCGCATGGATCCCCGTCTGCTGTCCCCGGGCGGAACGGACACTGACTTTCTTTCCGCCTTTTCGGAAGCATCGACGGACTGGGGGAACGGGATCGAGGCGGTCATCGAAGAAGCGTACAGGAAATGCTTCCGCACGTATATCGTCGCGGG
>JBEKTX010000010.1:0-28833 GCA_049515615.1 Spirochaetia bacterium
ACGAGCCGTGCCAGCCCTCCTATGGACTGCGATCGCTTTCTCCACCCCTCTGCGCCAGCACGAGGCATCTCCTCAGCCTTTCCCGCACATTCAGTTGCGCTCTCCCAGCTGCTCTCTGGGCAGAACCCCAGCCTGGACTCCTGCGAAGCATCCGGCAGGCCCGATAATCGTTACTACCATTTCGAGGCTCGTGCCTCATGGCCCTCGAGCGTGCGGCCTGAGCCGGTTCTGAGCTGGCGATCTCCGCGGCCCCGTCAGACCACCAGCGTGACCTGGATGTCGCCGACGTTCGTATTGGTCGGCCCGGTGACGAACAGCCCGTCGAGCCTTTTCAGGAGCGTGGAGGAGTCGTTTTCCCGCAGCGAGTCCGGGATGCGAACACCGGCGGCCAGGGCTTGCGCCACCATTGACGGAAGGGCAAAACCGCCGGCGGCATCGGTGGGTCCGTCCTCGCCGTCAGTGGAGAATGAGAGGAAGTGCGCTCCGAAGAGGAGCGCGGGATCCTTCTCCATTTCCCAGAGAAACGCGAGGGCCATCTCCTGGTTCCTTCCTCCTTTTCCCTTGCCGCGCAGGGTGACCGTCGTCTCCCCGCCGACGAGGATGCAGGCAGGCCGGGCGAGCGGCAGCCCCGAGGCCGCCACGTCCTTTGCAACTGCAGCCAGCATTCGGGCAACCTCGCGGGCCTCGCCGGCCAGGTGCGAGGTGAGGATGATCGGGTCATAGCCGAGCCGCCGCGACTCTTCCGCGGCGCTCTTCAGGGCCTGGAGATTCGATCCGACCAGGAAGGTGAGCGCCGAGGCAAGCTCGGGGGCGCCCGGTTTGGGCGTCTCGGGGACACCTCCGGCTGCGCCGGCGGCGAGCAGCTCCATGACCGGCCGTGGCAGCGCCTTGTCGATTCCATAGTAGGCGATGATCGAAAGGGCGTCGTCATACGTCGTCGTGTCGGCGCAGGTCGGCCCCGAGGCGATGGTCGGGATGTCGTCTCCCACGACATCGGAAAGCACGAGGCTGATCGAGGTTGCCGGCGCAATGCGCTGAGCGAGCCTGCCTCCGGCGAGCAGCAGCAGGTGCTTCCTGATGCAATTCATCTCCCCGATCGCCGCGCCGCAGGCAAGAAGCTGGCGCGTGGTCTCCCGGACGTCCTCCTGCGTGACGCGATGACCTTCATGGCTCATCGGCGCGGAAAGGAGGGAGGAGCCGCCGCCCGATATCAGGGTGATCACGAGCGTCCCCTCGTCAGCCTCATCGGCGAGCGCCGCAACCTCCGCGGCAGCTCGCGCGCTCTTCTCGTCGGGAACAGGGTGTCCACCGGGGACCTGTCGCATCGTTGCGAGCCTGGTCTCATGACCGGGCTTCACGACGATCAGGCCCTTGTCGATCCTCGATCCCAGGACTTCCTCGACGGCCGTTGCCATGGGACCCGATGCCTTTCCGAAGCCCAGGACGAACACGCGGCGGAATCGCGCGAGCTCGAAGCTCCGCACAGTGTCGTGCGTGCGCAGGTGCAGGAAGCCGCCGTCGATCCGCAGGCAGTCCGAGATGATCCGGTGCGGGTCAACCGACGCGAGAGACGCTTTCGCGATCAGCCGCAGGTCGTTCTTCGGGTCCATGGACTCTCCCCTGGCTAGAGCAGGTTTCCCTCTGCATCGAACGCGAGATCCCGGGGGGCTTCGAGGACCTCGACGCCCGGGTTTTTGTAAGCCTCTCCCAGAAGGGCCTCAGAAATCGAGATGGTGCCGACGCGCGAGGTATTGGGAATCCGGACGATTCTCGGCCCGGCTGCGCCGATGTCCACGCAGGTGAAAACCGCCGCCTGGAGGGCAAGGCGATCGGTCTTCATCACCATGGGGACGCGGATATTGTTCAGGACCCTGCTGGTCAAGGCGTTCGCATACATCGCATCGTAGTCGGTCTTTCCCAGCAGCCGGGCGGTCGTGAAATCCGCCATTCCCACGCCGAGAGAGTTGCCATGGCTTTCCTTGCTGACGTCCAGGATGACGTAGCGCTGGAACCGCGGGCCGCCGCTCGCATAAGGCGTGCAGTACATGCCGGTGATGTTCGGGTCAGCTCCGTCGCCGCTGAAGTTCTTCCCGATCGTGTCCACGACGAGCACGTCGAACTCGGCGAAAGGGATGGAAGGCATCATGCCGCGGGCTTCCGCGAGCAGCTCGGGCTCCCGGCTCTCGATGGCATGTCGGGCAATCGCCTCGATCCTGCAGGTCTCGTCGAGGGAGTTTTCCACGATGCCCACTCCGAAGAGCACATTCCCGCGTGCCAGCACTATTCCTGCGAAGGATGGGACGATGCGAGCGAACGCTCCGAACCCGGCCGCATGGCAGATCTCCGCGCCCTTCTGCTTGCCCATTCCGATGGCCATCATCTTCATCAAGCCGCTTTCGTAGGCGCCGTGAAATGCGGTATGGGGCTTGATCCTGCCGACCACGATGGTCCCGTCGGCCTCCGCGGCAAACCGGTCAATGTGCACGGGGTCACCGTCCTCCGTTGTTCCGATGACGCGAGTTTCCATTGTGGCGCGGATGGGCGCGCCCACGGACTGCTCCGTGATCCCGTAGCCCTCCAGCAGGAGCCTCTGCCCCTCCCCGGTGGCCCCGCCGTGGCTTCCCATCGCGGCAAAAATGAAGGGGCGCGCGCCGCGGCCGCGCACGGCCGCGACGATCTCCCTGAGGATCGCCGCGATGTTCGCAATGCCTCGGCTGCCGGCGGTGATGCCAATGCTCATGCCCGGCCGAATGGTGGCGGCAATCTCGGGTCTGGCCATCTCTCTGGCGACAACCGCCGGGATGTCCCTGATGCCATTGTCCGCGAAATGCTGTCGGATCGTGGCCATCCGGGGCAATCGAACGGCCTCGAGCATCGCCCGTATCACCCCCTGCCTGTCCCCTGCGGCCGGCTGCTGACTTCCGCCCATCGGATCCCCCGCTCTCCGCGCCTTCAGTCGCGGAGGGTTCCGCCGTTCACGTTCATCGTTTCAGCCGTGACGAAGCCCGCGCGACGGTCTGCAAGGTAGCACACGGCAAAGGCGACATCCTCGGGACCGCCGAGGCGTTTGATGAGGCTCCTGTCGATGAACTTCTGGTTTTCTTCCGCAGAGACGGCCCCCGACATCTCCGTCGCAATCCGTCCGGGGCAAATGGCGTTGACCGTGATGCCTTCCGCACCGACCTGCTGAGCAAGGTTGCGCGTGAAGGCGAGAACGCCGCCCTTGGAGGCGGAGTAATGTGCGGCGGCGACCGTTCCCCCGTTCTTTCCCGCCTCCGAGGAGATATTGATGATACGGCCGTACTTCCTCTTCCGCATGCCGGGGAGCACGGCCTTGCAGAAATGGAACTGCGCCTTCAGGTTGATGCAGAGCACGTGGTCCCACTCTTCGTCGGAGATCTCCATGATCGGGTGCAGGGGGTGGATCCCGGCGTTGTTCACAAGGATGTCGATGCCTTTGAACCTCGCCTCGACGGCGGCCACGAAGTCTGCGATTTCCGATGCCTGGGAGAGATCGACGCGCCGCACGAAGATCTGACCCTTTGCTTTCCGGCCCATCTCCTCTGCGGACGAGCTCAGCTTGTCAATGCGCAAATCGCAGAGGGCCAGGTTCGCTCCGCGCTCGACAAACGCCTCGGCGATTGCCCTGCCGATGCCCTGCGCTGCTCCCGTCACGACCGCTGTCTGTCCCTCGAAGTCAGTCATGCTTTGTTGCCCTGTATGTTTCTTTTCAAGGTGATTGTATACAGTATACGATGAGGGTCAGCCAGTCAATTGGCGATGCCAGGAGTTGCCTCATGAGGGTCAATCTTGCCTATGGGAAAACCGGCCTCGTGGTGGCCATACCGGACGGTGTGCCCATCACGATTGTCGAATCCACTTTCCACCCCGCCGCCTCCGACCCTGTGGGGGCAATCACTGCGTCGCTGCGGAAACCGATCGGCAGCCTTCCCCTGCGCCAGAGCGTGCGGCCGAAGGACACGGTGGGGATCGTATTCAGCGACATCACCCGGCCCACGCCGAATCACCAGATCATCCCCGCGATCGCCGCGGAGCTCGCCGCCGCGGGAGTCTCGAAGGACAGGATCACGCTGTTCAATGCGACGGGCACGCATCGACTCAACACGGAGCAGGAGCTGGTGGGCATGCTGGGCAGGGAGATCGCGGAATCCTACAGGATCGTGCAGAACGATGCGCGCGCACCCGATGCGCACGTCACGGTGGGAGTGACCCGCGGCGGAAACGAGCTGAAGATCCAGAAGGACTTCCTCGCCCGCTCCTACAAGATCCTGACGGGCTTCATCGAGCCGCACTTCTTTGCCGGATTCTCCGGCGGCGGCAAGGCGGTGATGCCGGGCATGGCGCATCTGGACACCGTCATGCGCAATCACAACGCGCGCAACATCGACGATCCCCGCGCGCGGTGGGCGGTGCTGGAAGGCAACCCGATCCGCAGCGAAGTGGATGAGGCGGTGGCCCTCGTGAAGCCCGACTTCCTCGTGAATGTGGCGGTGAACCGGGACAAGCAGATCACCCGGACCTTTGCCGGTGACGTGGGCAAGGCGTACGCGTCGGGAACGCTGTTCGTGAAGGCCGCCGCTCTGAAGCGGGTGGATTCTCTGTTCGACGTCGTGCTCACCTCCAACTCGGGCTATCCGCTGGACCTGAATCTCTACCAGTGTGTCAAGGGAATGAGCTCGGCTGCCCGCATCACGCGTCCGGGAGGGTCGATACTCGTGGCCGCCGAATGCGGGGATGGAATTCCGGAGCATGGCTCCTTCGGAAAGCTCCTCAGGGAGACCCGCGACGCTGATGAGCTTCTGGCCCGCGTCCGCGCGCCAGGTTTCATGATGGACGACCAGTGGCAGGCGCAGATCCTTGCCCTCATCGTGAAAAAAGTCGAGGTCTTCCTGTTCGCCGGCGGTCTCCGCTCCGCTCAGATCAGCCAGGCGAAGCTCACGCCCTGCGCCTCCATCGAAGAGCAGCTGCGGTCGCTGCTCAGGAAATATGGCCCCACGGCGAAGGTGTGCGTTCTCCCCGAAGGCCCGCAGACCGTTCCCTATTTCGAGGACGCGGAGGGGCGGACAGGCGAATGACGCCCCTGTCCCTGCTTGCGTTTCGCCTTCAGCGCCGCGCGGGCGGCGGCGACCACGTGCGAGACGCCCATGCCGTATGCCTCCAGGACCGCGTCATAGGGACCGGATTCAGCGAAGCGGTCATCAATGCCCACGCGCACCACCGGCACGGGACAGCCCGCGGCGGTCACTTCCGCGACCGCGCCGCCAAGGCCGCCGAGCACGCTGTGCTCCTCCGCGGTCACCAGGGCGCCGGTTTCCTCCGCCGCATCCAGGACAGCCTGCCGATCCAGAGGCTTGATCGTGTGCATCTCCAGGATCCGGGCCGAGATGCCCTCTGCCGCGAGCTGCTCGGCGGCGGCCAGGCTCCGGGACACCATCAAACCGGCACAGACGATCGTGAGGTCTTTGCCGTTCCTGTGCACCATCGCCTTGCCGATCTCCGGCGCGTAGGATTCATCGAAGAGGACCGGCACCTCGTTCCGATTCAGCCGGCAATAGACCGGGCCTTCCCAGTCGGCGATCTTTGGCAGCAGCCGCGCGACCGCGATCGGGTCGCTGGGCACGACAACGGTCATATGCGGCAGGCTGCGCATGATGGAGATGTCCGAGATCGAGTTGTGCGTCGGCCCGTCGAACGAATCCGAAAGTCCCGCGTAGGCTCCCATGAGCTTCACGTTCGCTTTGCCGTAGCAGAGGTGGGTGCGCACCATTTCCAGCGCCCGCGTCGCAAAAAGGAAGGCGAAGGTGTTGGCGAAGGGGATGCGTCCCGTGCAGGCGAAGCCGACCGCCACGTCCACCAGCGACTGCTCCGCGATGCCGACATTGAAGAAACGATCGGGAAATGCGGTCTCAAACATGAAGCTGTAGTCGGAGTTGCTCACGTCGGCGCTCAGCGCGACAATCTTCTCGTTCGCCTTTCCCACGGCCACCAGCGCCGCGCCATAGGCCTCCCGCATCGACATCACCTTTGCCATGCCGCCGCCCCTTTCTCAAGCTCTGCGACCTCCTTCTCGAGCTCCGCGACAGCCAGGTCGAACTGCTCGTCGCTCGGAGACGCTCCATGCCACCGGTGATCGTACTCCATGAATCCGACGCCTTTCCCCTTGACGGTGCGGGCGATGATGACGCTCGGCCGCGCATGGACTTCGTCGGCCCGATCCAACGCCGAGAGGATCTCCCCGACGTTGTGGCCGTGGATCTCCTGAACGTGCCATCCGAATGCCTGCCATTTTTCCGCGATGGGCTCGGTAGGCATGACATCCGCGGTTGCGCCCGTCTGCTGGATGCCGTTGTAGTCCAGGATCACGGTGAGGTTGCCGAGGCGGAATTTCGCGGCCGCCATGATGCCTTCCCAGATCACTCCCGCGTTGATCTCCCCGTCCCCGACAACCACGTACACACGGGCGGGCGAAGCGCGCGATGAGGGCGCGGACTGGCTGGACGGTTTCACGCCCCGCATGCGAAGGGAAAGGGCCATTCCGGTACCGATGGCGATGCCGTGCCCGAGAGGACCCGCGGCGATCTCCACCCCTGGCGTCCTGGCAGGATCAGGGTGCCCCTGCAGGGTGCTGTTGAATGACCGGAAAGTCATGAGCAGCTTGGGATCGAAGAAACCTCGGTGGGCGAGCACTGAATACAGCATGGCGCAGGCGTGCCCCTTGCTGAAAATCAGACGGTCACGATCAGCCCAGTCTGGCCTCATCGGATCGATCCGCAGGTGGTGGAAATAGAGCGACGTCAAGACCTCCGCGATGGAGAAAGCCCCTCCGATGTGCCCGGACTGGTTGTTCTTGACCATGCGCAACACATCGATCCGTGATTGGAGCGCACGAATGGCAAGCTCCTTGACCAGCTCCTCGCTGTGGTAATGCATTTGCTTCCCCCTGCTTCCACGAATGAGTGAGCAGCATCAGTCTTGACGGCAACTTGACAACCTTATAGAATATAGTATACGATGTACAGAATACTATGCAGGCTAAGGCCTGTCAAGATAAGCAATGGAGAGAGCCGTGAGTCACAATCGCGCTTGCACCTTTCCATGAAATCGCATACAATATTCCAAAATGCAACCCAAACGGTTTGAGTGGCACGTTTTCCCCCGGTTGAGGGCTGCCGGGGTTTTCTTTGAGGGCCTTTGCCCCAAAAGGGGGGGAAATGTCAAGGGTGTTCGTGAATACCGGCGCGATTGATCAAAAGACGATTTCTGACCAGGTATATGACCATATCAAGAGGCTGATCCTTTCCGGCTCTTTGGCGGGCGGCGAGAAGATCCCGGAAACAGGAATCGCGGATCAGCTGAACGTGAGCAGGACGCCGGTGCGTGAGGCCACGCGCAAGCTCGCGGAGTACGGCCTGGTCGTGATCAGACCGCGCAGCTACGCCCTGGTGGCCACCATCGGCCCGAAGGAAGCGCGAGACATATCCCTCGTGCGGCTCTCGCTGGAGAAACTGTCCTTTCGCTGCTTCGCCTCAGTGGCCACGGACAGCTCGCTCACCCTCCTGCGCGGGCTCGCCGCAGGATGCTCGCAAGCGCTCGAGGTCGGGGACTTCGCCGGGGCGTTCGAGCTCGACAGCCGGCTGCATCTCGGGATCGCGCAGCACACGGGAAACGTCGAGCTGTTCAACATGCTCCGCAACCTCGACGCCAAGCTCCAGCTCCTGCGCCTGAAGCAGCACCTGCCGCCCACCCTGCTCTCCGTCTATAACGAACAGCACGAGACCCTCCTCGAGCTCGTCCGGAACAAGGAGCTGCCGGAGATCGACGGGCTCCTGGAGCGCCATATCCTGCACCACCTCGACTTTCTGTAGGCACGCTTCGCTCGGGGTGTCGAGCTCCAAAGGAGGATCGATGAAAGCCCTGGTCCTGAAGGAATACAGCCATTTCGCGATCGAGCAAGTCCCTACGCCCCGCATGGGACCGGAGGACGTTCTTCTACAGATCCAGGCGTGCGGCATCTGCGGAAGCGACGTTCACGGCATGGACGGTTCGACGGGACGCCGGCGACCTCCGCTGATCATGGGGCACGAGGCGGCCGGCGTGATCGTGGACGCGGGACCGCAGGTGTCGGGCTGGAAAAAGGGCGACCGGGTGACCTTCGACTCCACCATTTCCTGTGGAACATGCTGGCATTGCCGCCGGGGGGAGATCAACCTCTGCGACAACCGCCGGGTCCTGGGTGTCTCCTGCGCGGAGTACAGGCAGGAGGGGGCTTTCGCAGAGCTGCTGGCCGTGCCTGCCCGCATCCTTTATCGGCTGCCCGACTCTCTGCCCTTCGAGGAGGCGGCCATGGTGGAAGCTCTGTCCATCGCCGTCCATGCCGCGGGACGCGCGCCCGTGACGCTGGGTGATGCCTGCCTCGTGGTCGGAGCGGGCATGATCGGCCTGCTCGCGGTGCAGACGCTGAAGGCCAGGGGCTGCGGTCTGGTCGTGGCGGCGGATGTCGCACCTGAAAGGCTGGCGCTGGCGCGCACCCTCGGGGCTGACGCAACGATCGATACTCGAGCAGGCGATGCGCCCCTCCAGATGAGGAAGCTCAGCGGCGGCCGGGGCGCCGACCTCGCCATCGATGCGGTCGGCATCGCTCCGACGATCCGCACCGCGATCGACAGCCTGCGCAAGGGCGGCGCGCTCACCCTTGTCGGCAACCTGTCGCCGGACGTGGAGCTTCCCCTGCAGGCCGTGGTCACTCGCGAGATCACCCTCCTCGGCAGCTGCGCCTCGCGCGGCGAATACCCCGTGTGCCTCGATCTCATGGCCCGCAAGACGGTCGATGTGCGTTCCCTCATCAGCGCGGTCGCCCCGCTCGACGACGGGGCCGCATGGTTCAAGCGGCTTCACGACAGGGAGCCCGGCCTCATGAAGGTGATCCTGACCCCGTGAGGAGGAAAGGCATGGAGAAGCTTCGCACCGCGATCATCGGATGCGGCAAGGTCGGCCACATTCACGCGCGAGCGCTGGCCGATCTGAGCGAATCCGACTTCTGCGCCGTCTTCAGCAGGTCAACGGAAAAGGCCGACGCGTTTGCCCGACAGTACAATGTCCGCGCCTACACGGACCTGAATGCGATGCTGCAGAAGGCCCGGCCGGACGCGGTGATCGTCTGCACCCCTCATCCCTCCCATGCCGAGCCGACCATCCGCGCCGCCCAGGCGGGAGCCCACGTGCTCGTGGAAAAGCCCCTCGCTTCCACGCTGGCCGACTGCGATGCCATGATCGCGGCGTGCCGCGCCTCCGGCGTGCGCCTCGGGACGATCTCACAGAGGCGCTGGTATGCGGCCGTGCGCAGGGTCCGGCAGGCCATCGACGAGGGAAAAATCGGCAGGCCCATCCTGGGAACCGTTGCCATCCTCGGCTGGCGGGATGAAGCGTACTATCGCAGCGATCCCTGGAGGGGAAGCTGGCAGAAAGAGGGAGGCGGTGTGCTCGTCAACCAGGCCCCGCACCAGCTGGACATCCTGCAGTGGCTGATGGGGCCGATCATGGAGGTGAGCGGTTACTGGGCGAACCTCAATCATCCTTATATCGAAGTCGAGGACACCGCCGTGGCCATCCTTCGGTTCGCCGGCGGGGCGCTGGGGAATATCCTCGTTTCCAACTCCCAGAAGCCGGGCATCCACGGGAAAGTCCACGTCCATGGCCTCAACGGCTCCTCGGTCGGCGTGCAGACGGATGGTGGGGCCATGTTCGTTGCGGGCATGTCCAGCATCGCCGAGCCTCCGATCAATGACCTCTGGACGATCCCGGGGGAAGAAGAACTTCTGGAAAAATGGAAAACAGAAGACTCGACTTTCTTCAAGACCGTGGATGCCACGACCTACTACCACAGGCAGCAGATCGGTGACTTTCTCCGTGCCATACGTGAGGACAGGGAGCCTGCCGTCACCGGGCAGGAGGGGCGCAAGACTGTCGAGCTTTTCACGGCTATTTATCGATCCCAGAGGGATTCCAAGCCTGTGCGCTTTCCCCTTTCCGCGGAAAAAGACACGACTCGTCTCGATGGGAGGCCTTTGTGATGTCACGGGATTCTTATCGCATTCTGCCGACACGCTGGGGGGGAGCGCATGCGCGTGTACTATGACCTGAGCCATCCCTTCGACGAGAACACGTACCACCCCTTCGGCTTCGCCTCGTTCCGCAACATCCAGATGTTTCCCAGCCACGGCTGCCGGCACGCCATCGTGACGATGAGCCTCCATTTCGCCACGCACATGGACGCGCCATGGCACATGGTGGAGGAAGGCAGGCGCCTGGACGAGATCCCGCTCAACGACCTGATTGGAGAGGCGCTCGTCCTCGACGTGTCGGGGAAGTACGGGCCGGACGGAAAGGGACCACGGGAAATCGCACGCACGGACCTGCGGCACGCGCTGGAAGCCCAACGGCAGGAATTGCGCGCGGGAGACGCCCTCATCGTCCACACCGGCTGGTCGCCGTTATTCTCTTCGGATCCCAGCCGCTACTACGACGAGTACCGTGTGCTGAGCGGTGAAGCATGCGAGTGGCTTGTTCAGGAGAAGATCAGGCTCGTCGGGATCGATGCCCCCGACGTGGACCTTCCCGCGTGCTACCAGGAGAGGCCGTTTCACCCGGAGAACCACCGCAGGCTCCTGTCCGACGACATCTTCATCATCGAGAACGTCGGAGGGCAGGTCGCCGATCTGTCGGGCCGACGAGTGACCCTCATCCCGGCGCCCATGAAAGTCGCGGGAGAATATGCATCGGGGGCTCCCGTGCGGCTTCTCGCCGTGGCGGAAGGCTGAAGGCGCAGACCGCCGCTCTTGATGAAAGAAGATCGAGAGGACATTGTACATCGTGTACCTTGGCCTCTTCGCTTGGCAGGAGGAGTCATGCTGGACGGGATCGCGAGCGCTGATCTGATCGATCGCCAGAGTATTTCCGACAAAGTCTACCATCACGTGAAGGCGCTTATTCTTTCCGGAGTGCTGAAGAGCGGGGAAAAGATTCCGGAAATCAAGGTCGCGAAACATTTTCAGGTGAGCAGGACGCCGGTTCGGGAGGCGATACGAAAGCTCTCCGAATACGGGCTCGTCATCATCAAGCCTCGAAGCTTTTCCTTCGTCGCGACCATCAGTGACAAGGAAGCCAGCGATATCTCCCAGGTGCGCCTCTGGCTCGAGCGGCTTGCCGCCAGGAGTTTCGCAATGTCTGCGACACCGGAATCGCTTGCTCCCCTCCGCGTCCTCGCCCGGAAGTGCAAGGAGGCGATTGAACGCCGCGACCTTGCGGCGGTGCACGAATACGACAGCCAACTCCACCTGGAGATCGCCGAGCGCACCGGGAATACGGAGCTGATCCGGATACTCCGCACCCTCGATGCCAAACTCCAGCTTCTTCGCCTGAAGCAGCAGGCGCTTCGCCTGCAGCAGCACGTGCCTTTCGAAACCCTCACATTCTACCTCGACCAGCACGAAATCCTGATCCAGCTCATCGAGAACAAGGAAATTGCCAAGATCGATGAGCTTCTGGAAAGGCATATCGTCCATGATCTTGACGCTCACTCGGAAGGTGTGGGAGCACAAATCCGGTCGTGATCCTCCACAAGTCAGATCCAGGCCAAAAAATTTCTCTTGACCAAAAATAGTATTTCAGATACAATAGACAATATACTGAATGTGTCATCAGGCTTAGCCTTTGTTGCACGAAGGAGGGCTGACGGCAATTGAGCGCAATGATCGCCACTGCGGCTCTCCACGCGACTCTTGCTGATCTTGGCGACCCGCTCTCTTGTGGAACGAGAGAGAAACAATTTCCAACAGAACATTCACAACCGCGCTCGGAAAACTCTTTCGCGGGGAGGAAGGATCTCGTGCCGTGCGAATGATGGCACCGCGATGTCCTCGTTGAGGGACGCACGATCCGTCGTGCGTAAAAACGCGGTGTCCATTCGATTGTTTCCAAGGAGGGAAGGTATGAAAAGAGCTTTGATCTGTCTCGTTCTCGGGCTCGCCATGGTTCTCAGCCTCGGCGCGCAGGGCAAATGGCGCATCGCGTTCAGCAACAACTACGCCGCCAACTCGTGGCGCCAGCAGATGCTGCGCGACTGGGATGCCGTCGTCGCGCAGGCAAAGGCTCAGGGCCTGGTCGCCGAGGCGCAGGCGTTCACGACGAACGAGAACTCCGCGGCCGAGCAGGCTGCGCAGATTCAAAACCTGATCCTCGAAGGCTATGACGCGATCGTCCTCGATGCCGCGTCGCCGACCGCGTTGAATGGAGCGGTGAACCTGGCCTCCGCGGCCGGCATACCGGTCGTCGCCTTCGATGGCATCGTCACCAGTCCGAAAGCCTACAATATCAACATCGATTTCAAGTGGTACGGGCAGAACCAGGTAGAGTTTATCGCCAACAATCTGGCGAAGACCGGCAACCTCCTGGAGATCCGCGGCCTTGCAGGCACCTCGATCAACGATGACATCCATAACGGGATCGTGGCGGGGCTCAAGAAGTACCCCGGCCTGAAGGTCGTGGGAGAGGTCTACGGCAATTGGGACGAGGCGACCGCGCAGAAAGCGGTGGCCGGCATCCTCCCCTCGCTCCCGAAGATCGACGCGGTCGTCGACCAGGGCGGCGACGGCTACGGTGCGATCCAGGCCTTCCAGGAGGCGGGGCGCCCGATTCCCATGGTCATGATGGGAAACCGCTACGACGAGCTGCTGATCTGGAAGGAGCTCAAGGACAAGACCGGCTTCAAGTCCTGGTCCGCGTGCAGCCAGCCGGGCTCGGTGCAGATGGCCTTCTGGGTGGCCTTGGAGGTCCTCAACGGGAAGCAGGTCCCCCACATGATGAACGTCAACCCCCTCGTTGTCCCGCAGGAGAAGCTCGAATGGTTCCTCGCCAACACCGAGAAGGGTGGCGTGGTGACGCTGAACTATCCGCAGAAATGGGTTCAGCAGATGATCAGTCTTATCAAGGCAGGCAAGCCCGCTCCGGCAGATCCCATCGGCCAATAGTCGGTATACTGGGATAGGGATTCACGGGCGGTCTCGAACCGGAATCGGCGAGGGACCGCCCTCTCGTTTCAAGGGGATGATCAGGGTCACCATGGGCGACAGCAGAGCGATCGTAGAGTTGAATGACGTTCACAAGTATTTCATCCACTCGCATGCCCTCAACAATCTGAGCCTCCGGGTCCTCGAAGGCGAGACCCTTGGCATTGTCGGCCACAACGGTGCCGGCAAGTCCACCCTCGTCAATATCCTGATGGGGACGTACCACCCAAGCTCGGGGACCATCCAGATCGACGGCGTTCCGCTCCGTCCTGACTACGACGTCCAGACGGCGAACCGCCTGGGCATCCGGGCTGTTTTCCAGGAGCTCAGCCTCTGTCCGAATCTTTCGGTCGTCGAGAATATGAAGGTTTTTCATCCCTCGTTGCGCGGAATCGGATGGGCAAAGAGAGCCGAGCGGATGCTCATGGGCACGATGGACCGGATATTCCCTGGCCACGGAATCCGCCCCCGGGACGTCGTCGAAAACATGTCCCTCGGGCTGCGGCAGATCGTCGAAATCGCGAAGGCATTCTCCACGACAGAACATGTTCTGCGATTGGTCATCCTCGACGAGCCGACGAGCGCGCTCGATCATCACACGTCCGGCCAGTTGATCGACTACATCAACTCACTGCGCGGTGGAACGCTGAGCGTCATCTTCATAACGCATCTGCTGGACGAGGTCCTGGCCTGCACCAATCGGATTGCGGTCCTGAAGGACGGCGCGAACGTCGGCCTCCTCACGACGAGCTCCGCCTCCCGGCGCACGATCATCGAATCGATGGGCGAGGCGAAGCTCATCAAGGAAGGGGGCGGCCAGGGGCGAGGGGCGCACATCGACGCCGGCGAACACGAAGGGACGTCCTTCGTCGTCGAGCCGACGGGAAACGCCGGCCGCATCCGGGTGCGGGTTCGGGAGGGGGAAGTCATCGGCCTTGCGGGCCTCGCCGGACATGGCCAGACCGAGCTGCTGAGACGTCTCTTCGACTATCGCAACCCCCGGGACTATCGGATCAAGGGTCCCACGACCTTTATCCCCGGGGACCGCCAGTCGGACGGCATATTCCCGGTCTGGTCGATCGCGAAAAACATGACCGTGCAGGTTTATGAGCGGGTCAGAAAGTTCCTCCTCATCGATCCCGGAAAAGAGAAAGCCGTCGCCGACAAGTGGAAAGCCGCCATCGAAATCAGGACAGACTCGGTCACGCGGGGGATCCTGAGCCTCAGCGGCGGGAACCAGCAGAAGGTCCTCTTTGCGCGGTGCCTGGAGTCGAGCTCACCCCTCGTGCTGATGGACGATCCGACCCGGGGGGTGGACGTCGGCACAAAAGAGGAGATCTACAGGCTCATCATCGAGGAGAGCCAGAAAGGGAGGAGCTTTGTCTGGTACACGACCGAGATGAGCGAGCTGAAGTATTGCGACCGGATCTACGTGTTCAAATCCGGAGAGATCCTCGCTGAGCTGGCGGGCGACAAAGCCACCGAGGAAGACATTCTGAAATCCTCGTTCTGAAGGGGAGGGGAGAATTGAACGCATTCACCGCCTTCAGGAGGGGGAGCAGCGTCCAGGTCATTCTGCTGCCCATCCTTTCCGCTTTGGTGGTCTTTATTCCTCTGGCCCTTCTCCGCCCGATCGTGCTCGGGTACACGGGCCTCCAGCTCCTGCTCAATATGGCGATACCGCTGAGCCTGGCGACCGTGGGGCAGATGTTTGCAATGTCGATCGGTGAAATCGATTTTTCAATCGGCAACCTCGTCGGCCTGGTCACCTGCATCGTGGGCACAACGATCCCGACCAATCCGGGTCTCGGTTTCCTGCTCCTCGCGGCCATTCTCGGCGCCTACATCCTCGTCGGAGCGCTGCTGTACTGGCGCAGGCTCTCCTCCATCGTGATCACCATAGGGATGTCATTCATCTGGACCGGCCTGGCCGTCACGATCCAGCCCACGCCGGGCGGGAATGTCCCCGCCATTGTGCAGACTGCCGTATCGATCGCTCCCCCCTTGATACCATTGCCGGTTCTCTTCCTCGTCGTCCTGGCCGTGCTCGGCCACATGCTCCTTTTCAAGACGAACTTCGGCATTCTCGTGCGCGGGGTCGGCGGCAACATGAAGGCGATCGCGCAATCCGGACACTCGATTGCGCTGATCCAGGCCTGCGTTTTCGGAGCCGTCGGCCTGTTCGGCATCCTCGCGGGAACGGCCCTCGCCGGCATCACCACGAGCGCCGACGCGAACATGTCGGCGAACTATACGCTCCTGAGCGTGGCGGGGGTCATGCTCGGAGGAGGGTCATTCTCCGGTGGCAAGGTCTCCGCCGCAGGCGCCGTGCTCGGCGCGTGCGCCATGACGCTCGTGGGCACGCTCCTCACCTTCCTGAGGATCTCTCCTGATTGGCAGGTAGGCTCGCAGGGCCTCATCCTCCTCCTGGTTCTCTTCCTCAACGGCATGGTCAAATCGGCGCGCGAGGCGAAATATGGCTGAGGCTCGGCAGCACCCCATCGTGATCCCGTTCCGCGAGATCATCGCGGTGAAATGGCTGTGGTCCTACATCGGCGCGGCCTGCGTGTTCATTGTGATCGCTTCCGTCTCCACCAATCCCATGGGCACACTCCGGGCCTCGGCGAGCTTCGCGACGTTCTTCATGCTCGTCGGGCTCGGCCAGATGCTGGTCATCACCCTCGGGCCGGGCAACATCGACCTGTCCATCCCCTACGCCATCGGCCTGACGGGCTTCGTCGCGATGAAAGTCATGAACGCCTCTGACGGGGGCATCGCTCTGGGGACCCTCGCCGGGTTGGCGACGGGCATGGCAATAGGCGGTTTCAACTTCCTCCTGATCAGGCTGCTCCGCGTACCCCCGATGATCTCGACCCTGGGCTCGGGATTCATCGTCCAGAGCGTCTCCATTGTGTTCTTCCGCGGACTCCAGATCAAACCGCCCGCAGGCCTGGCCGCTTTCGTGAACGTGAAGCTGGGCGGCGTCCCCCTGCTCTTCCTCGTTGCGATCGCGATCGGCGTTGTCATGCACTTCGTGCTTTCGCGGACCCGCTACGGGCGTTTCATACACGCCATAGGTCAGAATACCAAGGCGGCTACGCTTGCCGCGATCAACGTGGAGACGAGCAAGTTCGTCACCTACGTCCTGTGCGGTCTGTTCGCCGGGCTCACCGGGATACTTCTCTCTGCCTTCGGGGGAGGCGTGACGCTCGGCATGGGCCACGAGTATCTTCTGAACTCCATTGCGGTGCCGGTGATCGGAGGCAGCTCGATCGCGGGTGGGAACTCCAACGTACCGGGGATCCTGGGAGCTTCTCTCCTGCTCCTCCTTATTCTCTACCTGCTGGACATCCTTGGATTCACCGTCGGACTCCGGTACATCCTCACAGGCGTCATCATACTGGCGATCATTTTCGCGAGCAGCGAACGGCGATAGGCGAACCGGAACGCATCAGCTCGTCAGGATCACCTTGACCAGCTCGGTCGATGGATCGGACAGGGCCGCGAACATTTCCGGACCCTGGTCCAGCGTGACGCGCCGGGAGATGATCGGCCGCACGTCGATCCTCTCCTGCGCCAGGACCTGCAGCGCCTCGCCGAACTCGATGTGAGAATAGATGTAGCTCCCCAGGACGCTCAATTCCCTCGTGACGCTTCTCTGCATGTCCACCGGGATCATTTTCTGGGAGTTCCCCACCCACACGCATGTTCCCCGTGGCCGAAGGCATGCCAGGGCCTGTTCCACGGTCGCTTCCACACCCACGGCTTCGAAAGAGACCCCTGCACCCCGCCCTCCCGAAAGCTCGCCCACCACGTTCATGATGTCGTCATGAGAGGGATTGACTGCCGCGTCGGCCCCGATCTGCCGCGCCAGCCGAAGTCTCGTCTCGCTGAGGTCGCTGACGACGACGGTCCGCGGATTCTGCAGCTTCACCAGCGCGAGGAGCAGCAGGCCGATGGTACCCGCGCCAACGATGAGAATCGTGTTGCCTTCGATGAGCTCCGCGGCGCGGTGCACGGCGCGGTAGGCCACCGCGAGGGGCTCCACCATGGCTCCGATTTCCATGTCCATTGCCGCGGGCATGCGGTAAAGGAGCTTCGCCGGCACGCTCAGGTACTCCGCCATGCTGCCGCTGCAGTCCATCACGCCGAAGAATCGGCGGTTGGCGCAGAGGTTCGTCATGCCCTGCCGGCAGAAGGGACACCTCCCGCAGAAGACCACGGGCTGAACGACGACCCGATCGCCCTTTCGGAAATCGGAAGCCGCGTCGCCCGCCTCCTCCACCGTGCCGCAGAACTCATGGCCCATGATCATGGGCGGCACCCTTCGCCCGGTGCGGCCCAGGTAGCCGTGCACGTCGGAGCCGCAGATCCCCGTGGCAGCCACGCGAACCAGGACCTCCTCCGGCCGCACCACCGGCCGGTCGACCTCCTCAATGCTGATCGTCTTCGGCCCCCGATATACCAGCGCTTTCATGCGTCCCCTTTCCCGCTGCTTCCGCGCGAGGCAGGCCCCGCTCTACCTGTGCCGCACCTCGATCCCGGAAAGTTTCTCATAGAATTGGACGATCCCTGAATGGTCATTGCCGGCCTTGCCGTCCACCTTGAGCGCCTGCATGATCTCCATGACCTGGGCGGTCAGAGGCAGGGGAACGCCCACCGCGTGCGCCGTATCCAGGGCATTCTGCAGGTCCTTGATGTGCAGCTCGATTCGGAAGCCCGGCGCGAAGTTGCCCGCCAGGACCATGGGCGTCTTCGCCTCCAGCACCGTGCTCCCCGCCAGGCCGCCCCTGATGGCATTGAAGACCCTTTCGGGATCAACCCCTGCCTTGGTGGACAGGGCGTATGCCTCCGACATGGCCGCAATGTTCAGGGCAACGACGATCTGGTTGGCCAGCTTGGTGACATTTCCGCTGCCGATCCCTCCGCAGAGCACCGCGGAGGATCCCATGGCCAGGAGCAGCTCCTTCGCCTTCTCGAAGACCTCCGGCTTTCCGCCGACCATGATGGCGAGCGTCCCCTCCTTCGCCTTCGGCTCGCCCCCGCTCACGGGGGCGTCCAGCACATCCACGGATTTCTCGGCGAAGCGCGCCGCGAGCTCTTGTGACGTGGCGGGGGCAATGGAGCTCATGTCGATGAACAGCGCCCCGGGGGCGATGCCATGAATGATCCCGCGCGCGCTCAGCGCGGCCTCGCGCACGTGCGGTGAGTTGGGGAGCATGGTAATGACGACGTCGCTCCGGCGTGCCACATCCTCGGAGCTCTCCCCCGCCTGCGCGCCGGCCCGCACGAGCTCGGTGACCGCGGGCGCCAGGATGTCGAATACCGTCAGGCTGTGGCCCGCCTTGAGCAGGTTCTTCGCCATCGGTTTCCCCATGATACCGAGTCCGATGAATCCCACCTTCATGATGACCCTCCTCCCCGATGCCCTATGTCGCCGCCGCGATCTTGCGCGCGGCCTCCACGATGGCGGTGTCGGTCAGGCCGAAGTAGGCCAGCAGCTCCTCGTAGCTCCGCGCCGACATGCCGAAGGAATCCCTGATCCCAATCATCTCTACTGGCAGGCGGGTCTGCGCGTGCAGCGCCTCGAGGATTGCACCGGCCAGGCCGCCGATCACGGTGTGTTCTTCCGCCACGACGATTCCCCGTCTCACCGAGACGAGGGCGGCAGTGATTGCATCCACATTCAACGGCTTCACCGTGCTCACGTTCACCACCTTCGTGGAGATGCCCTCGGCGCCGAGTCTTTCGGCAGCCGCGACCGCCTTCGACACCATCACGCCATTGGCGAACACGACCACGTCGTTTCCTTCCCGCACGGTCCGCGTGTCCCCGATGGCGTAGACGGAATCCAGCGGCGTGTACACGGGCAGGTCGTTGCGGTTGACCCGGATGTAGGCCGGGCCGGGATACTGCACAAGGGCGTGGAGCATCGCCCGGGTCTCCACCGCGTCAACCGGAACGAGCACGGTCATGTTGGGAATGGCGCGCATGAGGGCGACGTCCTCCACCGACTGATGCGTCTTTCCGTCCCCGAAATCCGACAGCCCGGCGCTGGAGCCGCAGATCCGCACGGGGAGCTTCGGGATGCAGACCACATTGCGGATCTGGTCGTACGCCCGACCCGCGGCAAAGACGGCAAAGGAGCTCACAAAGGGTATCTTGCCTGACAGGGCGAGCCCCGCGGCTGTGGAGGTCATATTCTGCTCCGCGATGCCCATCTCGAAGTAGCGCTCGGGAAACCGGTCCTTGAACAGGCAGCTTCGGGTGGACTTGCCCAGGTCCGCCTCCAGCACGACGACGCGCTGATCGATGCTCCCCAGCTCCACCAGGGTCATGCCGTACGCTTCACGGAGATTAGTTGTGTCCACGGAATGCCCCCTCGAGCCGCGCTTCTTTGTCCAGGTCCGATAGCGCCGTCGCGTACTGCGCCTCCGTGAGGACGGCGTTGTGGAAAGCCGCGGTGTTCTCCGCGAAGGAGAACCCCTTGCCCTTCACCGTGGCGGCGATCACGATCGTCGGCCGGCCCTTCACCCGAACCGCGGACTCCAGGGCGCCGATGAGAGCCCTGATGTCGTGACCGTCCACCTCGATGCACTCCCACCCGAAGGCGGCCCATTTCTGGCTGATGCAGGGGATGTCGAACACATCCTTCGTCGGGCCCGTTGCCTGGATTCCGTTCCTGTCCAGAATGGCGGTGAGTGAGTCGATCTTGTAGCACGCCGAGGCCATGGCAGCCTCCCACACCTGGCCTTCGGAGAGCTCCCCGTCGCCCAGCACCACGTACACGCGCGCGGGGTTCCGATCCAGGCGCAGCCCCAGGGCCATCCCATTGGCGATGGACAGGCCCTGCCCCAGTGACCCGGTGACCGCTTCGATGCCGGGCGTCCGCTCCATGTCCGGATGCCCCTGGAGCATCCCCTCGATCGTTTTCACCTTTGCCAGCTCCTCCCGCGGGATGACCCCCAGCTCGACCAGCGCCGCGTACTGCGCCAGAACGGCGTGGCCCTTGCTGAGCAGGAAGCGATCCCGGCGATCGTCGCGGAGGTTCCGCGGATCGAGGCGCAGGATGTGGAAGTAGAGCACGGCCATGATTTCGGCCAGGGAGCTGGACCCTCCCAGGTGGCCTGCCATGCCGGTCCCTATCATGGCGAGGATATTGCGCCGGATGCGCAGCGCCTTCTCCTGCAAACCGTGGATCAGCTCGTCCTCAGCCATCCCCGTATCCCTCCCTTCCCCCGCCCGAACCGGCGGCTCCCACTGTTCTGTTGTCATACAAGCGGTGCGAAGAACGTCCCTGCGGGATCCTTCCCGTCATGCCCTTGATCGTGCTTTCGATATGCTCGGCCATCACCTTCTGCGCGAGCTTCCTGTCGCCGCTCTTGATGGCGGACAGAATCTGCGCGTGATAATGGAGGCCCAGCTTCACCCCGAGGACCTCCACGATGTCCACCATGGAGGAGCTGAGGATGTCCTTGATGACCGAGGTGATCTTGACGATGACCGGGTTGCGCGTCATGCGGGCGAGGGCGATGTGGAACTCGAGGTCGGTTGCCGCAAAATCCTCGATCGTGCCCCGCACCTTGCGCATTCTCTGCAGAAGCCCGTGCAGCTCGTCGATGTCAGCGGCCGTGGCGCGCTCCACCACGAGCGCGATGATTCCCGTCTCGATGATCCTGCGGTATTCCAGCACATCGACGATGTCGTTCGTCCCGAGGAGCATGAGGGGAATGAGTGGATTCATCCGCTGATCCGCCCCCGCCTCCCTGATGAACGTTCCCTCGCCCTGCCGCGCCTCCAGGAGATCGAGAGCCGCCATCTTCTGCAGCGCTTCGCGAATGGAGATCCTGCTCACCCCGAGCATCCTGGAGAGCTGGTTCTCCGAGGGAATCTTGCTCCCCGGCTTCCACGCGCCCGTGAGGATCTGGTTCTTCATCTGTTCGAAGACCTGCACGCGGACGCTGGTCCTCTTCAAGGGCGTCAACGTGGCGGCGGGCGGTCGGGCGCGGTGATGCATAGCTTATAAGTTGTATTATAACTTACATCTTTCCGCCCGTCAAGACGAGAAAGCGGGAGCTCCGAACCTGCACTCAGGACCTGCTCAACAGCCTGCGGACCACGCTCAGCACGAACGAACTTTCGAAAGGCTTTGTGATGTAGTCGGAGCTGCCCAGCTCGTACCCGGTCATCTTGTCGTCGACCTCGCCCTTCGCCGTCACAAGGACCACGGGCAATCCTGCCGTTCGCGCGTTCGCCTTCAGCCTGCGCAGAATTTCGTATCCATCGAGCCCCGGCATCAAGATGTCCAGCATGATGAGGTCCGGAGGACTTGCGGATTGCGCGAGGGAAAGCGCCCTCGCTCCGTCAGTGGCGGCGATGACAGTGTAATCCGATTTGAGAATTTCCCGCATGATCGTGATGTTCTGTGGCTCGTCGTCAACCACGAGGATCCGTTTCCTTGTTCCCGTCCCCGTCATCTGCATCCGCCTCCTGATATCCAGCAGTACGATAATCGTTGTCGGGTCGAATCGCAATGGAGCACGCGACCATTTACAGCCGCAATGCGGCGCATTATGATGTTTTGCCGGCAGGGGGGCGTTATGGACGAGAAGCATGAATCGTCAAAAAAACCAACTGTGCTCGTCGTCGAGGACCTCCCAGATGATATCTCAATCCTGAGTGAGATCCTCCGTGAAGAGTACCATGTCCGGGTCGCCACCGGCGCGGAGGCCGCGCTCAAGATCGCCGGGAGCGATGCGCCCCCGGACCTGATCCTGCTCGATATCATGATGCCGGACATGGATGGGCTGGAAGCCTGCCGCAGGCTGAAGCAGGAGAGAGCCACGAGCAGGATACCCGTGATCTTCGTGACCGCGAAGGACGCGGTGGCCGACGAATCCCTGGGATTCGCCGTTGGAGCAGTGGACTATATCACGAAGCCGGTCAACCCGCACCTTGTGAAGGCGCGCGTGAAGGCGCACCTCGAGCTGAAGCAGGCACGGGAGGAACTGGAGCGGCAGAATGAGATCCTGAAGCAGAATGCCCGATTGCGCGAGGAAGTGGAGGCGATCAGCAGGCACGACCTCAAGAATCCCCTGATGATCGTCATGAACGTTCCCCGCCTGCTTCTGGCAGGTGCCAGCCTCAAAGACAGTGAGAAGAAGCTCCTGGAAATGGTCGAAGCCGCGGGGCGCCAGATGCTCGATATGATCAATCGGACCATCGACCTGTTCAAGATGGAAAAGGGCACCTACGCTTTCAGCCCGGAAAAGGTTGAAGTTCCGCGCGTGATCGAGCAGATCGTGACAGCTCTCCATAACTCTCTGGGAATGAGAAAGCTCTCCCTGGATGTGACCCTCCACGGGAACCCGCTCTCGCCGGGTGACGATTTTTGCGTCATGGGGGATCAGCTGCTGGTGTATTCGGTGCTCGGCAATCTCCTCAAGAACTCGATCGAGGCTTCTCCAGAGGGAGGAAGGATTTCCCTATCCCTCGCGGGAAAGAATGCAGCCTCGATCGCGATCCACAATACCGGCGCGATTCCATCCCAGATCAGGAATCGGTTCTTCGAGAAATTCACCACCGCGGCGAAGGAGGGGGGAACAGGCCTCGGCGCCTATTCCGCGCGGCTGATGGTCCGCACGATGAGAGGCGATATCCGGTTCGAGACATCGGAAGCAGAGGGAACAACCGTCACCGTCACGCTTCCGCGGGCGTGAGACCCTTCCACGGAAATCTCCCCCTACGCACGGGGCAGCTTCACCGTTACGGTGGTCCCCCTATCCTCCGAAGTCTCGACGCCGATCGAACCGTGGAGCGTACCCGCGATCAGTTTCGCCGAATAGGCGCCCAGTCCCGTCCCTCCCCCTTTCCCCGCCGTAGCGAACTTCTGAAAAAACCGGGCCCGAATGGTAACCGGGATGGCGCCGCTGTTATGGATCGCAACCATTGCCGGTTCGCCCTCCGTAAGAGAAATGGAAATCCGTCCTCCTGAGGGAGAGGCTTCGGCGGCGTTTTTGACGAGATTGGCGAGAAGTGAATACACAAGGAGCTCTTCACCCCACACCATGAAACGATCGCCGGTTTGGATGTCTTTGCTGTTGATTGTCACAACGCACGTCAGGCCATTTGCCTCCAACAGGCTGCCTAGTGCCGAGGTGACCTGTGCGACGATCGGGAGAATATCGACGCCGACAGGCTTGAGCGCGTATGTCCCCCGTTCCATCTTGTACAGATCAATGGTGCGGTTGATCATGTCCAGCATTCTGCGACCCGCGTCATCCACCATCCTGAGAAGCTTCTGCTGGCCTTCCGTGAGGCTCGTCCCCGCAAGAATGACCTGCGGAACGGTCATGACGATCATCAGCGGATTCTTCAGGTCATGCCTGCTGATTGCCTCGACTTCCTCGCGGAGCCGGGCGTTTTCCCGCAGGATCTCGTTTTGAGCTTCCAGCTCCTCCTGAGCCTTTTTCAGCTCCAGGTGCGCTCCCACGCGAGCCCGCACCAGGTGCGGATTGACTGGTTTCACGACGTAGTCGACGGCGCCCGCGGCGAAGCCCTTCGATTCATTGGACACATCATCCTTCGAGGTCACGAAAATAACGGGGATCTTCGCGGTCGCGCCGTCCTGCTTCAACCTGCGGCATACCTCGAATCCGTCCGTGACGGGCATCATGACATCGAGGAGGATCAGATCGGGAGGGGGATCGCCGCGTGCGATCGCCAGCGCGGCTTCACCGCTGGTGGCGGCTTTCACGCGATACTTGTCCTTGAGAATCGCCTCCATGACGGCGATGTCATCCGGGACGTCGTCGACAACGAGAACAGTCCTTCTGTCGTCCTTGCTCATGCGCAGGCTCCCTCGAAATGCATGCCGGTCCCCTCCGTGATGATCGAGACAGCCTTCTCATGAGGGAAGGCGGGTTTGCAGACTCGCCTGCTGATCAGGGCATCGTATACATCCGCCAGGGCCATGATGCGGCCCGAAATAATGACGATCAGCACCGTCGATTTCTTCTCGTTGCCGGCCTGCTTTTCCATCTTGTGTCCTTTCTGAATATTCACATAGAGCCTGGCGGGCGGGTGGAGAGTCGCCGCAGAGTCACGAGCGCCGCGGGGAAATCATAGGCTTTCATCGCCTCCTCCAGCTCATCGAAATCCTTCCGGGGAAATGACGAGCTGAGCTCTTCCCGCACTGAGTCCAGGTATTCGAAGGCTTCGCTGTCGCTTTCCTCGGCATACAGGGTGAGCTTCTGGAGGATTTCCCTCAACGCGGAAGGATCAAGCTTCTTCCCGTCCGTTGTGATCCTGCGTGATTCTGAGGGACTTCCGAGGGCCGCGCGAATCTTGGTGATCGCAGTTCCTATTGCGAGGGAGAATTGCGACAAGACCTCCTGAATACGGCCTTCCGCTTCATCCTTGTGGAGGGACGCTTCCAGATCCCCGGCCGCGGTCTGCGCATCGGCCGCCCCGATGTTGCCTGAGACACCCTTCACCGTGTGGGCAATCCGTTCCGCGAGATCCTTGTCCCCGTTTTTCAGGGCTGTGCGAATTCTCTCCGCGGAATCCTGCTGCCCTTCGACATACCTCCGCAACAGATCCAGATAGAGCTTCCTGTTCCCCGCGACGCGCCTGATCCCTCCCTTCACGTCGATGCCTTCGATCTCGGGGACCGCGACCGGTTCCGAGGGAGCCCCGGCAGGCGTTGCGTGTGGAACCTGGGTCTCTACCTCATGATAGTAGCGGCGCAGGGTCTCGAACATCGCCTGCGGATCGATCGGCTTGCTGATATGGTCGGTCATTCCGGCATCCATCGCCTTCTGCCTCTCCTGTATGAGCGCATGCGCGGTCATCGCAATAATCGGCAGATCCGCAAATGCTTTCTCGGCTCGAATGCGCCGTGTGGCTTCGTACCCATCCATTTCCGGCATCTGAATATCCATCAGCACAATGTCGTAGCGGTCGACGCCCTGGATGAGCTTTTCAACGGCCTCTCGTCCGTTTTCCGCCACCACGACGTCCATGCCGGCACTGCTGAGAAGCTCGACCGCGATCTGTTGATTGATCTCGTTGTCTTCTGCCAATCCTGATGATCGCATCGTAGAGCGTGGAGGGAGTGACCGGCTTCAGCAGAAGAATCGAGGCTCCTGCCTCCAGCGCCCGCGCGCGCTCTTCTTCGCCGGCGCCCGACGGGCTCAACACCAGCACGGCAGGCGGTCGTTTCACGGATCCTTCTTTCATGATCCGCCTCGTTGCCTCGATCCCGTCCATTCCCTGCATAGTGCAATCCATCAGAACCAGTCCGAATGGGTCGGAGCGGTCGCCTTGAATCACAGATTCGACCGCCTCCTCGCCCGAGCCCACCGCATGGGCTCGAAAGTGGAGGGATTGGAGTATGTTCTGCATCACTTCACGCGCCATGGCGTTGTCATCCACGACGAGAGCATGCATTCCTTCGAGCACTGCGGGGAGAGAATGAGAAATCGACTTCGCCTTCGAGCCAAGGCCGAACCAGGCGGTGAAAATGAACTTCGATCCCTTCGCGGGCTCGCTTTCCACCCAGATCTGACCGCTCATCATCTCGACAATACGCCGCACGATGCTGAGCCCCAGACCGGTGCCGCCGTACTTTCGTGTCGTTGAGCTGTCGGCCTGCGTGAACGGCTGGA
Source organism: Spirochaetia bacterium (assembly GCA_049515615.1). Classification (GTDB taxonomy): domain Bacteria; phylum Spirochaetota; class Spirochaetia; order SZUA-6; family Fen-1364; genus Fen-1364. The sequence continues at coordinate 25,754 of JBEKTX010000010.1, forward strand.
ACAGCTTCACGCACTGCTCGGGCGTCATGCCGATCCCCGTGTCCCGCACTGAGAAACGCAGCTTCACTTTCTCCCCGGTTTTCTCGCTGAGCGTGGCCCGCAGCTCCACTTCCCCCGTTTGCGTGAACTTCACCGAATTGCTCAGCAGATTGATCAGCACCTGCCCGAGCCGATGCGGGTCGCCGACGAGGTCCAAAGGGATGTGCTTTGAAACGTTCAAAAGAAGCTCGAGCCCTTTCGCGTATGCGTTCTGGCTGGCGAAGGAAGTCACCGTCTCCAGAACCTGTTCCAGGGAGAAATCGACCTGCTCCATCTCCAGCCGCCCCGCCTCGATCTTGGAGAAATCGAGGATGTCATTGATCAACCCCAGGAGGGATACGCCCGCGTTATGAATTTTTGACACGTAGTCCTTTTGCCGGGGCGTCAGATCCGTCTTCAGGGCGAGGTCTGAAAAACCAATGACGGCGTTCATCGGTGTGCGGATCTCGTGGCTCATGTTTGCAAGGAAATCGCTTTTTGACGTGTTCGCATCTTCCGCGGCCTGTCGCGCCTTCTCGATTGTCTCCTGCGCGAGCTTTCGACCAGTGATGTCCATGACAGTGCCGGCAACAATTTTCGGCATTCCACTGTCATCCCTCTCGATCACTGAGCCATTGGCTGACAGCCACCGGGCGTGTCCCTCGATGAGCACCCGGTATTCCAGTGCGTAGTCCGGTATTTTCCCCGCTCTGAGCTCTTCATCCGCCTTCAAGACGCGTTCCGCGTCTTCAGGATGAAGTCGGGTTCGAAAGGCAGCGGACGCATCGCCGATATTCTCCAGCGTGAATCCCAGCATTTCCGCCCAACGCTGATTGACCATCAACACAGGTGTGGAAACATCCCCCTCCCAATAGCCGAGCCCTCCTCCATGCATCGCGAGGTTTACCCTCTCACGCTGTTTTTTCTCGGACGAGGTCGCTTCGGATATCTGGATGATCGCGCGCCGCTGCCGAAAGACGAGTATTCCCGCGATTGCGAGGGAAAGGCCGAACAGGGTGAGCACCACCAATGAAATCAATCGGAGAGCGCCGAATTGCGAGATCCGATCCTCTTGCTGGCGCATCGCCGCGTAGCTGGACGCCAGATAGCCGTTCTGGAGAGCCGCGAGAATTTCATTCCAGCGGGTGTTCAGCGCGATGAGGCCTGACCTGTCCGGCACCGGCGCTGAGAGCATGAAATCGAGGGAGGCAAGGGCCCGCCCGATATCCCTCGACGGCATCGAACTGGCTGCCGATCCGCCTGGAGAAACGTGATCGTTGGCCGGCTCCGAGTCGTACGCGACGACATCGGATGAAAAAATCAGCTGCTCCCGATTGATCGATGAAGGGTGATCGATAAATTTCTGCAGCGCATCCTGCAAGGCGAGCACTTTCTGCACCATGGGATAGAGCTGCGTCTCGGCAGTGAAAGCGGAGTGCCGAAGGGCGATATCGATCCGGCGGAGGTTGGACCAGACATACCAGCCGCTGCCCAGGATCAGGAGAGCGAACGACACGAAGAGCAGAATGACGGTCCGTGAGGAGGGGTTCTTCACGGCCTGTCCTCCCGGAGAGAGTCCGTCTCAGCTTCGCGGAGCATCTTCTCCTGTCGAGCAAGCACCTCCTGCGTGCCCATGGCGCGCAGCACGATTCGCGAGAAGGCGACCAGATACGCGAGGTCGAAACGTCGCGCGGATGCGGCGGCTCGTATGGGCACGGCGCTCACGATCGCATCCGCGGAGCCCGCCTGTTCCACGACGGCGCGCAGCAGAGCTGACAAGCCTTTCGAGGTTGTTGTCCTTGTTCCAATTTCCACGACGGGCAGGAACCCGACACTCTCCATGGTTTCGACCTGTATGAGCGGCCTTGTCAGGTATTCAATGAGACTTTCCGCGGAGGGGGAAGCGGATCCCCGTAGCACGCCGAGGCCCGCCATGACGGATATGAAACCGCGCCCTTTCGGTCCAACCGGCGCGGGAAACGCGACAAAACGGTCGGGCTGCTCTTTGAATGCCTGAAGAAGCCGCGCCGTATGGTCCCACGCAACCCACACTTCACCGTTGAGAAGCGCATTGTCCATGCGATCCAGAACCAGAGAAGATGGCGCGACATACCGCCAGAGATCGCGAAGGTACCGCCACATGCCGGTCGCCTCCGTGCCTGAAAAACCGTCCGTCATGCTCCCCGTGAACGAAGGATAGAGGTACCCCTGCAGGAAGCGCGCCATCAAACCATTCGGTCCGACCGGGAAACCCAGCCTGGCCTGCCCGGTTGAGCGGTACATGTTGGCAGCCCACGCGAGGAGCTCGCTGTAACTCAGTCGCTTCAGATCCGCGCCTTTCGGAAGGAAGGGAAGAGCGCGCTTGCTGGCAGCCATCAGGTATGTCGCCTGCATCCACGGGATGAAATATGTTGTTTCCGAGCCGAGCTTCCCCCGGGCTGCAATCCCCGGCAGGAATGTGCGGTCGGACAGTTCAGGCACCATGTCCTGCACGCTGGTCAGGACACCCGCTTGATACATAGGGAGAAAGTCCTGCTGGAGGCCCCCCAGGACGACGCTGCCGCCCGGGCTCGCGGCAAGCTCGACGACCCTCTTGTTGAAGACCGTCCGATCGTACGGCTCAAAATCTACTGATTGCGGAAAATCCTTCAGAATGACCTCCCGCATCTTCGCGGCCTCGGGAAGGGGAACAAGCTGGGTGGACAGAAACAGTATCGGCGCGGCGCAAGCCCTGGAATGCATGAGAAGGAGAAAAGCAAGGAGAACGACGGTCTGACTGATTTTGATTTTGTTCATCGCTATAGAAGAATAACACATTTCTTGTTTGCCGAGATACTCCATGCGAGGCCACAACTCCTGCCGCCGTGCTGTGCACGGTGGCCGACTGCATGGAGCTGAGCATACGCAAGGAATACATTACCAAAAGGGTGCTCTGGCCCCCAATGGAGTGGTAAGCCTGCTGTCCGAACGTTAAAAGATAACCCCGCGCTTGACATGAGCGCCCTGATCCATAGACTGAGGCATCCGATGACGACCAAGGACGCCAATACCCAGATCAAAGC